>JANPMI010000275.1:0-26612 GCA_031422725.1 Chitinophagaceae bacterium | reverse complement strand
CCCAATTAACTATACTAATGGGAAGAATTTTTGAAGTACGCAAATCCTCGATGTTTGCCCGCTGGGATAAGATGGCCAAGAACTTTACCCGTATTGGTAAAGAGATAATTATTGCCGTAAAAGCCGGTGGCCCTGACCCTAAAGATAATGCTGCATTACGCCGCTGTTTTCAAAATGCAAGAAGTGTAGGGATGCCCAAAGACCGGGTAGAAGCAGCTATTAAAAGGGCCCAGGGAAAAGAATTAGTAAACTATGATGAGATCCTCTACGAAGGTTATGCCCCCCATGGTGTGGCTATATTAGTTGAAACCGCTACCGATAACCATGTAAGGACGGTAGCGAATGTGAAGTCCTGTTTCACCAAAGGTCACGGCACATTGGGCAACAGCGGCAGTGTATCTTTTCAGTTTAAAAAAATGGGTGTGTTCAAACTGAAACCAGAAGGTTTGAATGCAGAAGATATGGAACTGGAGCTGATTGATTTTGGTTTGGAAGAACTCGGTGAAGGCACTGGTGAAAATGGTGAAGACATTTTAGTAGTCCGTTGCGGCTTTACCGATTTTGGTAATATGCAAAAAGCACTGGAAGATAAAGGCATCAACCCTATCACTGCTGAATTAGAATGGATACCATCCACTACTGTTCCTGTTAATGATGAACAAGCGGCTGATGTAAGTAAGCTGATTGATAAATTAGAGCAGGATGAAGATGTGCAGAAGGTGTTTCATAATATGAAATAAAAAAAGGAGCTTCGAATTGAAGCTCCTTTTTTTAATTTGGGTCTAACTCCATCATCTCCCGGAACTTATCCCTGCAATCTTTTCTGCATTTTTTTACTTCTTCAAGCTTGACCCTTAAATCTGCTAAACATCTATCTATACCACTTTCAGAAGCTTTGAGTACTGCTGCAACGCATGCAACATAATTTCCAGGGGCAACTTTGCTACAAAGCTCCATACCAGCTTTAGCCTCAGCTCTGATTGGTATCATGCAGGCTTCAAAATCAGATAATGCCTTTGTTTCAATTTCATCACATGCTTTTAAACAAATTTATTCAGTCATTACTTCGCTCTTAATAGTGTCATTCGAGATTCTTTTTTTACATCCCGATACTAAAAAAACAATCAGGGGTAAAAGAAGTAATAGTTTAAATGATTTTCTTTTCATTGTAATAAAATTTTAATTGTTTAATAATATTATTTATTTGTCATCGGTTTTAGCTGACTAAAGTATTGCCTTTTAAAATCTTTCAATTCCTGTTTCATATTTTTAGAGTGTCTGCTTAAAATCTGATTTAGTTTGTTACGAATACTTAAAGGCCCTGTCTTATTTGCTGATGATGGCGTTGTTGTTTTATTAAAATCATCGTCATCATTATCACCACCACAATTTTGGTAAGTGCAGGTTACATTACCCGCCGTTTCGGTTGCCATATCATAATAAGATGAATGGGTCATATAATTATGTGTGCCTGTTTGCATGGTAGTTTGTGCTGGGTCTAAATCATAATAAACGTAAGGAGTTCCCTCTTCGTAAAAAATATAGGTTCCCCGTGATTCCCATCTTTTATCAAACAGGGGAAATAAATAAAAAGGGAATCCAAAATCAACTCCGTTTACAGCCAGGTAAGGGTTTCTGTTGGGTATTTTGAATTCGTATAAATACCGATATAGTAAATCAGTACCTATATACAAATCAGCCTGGATATTAAAACCCTTATTGTCATAATAAAACCTGCTGTGGTAATCGTTAACTACATCATCCAGTCTTGTCATCTGACCTTTTTGGTTGTATGTGTAAAAAATATCAGCCCATATTGGCCCTGATTCAAGATAGCCTAAGGCACGGGTTGTAAAATTGCCGCTACTATAAAAAGTGTAATTAATGGCATCTCCCGGTAAAAAAATGGGTGCAATAATATGTGTGCTTTTTATCCTGTCTTTACTATCATACTTTATCTGGTGCTCTTCATAGTCTCCCCCGCCATAATCTATACGCCACATATCCGCAAGGCCCTTATGGTCATAACTAAAATCAAACTGAAGGCCATCGCTCCATTGGATACTGCTAAGCTGGCATTTGCTATCGTCGCCGTCATTACTTTTTGCATTCTGTTGATCTTGTAAATCTTCAACAGGTTTCAATTCTTCTGTTATTTTCTGGCAGCCGGAAAATAACAGGGCAGTTAGCATTAAACTGCATACGGTTTTAAATACATTCTTTTTCATAAAAAAAGTTTAATGGTTAATGTTTGGTTTAAATCTATTTTTTATTGTTTTTCAATTGTTGCCTGATTTCCTTTAACTGCTCTTTCATTGATTTGGCCGGGTTGGGCCGCAATAACATCATTGGGTTTATCCTGCTTGCGCCGGATGTAGCAGGTGGTGTAACGGTCGCTGAATTTTTGTGAACATTACCGTTGTCGCTGCCACAGTTGTCGTAGCCCAAAGTAATAGTAAGCTCAGTTTCAGAAATCATGTCATAATATGTGGCAGAGATGGGTAAATTATTACTACTCGTTTGTATAACTGTTTGGGCTGGATCATAATCATTAAAGACAAATGGGGTGCCATCAGTATCGTATATCACTGTACGATTGCTGGTAAACCAACGCTTATTAGTGGCATATGTTCCTCCATAAGCTAAAAAGCCGTATTCAATTCCGGGTACATGAAGCCATGGATTTTTGACAGGGGCATTAAATGTGTAATTATCAGAATACCAAAGATCAGTGCCAAGATAAATATCGGTTTTGGTACAATTTCCCATTGCATCATAATACATCAGCACATGTTGATCGGTGATGTCATCGTCCTGCCTTGTGTTTTGGCCTCTGCTGTTATAGGTATATCGAAAATCCGTAAACTCGTCAGGGAAGTCCACACTTGTTCTTGTAAGCCTTGTTAAACGTTTGCCGGAATAATAAAAAAGATAGACATAGTTTGTTCCAAAATAATCTTCCTCGGCCTTTATAATCTGACCATTTGTATTATAGTATATATTCTCACTAATAATAAAACCGTCGCCATAATCAATCGTCCATTTGTCAGCTAACCCTTTGTTATTATAGCAATATTGCCATACGCCGACTCCGCCTGCCGACCAATCGAGATTCACCAGCCGGCATTTATTTTCATTCATACCGTTCCGGGCACTTGCTGACTGCAATTCTGCTTCTGAAGATATTGACTGATCCTTCATGTCTTTCTGACACCCGACAATAACAAAGAGAGAAACTAAGAATGAACTGAAGAGTTTCAAATAATTTTTTTTCATAATTTAAGTTTAGTGGTAAAATAAAAATATCTATTATAACTATTATCAATTACGATACAAATGGCGTTTTGTTTGAAATGTTTTTATTGCTTGTATTTTTTGCAGCTTGGATAAGTTGCTTTCAGAAGTAACATCGTTGCTGATTTTAGTATTGTCAGGTGAATTCCCATTACCACAATTGGTATAATTAAAAATTATTCTCGTAGGTTCCTGACCTATTACATCAAAATAATTTACAAATTTCGGATAACCACCATTATTTAAACTGAATGTAGTAGCCGCCAAATCATCCCGATATATCAGTATTTGATTTGTTCCATCTATGTAGTAAATATCTGTAGCATTATCAAGATTAGGGTAATTAGAATTGATATTATAAACAAAATCATACGGCACTCCAGCATTTTGAATCAACAACCATGGGTTTTTAATAGGTATTGTATATACGTACTCATATTTATAACTATACACTCCGCCAAAATAAATATCTTCCTGAATTAAATTACCTGCAGCATTATAAAATTCATCAACACTATAATCAAACTCCGGTGATTCAATTTTAATTAATTGATTATTTGCATTGTAGGATAAATAAACATTATTTATCAACTCTCCATCATCTGCAAAAGTCCAGGTAGTTCTGGTAAGATTATTGCCTGTATAACCAAAATCGACCAGCAAATTAATTTTTCCATGTGGTTGTATTAATTCCACCTCACTACTTTTTAAACGACTATCAGGATGATAACTAATATTGCATTTGTACTTATCATACCTTTCATTTCGGTTTAAACTATTTAGCAACCCATCGTTATTATAACCAAACGTAGTTGAGTAACTAAAATCCTGGTAATGCTGACCTTCATAAATCAACCGGCATCCAATCTGTGATTTTTCCTTTGCAGATAGCAACCCTGCCCGGGAATTTATTTCTTGTTCTTCCTTTGTTTCTTTTGTTTCTTTTTGGCAACCGACAATAAGAAGAGCTGCCAACAGAAAGGGACTGATGAGTTTTAAATAATTCTTTTTCATAAACAATTTTTTGTTTTAGTAATTTAATAATTACCACTATCAGAATTTAACCTTGCTTTTACAGAGGAGGAATGAACCGGTGTTTACAAAGGAGCTTTTGAATTGCAACTGAAAGATGGGCAATACTACAAACCGGTGCAATACCCCAATGGGGTATTTTTTACAAATGATAAAAGATTTTTGAAAAATTAGTGAATACCCTGGTGTATAGCCTTTTGAATGGCTTCGCTGCGGCTGGCTACATGCAGTTTTTTGTAGATATGCTTAACATGGGTACGCACCGTTTCATAACTGATAAAGGATTTATCGGCGATTGTTCTATAGTTATTCCCTTCAACCATCAGGTGCAGTATTTCTTTTTCCCTTTCGCTGAGCTGGTAATCGGTACTTTCCGGTGAGATGAGTACTACATTCTTGCTACTAAAAAAACCCAAAACTTTTTTTGCCACTGTTGCACTGATGGGTGCACCGCCGCTATAAACTTCATTGATAGCTTCAAGATATTTATGAGGTGGATCGTTTTTTAAAATATACCCTGATGCCCCGGCGCATAAGGCCTGAAATATTTTTTCACTGTCGTTAAACACCGTTTGTATCAGGATTTTAATCTCCGGGAACTCATCGGTTATGTGCTGTGTCACTTCAATGCCATTCATCCCCGGCATTTCAATGTCCATCAGCGCTACATCGGGTTGGCTACTTTTGATACTACGTTCCCAGTTGTTACCATCGGCAAAAACACCAGAGCAGGTATAGCCCGGTGTGCCATTTAAGATGGCTTCCAGTGCATCCCTCACCAATTTGTTGTCTTCAAATATCGCTACTCTTATTTCCATGGCCCCCATCCCCTAAAGGGGAGTAATAATTTTTGTTTAATAAATAGAACCGATTACAAATCTAAACGCTGTATTTTACAATTGCTATACCTCATCAGGTGATTTTGCATTGCAGCGAAACGGAAGCTCCTTCATTCTCTTTGGATTGCAACAGCAGTTTAGCCCCTATCTCATCCGCCCTTTTCTGCATATTCTCAAGTCCATTCCCTCTCCTTACCATCACAGCGTCAAAACCTTTTCCATTATCGCTTACAGAAAATTCAAGTTTGCCATCAACTTCTTTTACTTTTAGCCCAAGAATTGTTGCGTTGCTGTATTTAACGGCATTATTAATTGCTTCCTTACAAAACAGGTAGATATTGCGACGGCTCTCAACGGGCAGGTTAATATCCGCAATTTTTTCCGGTACACTGATATCTACTTTCATGCTTTTTATTGCCGCCATTTCTGTAGCATACTCTTCCAGGCGTTCAATAAGCTTTTGCAGTGAATCCTGTTCGGGGTTTATCAGCCATACAATATCATTGAGCTTGTCCACCATTTGAGCGGAAGATTGCTGCATTACATTCAGCGATTTTTCAATTTCAGTCGTTTGCCCCGTTTTCAGTTGTTCTTTGGTAAGATGGCTGTACATGGCAATGCCGCTAAGTGTAGCCCCCACTTCATCATGCAGCTCACTGCTGATGCGGAGACGTTCGCTTAAAATTGCCTGCTGGTTTTGCAGTTCCAGTTCAACTTTTTGCCTGGCATGGGTTTCACTTGCCAACTTGTTTATTTTCTTTTGGTTGCGGAAGTTTAGAAACACAAAAAAAGAAAGCAACCCAAGCATGAAAAGGCCAGCCCAATAAAAATATCTCTGTCTTTTCTGGGTTTGAAATTTTGTATCTGTTATGAGATGCTTTTGGTTTAATGAATCTTCTTTCTTATCAAAATCATATTGCATTTGCTGTTGCACTATTTTTTTACTGCTCTCTTTATTGACAAGGCTGTCACGATACTGCACAAATAGTTTGTAATGTTCAAGTGCCTGCTTATAGTTGCCTTGCGCACTATCCAATGCAGCCCGATTCTCATAACTAAATTTAATAAGTTCCAGGCTACCAAGCTCTTTTGAAGAAGATAATGCCTTATTCAAAAATTCTGCAGCATTATTGTATTTTTTTTGCTTCAGGTAAACTAAACCAATGTTGTTGTAAACCCAGGGGATCTGCTCCCGGATCCCAGTTTCCTCATATCCTTTTAAGGCGGCTAAATTATAATTCAGTGCTTCGCTGTAATTTCCCAACTTTTCATTTATAGCCCCTAGATTATTGTAACTCTCTGCAATGATACTCTTATTCCTTGCCTCTTCCGCCAGCTTTAAGCCTGCCAAACAATGCTTCAATGCTTCCGGATAATTGCGTTGTTCAATATAAACCCAACCAATAGCGTTGTACATGTAAGCGATATCTGACTTAATTCCCAGTTCTTCACTTATTTTTAAAGCAGCATAAAAATACTTCAGGGCTTCGGAATAGTTATGCTGATTAGCATAAGTAAGTCCGATATTTGATTTGATACTGCTGATACCTTTTTTATCTCCGAGCTGTTCCTTTATCTTTAAACAAAGTAAATCATATTTCAGTGCTTCGGGATAATTGCCTTGTGAGCCTCTGTTGTGCCCGAGCACCATATAGGTGCCTCCTATTTTTGCTAAAATTTTTTCTTTGTCTGATGCAATTGCAGATAAAAGTAATTTGTTATAAATAATTAATGCATCATTGCCGTATTTTACACCTTCATCAAATTTTCCGAGGCTGGCATGTAGAGCACATAGTCCTCTTTTTGAATCAGCAATTCCCATTTCATAGTTGAGCCTTGTTGCAAGTGCCAGCGCCTCATTACCAAAGTACAGGGCGGTGTCAACATTAGAATACCTGAATTCTCTAAGCAGCATTAACAGATTATTTACTTTGGCAGTATCTTCTTTTGAATTTTTGAGAACAAGAAAAAGGCTGTCAATATGCTTATTCTGAGAAAAAACATAGCTACTGCTAAAACAACAGGATAATACTGCCATTATGAAGCACTTGATTTTCATACTTATCCGAATATACTTAAATATCTATAGATAAGGTGGTAGGCACAATACCCCGTTGGGTGATTCTATTACTTATTGATGGAATTAATAAAGCAGGTAAATTAGCCCGGCCTTTTCAGCAACCCACATTTTCACAATCAATCCCCTTCACCGGTATCACATTTATTCGTCGCCTGTCCGGGTCAAATTTCCAGGCTTTCTTTATCAGCTTCATATATTGCCCGGTGTTTTCTTTTCCCCAGGCGATAATGTAATTATTCTCCTGTTCATTCTGCCGGCAAAAGCTGCTGCGGACTGTCCATCCCTTTACCACACCGGTAATCTCCACCACATCCATCACTTTACATTTACCGGAAGCAGTGTCTTCCATAATGCTGAATAACACCACATAGGTTGTTCCTTTTTTAAAAACCTCTGACATAATCCTCTCGGGGTCATCTAAGGAGTTGGCAAGTCCGCCTTCCATATATTCCCAGCTTTTTAATGCCGCAAGATTTCGGCTGTCGGTATATACTTTTCCAATTAATGATTTTTTGGAGCCGGCATATTTGCCCTGCGCCATTACGGTTGTGCTAAGCA
The DNA here is from genome assembly GCA_031422725.1 of Chitinophagaceae bacterium. Classification (GTDB taxonomy): domain Bacteria; phylum Bacteroidota; class Bacteroidia; order Chitinophagales; family Chitinophagaceae; genus JJ008. Next base: position 18,809 of record JANPMI010000275.1, on the reverse strand, counting down.
GGAAGAAGAATAATCCGAAAGCAAAGGCTTGTTTCATAAGCTGGTATTTAATACACCCTTAAATTACAATTATCCGGTTAAATAATCAGCTTTACCTTTACTCAAATGGCAGAAACTCCTGTAATTCTTTTTGATGGCATTTGCAATTTCTGCAATTACTGGGTGAATTTTGCCATCAAAAGGGATAAGAAAAAAAAATTAAAATTTGCGCCCCTCCAGGGAGAGACAGCGAAACAACTGCTATCGCAATACCATATCAACCCTACTTCACTTAGTTCAGTAATCTTTATTGATGGGGGAAAAGCCTATACACAATCCTCTGCGGCAATCCGGATATGCAAGCACCTGGATGGAGGATGGAAATTATTCTATGGGCTCATCATCATCCCAAAGTTCTTCCGGGATTGGCTATACAATATTATTGCCCGTAACCGTTACAGGTGGTTTGGCAAAAAAGAAAGCTGCATGGTACCGATTCCTGAAGTAAGAGAAAGATTCCTGGAATAACAATGCCGTCATTTTCTCCGTGCATAATAGCAAGCATTAAAAAATCATTTCACCTTTATACAATCAATTGCATTATCCTTACGCATACTGCTGGATGTAAAACCCACCTGCAAAGTCCCATACCTTCCACCGCCCAGGTATTTTTCTACCAACTGCAGATAGCCTGCATAGCAGTTTCCATCTTTTTTATACGCAACATTTACATAAGAAGATAAATACTTTTGTTTTATTAATCCATAATCGTCTTTTTCAATCAACCACAAAGGTCCGCTTACAGGTTCGAAAGCAAATTTCAAAACAGTCCAGTTGGGCATGTCTCTTTTCAGAATAGCGGCTATCTTCTGCGGTGTAAGCTTCGCATCGGTTAGTTTGGCAGGGTTGGTAAACACATCAGGCAGTTTACTCATTTTAAACGCATTTTCCTCTATTACCGCATCAGCAGCTGCTTCATTTTTTTTTAGCATGGGTACGTCCTTTTCATTGAACGCAAAAGTGAACTCTCCCTCAAGTTTGGGCCATTTTTCCACATCCTCCATTTTTCCCCACACATCATAAGTCTCTGAATAAAACTTTACAACTAACCTGTAGTCCCCATTTTCGGGGAAGTTACTGTTGGTAAAAAGATGATATAAAGGCACTGAAAATAAAGAGGTATTAAATCTTTCTGTACCGCAATGTACGGTAGTGGCTTTTGCCGGCTCCGGCAATACATCAAAATTAAACCACTTGTTATTTTTATGCTCAGGTTTCAGCAAACAAATATTCCAGGAAGAGTTAAAGCCCATTTCCTTCCCCTTATGGAATATGTAAACCCTGTAAAGGAAGTAGGCATGTGGATAGTTTTCATTAGGTTCAAATACCCGGAATGCTTCATTGATAGTTTGTGCATCCAGTTCTATTCTTCCGTATATATAATCAGACGAAGTAAAATTATTTTTGCTGCCCGCATTGCTGGTAGTAAATGGTTGGTCTGAAAAATATATCTTACCGCTAACGGGTCCATCCTTTCCTGGCAATGCATAAGCAGCAGAACAAATAATCAACAGGGTTATGGAAATCAACATTGAATTTCGCATAGCTTTCTTTTTTATTGAATAATATATGTACTGTTTCGTCCTGATCAATTGCTTTTAATAGCCTCTGCCACTTTATCTACATTCAATGCGCCGTAATTAAAAGTGTGTTTTGAATCGTCCGTTAAGGTTACAATAGCTTTTTTAGCCAAAAAACTTTTTTCCACTTGTACCTCTTTTATATCCGCTTTGTCAATTTCAAGATAGCCCTCGCTACCCCATTTTATAAACAAGGCTTCAGACAAAAGCCCTTTAGCTGATACGTCAAATTTGGCATCATATAAAAGCCTTTTATTAGTTATGGTCAGCTTTCCATTATATTTTCCGCCATTAGGTGGAATATATAAAATGGTCCAGGTGTCAATTTTTGTTTCGTTGGGTTGTAGTTCGATTTTCATATATCTTATTATTTCAACAGTTATAAAATGATGATGATTCGCAACTTCACTTTAACACAGTCGATCGCCCTATCGTCTTTGGTAGAGGTCCGGGCCACTTTTAATGGACCATATTTTCCTGTACCAGAGTAAACCTGCCTTAACGTTACGTATCCCACATAACATTTACCATCCGCTTTGTAAGCCATCCAGATAAGGGATTGAAAGTTTTAAACGGTTTTCACAAACATAAACGCATAGTTATTTCCTGCCTTCCGATGCATCCTCGCAGCCTTCTATTGCTTTTCCTACGTTATCCAACATGGCCTGGTTGTCTTTGAACTTTTCCTGCATGTCGGTTTCAAATTTTTTTCTTGCTGCTGTAGCCGCTTCTTTAGCCGGGCCTTCGGCAGCAGCATGTACTTTACCATTCAGATCGCACCATTGCAGGGCAATAGATTCAGGTGTCTCTTTTTTGCTGGATTCAGGTATTTCTTTTTTGCCAGCTTCAGGTATTTCTTTTTTTGTTTCATTTTTACTGTTGCAAGAAAAAAAGACAGATAAGCAAAAAAACAATAGAACCGGGATCATCTTTATCATATTATTAGTTTTAAAAGTGAAAAAAATATTTTAAACCGCATGATACTGAAGGGATAGTCCAGCTGCCCGTACAGCCCCAGGCAACCAAGGATTGTTATTGCAGATCATTTCATATATGAGGTATTAGGTAATAATAATTTTACTTCACTTTTGCGCAGTCAATTCCCCTATCGTCTTTGGTGGAGGTCCAGGCTACTTCTAATGGACCGTACCTTCCACCACCCGAGTAAACCTGCCGCAGGGTAATGTATCCCACATAACATTTACCGTCCGTTTTGTAAGCCACCCAGATATGGGGATTAAAATATTTGTAACGGGGCAGACCATAATCATCCTTGGCAATATGCCACAGTGTGCCACTATATTGTTCGGCAACAAATTTCAGGATGGTCCTGTTCGGCAGGTCTCTTTTCAGAATGGCGGCGACCTTGGCGGTCGTTGCATTCGGGTCGGTGAGTTTGCCAGGGTTAGAAAAAACAGCCGGAAGCTTATCATAACGGAAGGCATTCTCCCTGGTCACATCTCCTGTTTTATGACTGTCATCTTTTACTTTTTCAATATCACTTTCCATAAATTCATAATCAAATTGGCCTTCCAGCACGGGCCATTTATCCCGATCTTGTTCTTTGCCCCAACCATCCACTGCTCTCGAATAAATTTTTATCTGGACCTGGTACTTTCCCTCTTTCAGCTGCATGCCTATTATACGACTACTAAGGGGTGAAAAGCCCATGCCTGCACTGAAATCATCCGTCATGGAATACAATGTCGTGGCTTTTGATGGATCTGGCATAATATCGAAATTGAAGCTGCCGGCTGATTTATCTTCTTCTTTCAGCAAGATGTAGTTGTTCCCGGAAAAACCACCGTACAAATCTTCCCCATTCTTCATGATACTCACATCGCAGACCAGGAATGGGTAGGCATCTTTCAGATCCTTTAGACTGAATGCCTCTTTTATGGTGCTGCCATTCAATTCAAGCCTGCCGTACAAATGTTCATGGGAAGTAAAACTTGTTTTACCCGCCCCGCCACTACTTGTAAACGGTTGGTTTGAAAAAACCATTTTTCCCGCAACAGGGCCTGTGTTTTGTGGTTTACCTTCCGCACTGCTTTTAAAAAAAGAAAGACTAAGGAGGCAAAGTGCAATAATCTTATTCATGGGCTTTTTTTGAATGATTAAATCAATTACTCTTTCCAATACTTGTGACTTAAAATTATATCAGTCTGCCCTGAACCAGACCCCCAGTTCACCAACGGTGGCTTTGATTGTACTTACGGCTTGTTTTTTTATGGATTATAGATTTAACTTAGTACTTCCTGAGTTTGTATATTCTATACCTGGTCAATTTACATATGCAAAGGACTCTTCTTTTTTTACTGGCTGTTTTCATCCTGCATCCTGTGTGTGCACAATATGAAGAAAAAGATTTTGTCCATTATACCGTAAGAGAAGGTTTAAGTGAGAATTATATTACCTGCCTGAGCCAGGATGAATGGGGCTATATGTGGATAGGCACCGATATTGGGTTGAACCGTTTTGATGGCCATGCCTTTAAAACTTTTTTCCAGGGAACAAAAACATTGCCACTGCTATCAGGGGCAATAAGCAAATTAAAATCATTCGGTCCGCAACAATTAGGTATTCTCAATCATGGCGGCTTCCAGTTATTGAATACTAAGGATTTGTCTGTTAAAAATTATATCATTCCTGATACTACCGCCTTTTCGGTTTACCGCAATGCAGCATGGGATGCCATAGAATTACCGGGCAGGTCTTATGCGGTGACTACTGCTTCGGGGTTTTATGTATTTGATGCCGCCGGGAAACTGAATTTTCGTCATGATGCGTATCAACTGAAAGATATTGGCCAAAAAAGAATTCTTTACGGCCGGGATATACATCCACTAAATAATAAGGAATACATCATTTATATTGAAGAAAACGGGTTAGGTTATTATAATGCAGATAAAAAAATATTTCGGGAAATTCCTGTTTCCGAAAAAGAATGGGAGATTTTCAGGTTGATTCCTTCAAAGCCAGCTGATGTGCATACAAAACTGTTTCCAGTAAACACAGATGAGTTTATTTTTTTTTATTACCGGAAAGATAGCATCGGCTTGTATAATCATGTTACAAAAAAAATTGTAATGTCCCCCTTACCTTTTATAACATTGCAGGAATTAACATGGGAAAGTAAAATTACCAGCTTAAATGATAGCTGTTTTGCAGTAAATGGAGGCCGTACTGGTTTTTACCTGTTTCACATTAACAGAATGACTGGAAAAATCACTGCGAATTCCAAAAAATTTTTACCTGATCATAAAATTCAATGCCTGTATGTAGACAAGGATAAGCGGCTTTGGGCTGGTACAACAAAAGGTTTGCTGCAGCAAAAGCTTGCAGGCCCCGTTTTAAAATCTCATTCTTACCAGCTATCACCATCCGATTCGTTGACCGGCGGTCTTAGTTGTGCCTACCGGTACAGGGATAAATTATACATCGGACGATCTTCACTTTATAAAGGATTGGTAATAGCCGATACCGCTACCGGAAAAGCAACACAGCAAGTTGAATTTTATGGAAAAAATAGCCAATGGAATGAGATCAGCTCTATACAAATGTATCACCCGGATACGTTGTGGATCGGAACTACTGCCGGCCTGCTGTGGTTCGACACAAAGACACTGAATTACGGTAAATTATTGGAGGAAAAAAAATATGGGGCAAACCCGTACACTATAAACATTCTGGCACCTGCCGCTAAAGATGGATATGCCTGGATGTGCGGACTTTTAAAAGGAGTGCTGGCCCGTTATCACATTGCTTCCAGAACCTTTACTTTTTTTACTTCCAAAACCGATCCGGCCCTTCCTTTTGATAAGGTAAAAAGTATAGCTTATGATGCTTATGGTGATGTATGGATTGGCGGACATTCACTAACCCGGTGGAATACGCAAAGGCAATTTTTCGATACAGTGATTTCAGTTTACAGCGGCCCGAACAAATATGAAGACAACATCCTTGCACTGGTCGCCGATAACAAAGGATCACTCTGGCTGCATAATGCTTTTAACGGACTGCTTGAATACCGCATCAAAGAAAAAAGTTTTGTGAGTTATACGATGAAGGACGGACTACCTTCCGATGTATTCTACGGATTCAGTCCAGTGATAAATAACCATCTTTGGATAGCAGGCCATAACCAGCTAACCGGTTTTAATACGTTGACAAAAAAAGTGGTTGTCTATGATTACCAGGATGGCTTGCCGGAGGATAAGCCCAGCAGCCGTTACTTATATTATGATTCTTTAAAGAGGATGTTGTACCTGTTTAATCAGCATGTGCTGGCAACAATGCCTTTACCTGAACCGCAAACCCCTGATTACAGCAATGACTTAATGATAGAAGAACTTACCGTAAATAATAAAAATCATTTTTTTTACCCGGCAGGAGGTTTGCAGCTAAAGCCCGGTCAAAATAATCTTTCCCTGCATTTCGGTATTATCAATTTTGAATCGGGTAATAATTACCAGTTTGCTTATAAATTAAACGAAACGGAGAACTGGACAGACCTCGGCGGGCAACGGAATATTAATTTAACAGGATTATCTCCCGGCAACTACACTATCTCGCTGAAAGGCACCGGCAAATCGGGAGTACAGAAGGTAAAAGATTTTTCATTTGTTATTGCGCCTCCTTTCTGGAAAACAACCTGGTTCCTCGTTAGTGGTTGCCTGTTGCTGGTCACCTTCTTCTACCTGCTATACCGTTACCGCATCAGGCAAATAAGGCAAAAAGCAAATATTGATAAGCAACTTTCGCAGGCCGAGATGAAGGCCCTGCATGCACAGATGAATCCGCACTTTATTTTTAACAGCCTCAACAGCATCAGGGAGATGATTCTTACTAATGAAAACAAAGAAGCTTCGCATTTTCTCAGCAAGTTTGCACACCTCATACGAATGACATTGGATCAGTCCGGGCAATCCTTTATTTCGCTGCGCAATACGATGGAGTACCTGACCCGTTACATAGAAATGGAACAGATCCGCAATAGTTTTTTCACCTGCCGCATTCTTGCTGATGAGGAACTCGATCCCGATGAAACTGTTTTACCACCTATGCTGATCCAGCCTTTTGTTGAAAATGCTATCTGGCATGGAACAACGGGTAACGAAAAAAACATTAATATTAATATTGATTTTAAAAAACAGGGTAACCAGCTGGTTTGTTTGATTGAGGACAATGGCATTGGCATTACCCGGTCATTAAAAAATAAAAATAGCAGTGAGAATACACATCACTCAGTGGGAATTCAAAACGTCAATAACCGTATCGGGCTGCTGAATGAAAAGTATAATCTGCAGAGCAGTGTCAGTATTGAAGATAAAGCTGATCTGCCGGGCTTTACGGGAACAGGCACCGTGGTAACATTATGCATACCGCTTGAAATAAAAGAAGAATGAATCATATTAAAACCATATTGGTAGATGATGAGCCAAGGGGGTTGGCTTCGCTTCAAAAACTTTTGGAACTGAATTGTCCTGATGTGAATGTTGCTGCCTGTTGCAACAGTGCGGAGGAGGCAAAAGATGCGATAACTCAATTACACCCTCAGCTTGTATTTCTTGATATTGCCATGCCGGGAAAAACAGGTCTTGACCTGTTGAGAGAAATGGAAGAAATAAATTTTGAAATCATTTTTGTAACAGCGCATAATAATTATATGACGCAGGCTTTTCATTTCAGTGCTGTAGATTATATATTAAAACCTGTTGATGACGAATTATTGGTGGAAGCAGTAAAAAGAGCCGGGAAAAGAATTGAAGAAAAAAAAGGGGCTCAGCACATAGAAACTTTCCTGCATAATATCGGGCACAGAAATGGCTCCCAAAAAATGAAACTATGTATTCCCTCCATGAAAGGTTTCCAGGTGATTGATATACAGGATATAATTTATTGCGAAGCAAACGGCAATTACACCAACTTTCATTTTGCTAACCAACAGTTGATCTGCGCCTCCAAACCTATTCATGAATACGAAGAATTATTAGCCGATTGCAACTTTGTACGCATCCATAAGTCATTTTTGGTAAACCTGGAGCATATTAAAGAATATGTCCGTGGTGAGGGTGGCAGCGTTATTCTCTCCAATGGCCATGAAGCAGAAGTATCCAGGAGAAAAAAGGATATGTTGATGATAAAGATGAAAGAGTATTTTAAATTCTGATTGATTTGAATTAAAATTATCGTAGTTCAATCTCCCCTTTCATATAAAAAACACATTGGCCTCCCATAATAACCCTCTCTCCTTTTTGCTCACAGGTAAGAGAGCCGCCTCTTTTTGAAAGTTGCAGGGCAGTCATTTTCTCTTTGCTCAATTTTTCGCTCCAGAAAGGAATTAATTGTGAATGAGATGAACCGGTAACCGGGTCTTCATCAATACCGGCTGTGGGTGCAAAAAACCGGGACACAAAATCAACTTCTTTTCCCGGTGCCGTGATGATAACCATCCCATCGATTTTTTTCAGTAATGAAAAATCGGGTTTACAACTTCTTACGGCTTCTTCATTAATTAACTCTACGAGGTAATCCCTTTTTTTATATACTCCTTCTATTTGAGGATGACCCAGTGAAGGCAGCAATACTTCGGGATATTCGGCTATCCTCTCAGGTGGCCAGGAAGGAAAATCCATTTCCAGCATATTCTTCTTTTTGGTAACGGTCAGCAAACCGCTCTTCGAATCAAATATGACTTTCTTTTTTTTCGTTTTCAATATTTCGAAAATAACATACGCTGAAGCCAGGGTAGCATGTCCGCAGAGATTGATTTCCAGTTCAGGTGTAAACCAGCGTATATCATAGTCCGCCTGTTCTTTTTTGGAGGGAGTAAAGAAAGCGGTTTCAGCCAGGTTATTCTCCATCGCCAGCTTTTGCATCAGTTCATCATCCATCCATTTTTTCAACGGTATCACTGCTGCCGGATTTCCCTCAAACAATTTTTTGGTAAAAGCATCAATCTGGTAAAGAGTTAGTTTCATTTTTTTTTGTTGTGTTATAAAATTGAGGTAACGATATTTTATACCGCACCGCTGTTATGCGAATGGCAAAGATGATAAGAATACAAATAATTGTAACAACGTCAGCATCTATTTTCAGGTTACGGAGCAAAAAATATATCAGCCCCCCTGCTATGCAAGCCAGGGCATAAATTTCTTTTCTGAACAGTAAAGGAATATTATTCAGCAGCACATCCCGCACTACCCCACCAAAACAAGCGGTGATGGTGCCGAGTGTAATACATACGCCCATGCTGAAATTCTTTTCTATCCCGAGTTTAATACCCACAACCGTAAACAAACCCAGCCCTAACGCATCGAAAAGGAACAACGTAGTGGTGAGATGCTTCAGGTACCTGCCAAAAAACATGGTGACTACTGCTGAAGAAAAAATAACAATAGTGGCAGTAGAATTAGTAAGCCAGCTTACGGGCAGGTTGCCAATCATTATATCCCTGAGAGTGCCGCCACCAATGGCTGTTACAAAAGACAGCACCAGCACCCCGAAAGGATCCAGTTTTTTTTCCATGGCCAGGAAAGCACCGGACACAGCAAAGGAAATAGTACCAAGAATGTCTATGATATAAAGAAAATGAGTGGGCATAGTTTGTCAAAATTAAATAACCCGTCTGATTCAAAACGGGTTAATCAATTTATTGACCGGCACTGTTGCAGTCATTTAGTTGTCGCCTTTGTCGTTGTCTTTTTTATCCTTATCCAGCCTGAACGACACTTTGCAGATTACACCGTACGATTTAATTTTCCCGTCTTTCACATGTGCTTTCATATCTTTTACATACACCGAATCAATATTGCGGATGGTTCGGGACGTTTCTTTTACTGCCTGTTTTACGGCATCATCAAAACTCTTTTCGGAAGAAGCAATTACTTCGATAACTTTTACAATTGGCATAGTAGTCGTTTTTATAAGTGAGTGTTAATAATTACAATTACACTAAAAGATACTACTATTTTTTATTCTGCCATCATTTGCCTTATTACCATAGCTATTTCCTCAGCATTCGGCTTACTGAAATAATCCCCATCACTGCCGTAAGGCGGACGGTGAGCTTTAGCAGTAATAGTTCTTGGTGCCACATCTAAGTATTTATACCCCCCCTGCTCCTCCATTACTTTATTAAACATATAAGCAGCAGCCCCACCGGGTACATCTTCATCCACAAAAACAATACGGTTAGTTTTTTTGAGTGAGTCAAGAATTTTATGATGAATGTCAAAAGGCAGCAAGGTCTGCACATCAACTATTTCGCAACTGGTTCCCTGTGTTTCCAGCATAGCCACCGCATCCTGTACAATGCGGAGTGTAGAACCATAAGAAACAATGGTGATATCAGTTCCCTCTTTTATTATTTCAGGTACACCAAGCGGAACTGTAAAATCAAGCAGGTTCACTGGTAATTTTTCTTTAAGACGATAACCATTCAAACATTCTATTACCAGGCCGGGGTCATTGCTTCGCAGCAATGTATTGTACATACCTGCTGCCTGTGTCATATTTCTCGGCACACATACATACATGCCGCGGAGTGCATTGATGATCATTCCCATCGGCGAGCCGCTATGCCAGATGCCTTCGAGGCGGTGTCCTCTTGTACGAACAATTACCGGGCAGCTTTGCTGACCAGCTGTTCTGTAATGGAGTGTTGACACATCATCACTCAATGGTTGTAAGCCATATAAAAGATAATCGAGGTATTGAATTTCTGCAATCGGTCTTAATCCCCGCATGGCTAAACCTATACCCTGGCCCATTATTGTAAGTTCCCTGATACCTGTATCAAAAATCCTTTGATTGCCATGCTTCAGTTGCAAGCCGCTGAAACCCTGGTTCACATCACCGATATGACCAAGATCTTCCCCAAAGGCGACTACTTTAGGATTGGCAGTAAACAGTTCATCAAAGAATTTATTCAACACTTCGAAACCATTCAGCAGGGGTGCATCATCAGCAAAAATCGCCTTTACCTTTTCCACTTTCATGGCACTTTTTGGACCTTCGTTATAAAGATAAGTGTTGTATAATTTTTTATTTTCCTGAAGCAGGTCGTTATAATAATCTTTTGTCCAGTACGCCGCATCCGCATTGCCTGTTATATCCAGTGCAACATTCAATGTTTTTACTACATCCCGCCGCAAGGGTTCACGGCTGGCTGATAAATCAGCAGCCATTTTTTTCAATACAACTGTATGTTGCGGCAGCCCATTAGCCATTGTATTAATTAAGTCTGCAGCCTTTGCTACCTGTTTTCTGACAGGAGCCATAAATTTTTCCCATGCAGCCATCTTGCTTGTCCTTACATTGTCTTTTGCTTTTTCGGCAATCTCATTCAGCTCTTTTTCCTCTGCCAGTGCATTGGCAATAAGCCATTCTTTCATTTTTTTAATACCATCCCATTCTCTTTCCCATTCTAACCGTTCAGCATCTTTATATCGTTCATGACTGCCGGATGTGGAATGTCCCTGTGGCTGTGTCATTTCTTCCACATGAAAAAGAACAGGAGTATGATTTTCTCTTGCGAGGCGTATCCCCTCTTCAAACACTTCACACATGCCGGCATAATCCCAGCCTTTTACTTTATATATATTAAGTCCGTTGCTGTCTTCCTTTTTCTGCATGCCACTCAGTGCATCTGAAACAGAAGCTTTGATGGTTTGGTATTTTTTTGGAACAGAGATGCCATAGCCATCATCCCATACAAAAACAGCCAGCGGAATCTGCAGTACTCCTGCTGCATTAATAGTTTCCCAAAAATGTCCTTCGCTGGTAGAAGCATCGCCAATAGTAGCAAAACAAACTTCATTGCCATTGTCCGAAAGATTTTTAAAAGCATGAAGCTGTTCAATATTCCGGAAAGCTTTGGAAGCAAAGGCAAGACCAAGGGCCCGGGGCATTTGTCCGCCGGTAGGCGCTATGTCACTGGAAATATTTTTTAGTGTAACAAGGTCAAGCCAATCGCCGTTTTCATTAACCATTTTAGTGGCAAAGTGGCAGTTCATCTGGCGGCCCGCACTGAAAGGCTCGTTATTTATATCAGGGTCGGCATATAATTGTGCAAAAATTTGTTCGGTTGTGGTAAGTCCGGCAGCGAACATAAAAGTCTGGTCACGGTAGTAACCGCTGCGGAAATCTCCGGGCTGAAAGAATTTTGCCATGGCCAGTTGAGCTACTTCTTTACCATCTCCAAAAATGCCAAATTTAGCTTTACCTCCCAATACTTCTTTCCGGCCTAACAGGCTGGTTTCCCTGCTTATACAGGCCATCCGGAAATCATTCAGCACTTCTTTCCTGAACCTGTCAAATGAAAGTTTGTCAGCATCGGTTATTATATCCGGAGTTGGTTCCATGCAGCAAAAATAGGAAGATTGCTTCACCCTACTCTGCCGGCAGGAGGAAGAGGTGATGAGGGGGAAAAATTACCTGTAAAGGCCTGCAACCCATCTATGTAATATGCCATCTTTTGTCTAAATTTGAGGTCTTCAATCAAGCTTTATGAAGAAAATTATTTTTGCATTTTTAGCATTCACACTGGCTCTTGTTGTAAATGCCCAGCATTCTGACAACGACGGCCATAATCATGGTGCAACGGTTGTTACAACCACAGACGATGTTTTAAAACTGAAAGAAACCGAACATGATTTTGACAAGATACCGCAAGGCAAACCTGTTTATTACACTTTTGATATTATCAATACAGGTAAGACAGCATTAAAATTAGATAATGTGCAGGCCAGTTGCGGATGCACTACTCCCGAATGGAGCCGTGACCCCATTGCTCCCGGCGCCACTGCAAAAATTAAAGTGGGATACAATGCAGCAGCCGAAGGTGCATTTCAAAAAACTATTACCGTAACATATAATACTAACCAGGCAAAAATAATTACCATCAAAGGCACGGTTTGGAAAGCTCCGGAAGGTTCTGCTCCAGCCAATGCTTCTGTTGATTTTTTAAAAAAACAATCCTTTTAAATTTTAAACCATGAAGAAGACTTTTTTACTCGCAGCTGCTTTTGCAATTACCATTGGATCTTTTGCGCAAACATCACAACCTGATGCCGCAAAAACGAATGATCAGATTAAAGTGAATGTTGAAAAACATGATTTTGGGAAAATACCACAGAATACCCCTGTTATGTATTCTTTTGAAATCAAAAATATAAGTGACAAGCCTGTTGTAATTGAAAACACCTGGGCCAGTTGCGGTTGCACTACTCCGGAAAAAATTGTAGATCCGATCATGCCGGGCAAAACTGCTGCTTTAAAAGTTCAGTATAATGCAGCTGCCGCCGGTGCTTTCCATAAAGATGTATTTATTAAAGTGGCGGGTGTTGAGCAACCCAAAACCGTGCAAATAGCCGGAGATGTATTGACCGCTGAAGCTTATGAAGATTACAAAAAAGATAAAAAGCCAGGCGGTGAAATGCCGGCTGCAAAGGCGCCTGTTAAAGAAGTACCTGTGAAGCACAAATTGATTAACAATTAATAGCATAGAGTTTTTAACCGAATACACAGTCCTCCCGATAGTACCGGGAGGATTTTTAGTTAAAGTCAATAACGGATTTTATTTCCTATGAATCTCATCCAGAGGCATTACTAATATTAACATTAAAACTATGTGGGGAAAAAATTCCCGATACGATAAAATAGACTCTATGGGAATGGGGCAAGAAAAATTATACACCTTACATAAAATTTTTATATAAGCCCCCTACCGCTATTAAGTTTTCCTCTTTTCTTATATTTTTTCCACATCTCCCCCAAACTGAAATGTGATTATCAGCTGACGGTCATTTGAATATACAAATTGGCATGAATCTTTATGCTTAGTTAGCAAACTAAATTGTTATGACTAATCCAACCAGCGTTGTACTACCAGAAATACTGGATGAAAATAAAGTAACAATAAACTCTTTCCTTAAGGACTCCTATAACCAGGCAAAAAAACAATTGGGTGATGGTGTCCATTTCATCCAGGATGGAGCATCATTTATAAAAGATGAATTCTCCTCTTTTTATCATGAGACGGGCTATTATCTCAATAAAATGGTACTGCCGGTCAATAATTTTTTAAAAGACCTGACACAAATTGAGATGGAATTCCAGCAGGAAATAAGCCAGGAATGTACCCAATTAATATCTCTTAATGGTATGATGGTACCTGTTGAACAGGCACTGGCTTTGCCGATGGAAGAAAATTACTAATTCTTCTAAACTCCCCGTAAAAAACCAGTGCTTAGTTTCTCTAGAGCAATTCTAAAAATATTGTCTTAATCAGTCAGCTTTGATAATCTTGATCTGGCAAATATTTCAATAACATATATTAACTACTTCTCTGCAGAGTTATAAACAAAGCATAACAACGCTATAATTTTTTTCTTACTGACACACAAAATTAATAAGAAAGCGGACCCGGAGTAATGATTGCCCCTACGACGTTTGAAACCCGTTACTACTTTTGGAAATATACCTTACTCCGAAACATTGGACAAGCGGTTGGCAATAGTTTAACATTCCTTAACATCTTACATAGGGATTTATGAAATACTGGCACCGGCTTTGAAATATAGTGCTGGTCAATAACCAAGTATCAACCGGAATGTAAAATATTACACCTCTTTGGCTTTTCCGGTAAGCACAAAAAGGTGATAACTGTTTAAAATAAACAATATGAAAAAAGTATCTCTACTAATTCTAAGCAGCTTGTTTGCTTTTGCTTTGTCAGCAACAGGCCGGCAGCCCCTCGTTACTATTAATACCAGTAATGATTATGAAGTTAAGATAGACGGCAGAACTTATTATGGTAATAACACCATTCCTAATTTAAGCCAGGGAACCCATGCGGTGGAAGTGTATCATGTAAAAAAACAACTTTTGGGCAAACGGAGAACTTTGGTTTCTTCTTCCAGTTTCCAGGTAAGAGACAATGACATCAGCATTTTTGTAGATAATAATGGCCAGCTCAGGATTAATAATCAGGGAAACAATATGGAAAGAAGAGACAGAGGTCGTAATGACAATGACGGGAATAACAGGACCGGGGATCGGGACGATGATGATGATGACAACAGGTGGAATAAAAAGGAAAAAAAAGTGAAGCATAATAATGGTAATGGCCGGGGAAAAAAGAAAGGACATTACAAATAGCATAATTAATAACAGGTAAACTATTTCCTTATCACCGCCTCCTTTTCGGAGGCGGTTTTATTTTACAACCAAGGGCAAAATCGCTTAAAAAGACGCCATTATATAGAGCCGTTATTCGCAGACGAGTATCATTGCTTAGCCTGCTGCAAGGCGGACCATTCGTTGGAATGCTATCGTTTATTGTATGGCGTATCCAGCCATGCTATAATTATTTAGTGACAGATGTTGCTGGCTGACACTTGCCGGGGAAGAATTATATTTTCAAAAACCCCAGCTCATACACCTGCGGTTGCAGTTTTTCTGTCAGTGTTTTATAAGCCTCTTCAAAAACTTTGAAAGATACCGGGGCAAAATCGCCACTGGCATTTCTTGCCTGTAATGCTTTTCGTATTTGATACCAACCTACATCGGCACGGTTTAGTTTGAGTTCATCTCTTACTGTTCGTACATCGGTGTGGGCAAAATAAGCCTGCCATAATATTTTTCCTTCGGCCAATACTGCTTGTGCTTCTGTTGATAATTTTTTATCCGCTAAATATTGCACCATAAAATCCGATTCAAACCTGTCTGGTGCATTTACTTCTTCTTCGGTAAAAGGAATAAAATGATTGACGATACTCCATTTTTTACCGTTCCATTCAAGGTCGTTGGCACTGGCGGTTAAGTTGCTGCCATTAAAGAGCATCCATATTAAACAATCGTTTTTAAATTCATCTGTTAATGGTTCTGTTGGTTGTAAGAATTGGTCACGGTCGTTTTGCCAAGTCGGCTTGATTAATCTGCGAACCGAGAAAAGTACAGCAGTTTGCCATAAATTATCAGGAGTTACAAAATAGCCCCCTGCGCTGCAATAGCCTGATGAAAGCAGGGCAGTTTGTGTTGCTGAATGTTGCAAATCATTTTTACCACAAATCATACCTCCAATTGCACCATCAGCCCATTTAGTGCCTCTTACGTCTTTAGTACTTGTTGTAGGTGATATTGCGTTCTTAAGAGGTAAAGCATCAGTCTTATTTGAACGAGGTCGTTTAAACCACTCACTCAAAAATATTTCACTTGGTAAAATATAAAACTTTTTCTCACCAATTGGCTTAGCATTTTTATCTAAAACATCAGTAATAATTTCAGTAACCTCGATTTTCTTTATAGTGTTTTGATTTGTTTTCCAAACAAGGAAACCTATTGGAAAATCACCCTTTAATCCATCAAAAGCTTTGCTGTGAACGATAAAGCCACCTAAATATTCTCCGTTCCACTTTTGTCTAAACAATTCAAAGTTTGGCGCATTGACATATTTTAATTTACTAAACATTGCAATAGTCGCAGTTGGTATTTCTTGTGCTGTGCGAACAATAAATTGAGTAAATAATTCTCTTGTTGCATAACCAAACTCATTCATCACCTGAGACATTTTAGTCGTTGCAACTCCTTCCTTATTCCCACTATCAACTCCTGTCCCTGCTTCCGCATAAGGCGGATTAATCAACACCAAAATCTTTTTCCCATCAGCAATAGCTTGTCGTAAACTTTCGGGTATTTTATTAGTAAGAGAATAATCTATATTTCCATCATCGGTTATATCATCATTCAAATAATCGTATTGAAACCGCTGTGCAGCCACACAGGTTTTAGTGGCTTTCATTACATCCACATCAGCCTCGTCTAATGTGCTCATGTAAATATTGCGGGGGTTGCTATGCTTTACTTCCAGGTTGCCAACACCACAACACATATCCCAAACGATGTATTCTTTCTGCCAGTTTTTGCCCAGCGTTTCTGTTAGCTTATCGTAGGCTTTGTCCACTACGGCCAATGGTGTATAGTAAGCTCCTTTAAAACTACGTTCGTCTAATGGTATTAAACTATCCCGTCTTTCCAATAAATAATTCCGGTATTCTGCTTTTGGTGGTTTGTGGTAGATGGTCCAGAACTGGCGGTAGCCTTCTTTATTACCCAACTCATAAATTTTTCCACCCAAACTAAAAACCGGTGCGTTGTTTTTATGCAGTAGTTGTGCGGTTAAGTTATCATGTGTGGCAGCCGTGCCATCATGCATAATATCTGCAAAAAACAAGAGGGCATAATCATCTTCTGAAACATCTTTAATTTCCCTGCCTATCATAACCACCCATTTATCAAAAACCTGTTTAAGGTTGTCGGGAGTAATTTGCGTTCGGATTATGTCACCATTTTTAATAGCATCTTTTATAGTGCTGATAAATTCATCTTCATGTGTTTCTATTCTGAATGAAACAAAGTGAGTGCCGATGTGAGCAGAGATAGCATCTAAAGCTTCTTGTGTGTAGCTGCTGGCAGACTTGCCCCACTTAATTGTTTTTTTAGCAAGAAAGGGAATTACATCCCCGCTTTTCATAATGGCGGCTTTCCGGGTATCAATCACACATAAAAACGGTGGAACGGCATCGCCTTTATTTAATGCCTGTTGCACATAGTGCATCAACTGGGTAAACATGGCATAGGTAGAGTGGTTGCCGGTATCTTTTGCTTCAAACCAGATTTCTTTAGTTTGAATGTCAATCAGGTTTTTAGAATAGCCTTTTAAACCAAGAGCCTTAATATATGCGTCTTTTACATCCTCTTCACTGGTAGCTTGCTGCAATTTTTCATAAAGACTCATGTAGTTCTGGTTTTATCTGAGAAGAAACGTCTGCAATGCTATGTGTTATTAATATATTTTCAGTATCAAATCTAAAGTAAAACAAGGAGTAAATAAATTGGTATTTGCTGATACTTCGGCAAGCTCAGTAGTGAACGGAACGATGAACCCGATAGCTATCGGGTGAGTGACCCTTCGATAAACTCAGGGTAAACTGCATAGGCGTTGATAGTAGTACCGAAGCTGGGAACATAATTTTCGTTCCTTTTCTCCAGCCTTCGATATACTTCGCTAAACTCAGTTTGACAAGAATGACAGTACGTTCCACACTTACCATTCCACCTCTTTTAACCACGGCAGAGTAAAAGAATTGGCAGTCCTTGGAAAAAGCCGCCGAAAGAAATAGATTTGTAGTAAACAGACTATTATGGTTGTAACAATTACCAGCCGCTCCAGCAAAGCGGAAATAGAAAAAGCACTGAAAAAACTAGAAGGGCAGCGGACAAAACGCCGCCGGCAGTCTAAAAAAGTCTTTGATGCCCGCAATTATTGCGGGGTCATCAAACTGAAACAAGACCCCTCTTCAATTGCAAAAACAATGGAGAAATGAGTGGCAATAAATATCTGCTGGATAAAAAATAAAAGGCATCGCCTGATTTACAACCCCGCTTAATCACCATTCCCCTTCCCTCCTTACCTTTGCCCCCATGCTATCAATCTCCAACCGTGGCCAGCAAATGCCGCCTTCGCCGATACGGAAATTAGTGCCGTATGCAGAAGCCGCTAAGAAGAAAGGTATTAAAGTATATCACCTGAATATTGGCCAGCCGGATATAGAAACATCGCCTGCTATATTGGATGCGGTGCGAAATGCAGATATAAAAACATTAGAGTATAGCCACAGTGCCGGCAATGAAAGCTACCGCCGCAAATTAGTACAGTACTATAAAAGTGTAGGCATTGATGTAAGCTACGACCAGATAATGATCACCACCGGTGGCAGTGAAGCCATACTATTTGGCTTTTTTACTTGTTTGAATCCGGGTGATGAGGTAATTATTCCTGAACCGTTTTATGCTAACTATAATGGCTTTGCCTGTGCTGCCGGAGTGGAAGTGATACCGATAACCAGCCGCATAGAAACCGGGTTTGCATTGCCGCCGATTGCTGATTTTGAAAAAGTAATAACCAATAAAACAAAAGCCATCATCATCTGCAGCCCGAATAACCCGACAGGTTATCTCTACAGCCGGGAAGAGATGGAAGCATTGAAAGAAATTTGCATCAAACATAATTTATATCTCTTCAGCGATGAGGCTTATAGAGAATTTTGTTATGATGGAGAATATGTAAGTGCCATGCACCTTGATGGTCTTGACCAGCATGTAGTGCTGATGGATACAATTTCT
>JANPMI010000274.1:0-30941 GCA_031422725.1 Chitinophagaceae bacterium | reverse complement strand
CCTGTAAAATTTTTTCTTTAATAAAATTCCAATCCTCACTCCATACCACAGCATTCTCCGGTAAAAATTCTAAAAACGAAATTTTTTCTCCGGTTTCATTTTGTAAAATATCTACATTGGGGATGATATTTACCTGCAATAATTTTCTCTCACTTAATTGAGTTTCGGGATCAAAAATTCTTATACTGTCCACCTCATTGCCAAACAATTCTATGCGGTAAGGTTTTTCGTTACCAAAAGAATAGATATCCAGAATGCCACCACGTACAGCAAACTGCCCGGGCTCGTAAACAAAATCGGTTCTTTCAAAACCATAATCAGAGAGTTTCAGCAGCAGATCTTCCACATTCAGCCTGTCGCCTGATTTAATATGAATAATATTAGAAGAAAGTGTTGCAGGTAACACTACCTTTTCAAACAAGGCTTCGGGATAAGTAACTAAAATTTTTCTCCACACCCCCGACCCCTCTCCACCATTGGTGGAGAGGGGGGAGGCCAACTTCGTTAATGCTTCCGTTCTCAACATAACATGAGAAGAATTCAGCAACTGGTAATTCTTCCTGTTCTTAAACGAAGAAGGAAAATAAAAAATATCCAATGCCTCCGTCAGGTTCTCCAATGTGTTATGGAAATAGGCTGCTTCTTCTGCATCATTCAAGACAATAAGGTGATTAAGTTGCGAACAGGAAGGATGCAGAAAAGCAGACGCCACCACAAATTGTGAGGAGCTTGCCTGTAAGTTTTTTAAATAAATTTTTTGAGGTTGGGTCGTCGTCTGAGACGAGAAAGGCAAAGAGAGTCTGTCCGCCAGTTGAAAAAGGCGGGGGGTGTTTTGATACTGTTCCAACAAATCCTTTACCCTCATGAGAGCCCCAAAGTTAAATCTTCTTTAAAGTCCTCGTATAATAATTTCCTTTTTTCAGAACATGTTAATCTTTTATTGGTTTTATCTTTATCGAAATCACCAATAATGGCCCTTCAACCCTGGCGCAAAGGCAAATTAATACAAATTGATGACCACACTCACAATACAAAGCGATTCTGGATTGAAATTCCGGAATTAGACAAATTTGACTTTGTCCCGGGACAGTTTGTAACACTGGATCTGCCAATTCATGAAAAGTCGAATAAAAGGTGGCGCAGCTACTCCATCGCTTCCTGGCCAGATGGTACCAATATCTTTGAACTGCTAATTGTGCTGGCGCAAGGTGGCCTGGGGACTAATTATCTTTTTAGCGAAGTAAAAGTTGGTAGTGAACTCACTTTGCGGGGGGCACAGGGAGTTTTTACATTACCCACAACAATTGAAAAAGATATTTTTCTTATTTGTACCGGTACAGGTATTGCGCCATTCAGAAGTATGGTTAACTACATTCATCTTCATAATACGCCGGTTAAAAACATTCACATGATTTTTGGCTGCCGCAATAAAGAAGACCTTCTTTATTATGATGAACTAAAAGAACTGGAGCAAAAACTTCCCGGCTTTCATTATCACCCTACCCTATCCCGTGAGCATTGGGAAGGTAAGTACGGATATGTTCATTCAATTTACATGGAACTTTGCAAAAACAGACAGGAAGCCCTCTTTTTCCTTTGTGGTTGGAAGCACATGGTTGATGAAGCAAAAAAACATATTCTTGAAATGGGATATGACAAAAAAGCTATACACATCGAACTTTACGGATAAAAAATCCCTGCAATTCTGAAAGCAATTCCGAGATGATACTTAGCAACTCCAACGTTGATAAGTGTCATATTTGGTTTTAACGCATAGTTGCTATATTCGTACTAAACCAATCTGCGTATGGGTGCTGCATCACTTATTGTACTGATTATTGCTGCCGTTGCCTTCTCTGGCATTGCTATCCTCGTTTCCAAATTTGTGTTGAAAGCCACCACCAATAAGCAAAAAGGTGAGCCTTACGAATGTGGTATTCCAACCCAAGGTAAGACCTGGATACAATTAAATGTAGGCTACTATCTTTTTGCCCTCATATTCCTGATTTTTGATGTGGAGCTTGTTTTCTTATACCCCTGGGCTGTTGTTGCAAAGAGTATGGGCTGGGTAGCATTAATCGAAATAGTCATTTTCTTTTTTATTTTATTTATGGGCTTTTTATATGCCCATAAGAAAGGTGCATTGAAATGGATGTAAAACAACAAGAAGCCAACAATAATTTTCCCGGAAAAATCCATGAAACACCTGGTGGGGGTATTGTCTTAAGTAAGCTCGACGATGTTATCAATTGGGCAAGATCAAACTCTTTATGGCCGCTGACTTTTGCTACCAGTTGCTGTGGTATAGAAATGATGGCGACGGCTGGTGCTAAATATGATTTCTCAAGGTTTGGTTTTGAAGTAGCAAGGGCTACACCCCGGCAAGCCGACGTTATCATCATTGCAGGTACCATTGTAAATAAGATGGCCCCGGTCTTAAAAAGATTATATGACCAGATGGCCGATCCTAAATATGTAATTGCGATGGGTGCCTGTGCAATTAGTGGTGGCCCCTTCTTTTATAATACTTACTCCGTTGTAAAAGGTGCCGACCATGTGATACCCGTGGATGTATATGTAGCCGGCTGCCCCCCAAGGCCTGAAGCTTTGCTTCATGCATTAATAAAATTGCAGGAAAAGATAAAAAGTGGATTGACAAGGGAGCAGATAAGAAAGGACAAAGAATAGTTATGTCGAACGAAGAATTGAAAGCCAAAATAACCGAATTGTTTCCCGCTGCTATTTTTGAAGAAGGCGGCGAATGGCTGAATTTTAATATAGAACCAAAGGACTGGTTATCACTGGCACTACAACTTCGCAAAGATGAAGCACTATTCTTCAATTATCTTTTTTGCCTCACCTGCATCGACTGGAAGACACATCTGACCATGGTGTATCATTTTTCCTCTACAAAACACAGACACAATATTGTTATCAAATCAAAACTGGACAGAAGCAATCCTGAAATTGAAACGATTTCTCATATATGGAGAACTGCTGATTTTCATGAAAGAGAAGTATATGAAATGTTTGGGGTGAATTTTTTAAATCATCCTGATTTACGATTACTGATACTTCCCGACGGATGGGAAGGAAGGAACCCGATGCGAAAAGATTTTGAAGACCCTATTAATATGATCAAACTCTGATATGTTTGAAGAAGTAGGCACAACAATGGATGGTGACATCATTATAAATGTGGGACCACAACACCCCGCCACACATGGTGTGCTTCATCTTGTCATTACACTCAACGGCGAAACCATTAAAAAAGTTGAACCACACCTCGGATTTATTCATCGTTCGATAGAGAAAATGTGTGAGAGCCTTAGCTATCGTCAGTTCATTTATGTAACCAGCCGGATGGATTACCTCTCGGCACATATTAACAATCATGCTTGTGCCTTATGTGTCGAAAAAGGTTTGCAGGTAGAAATTCCTCCAAGAGCAAAAGTGATAAGAGTGCTGATGGATGAGCTTACAAGAATTGCTTCACATGAATTGTGGTGGGGAGCTATGGCGATGGACCTTGGCGCCTTCACTCCTTTCTTCCATGCTTTCAGGGAAAGAGAGAGCATCAATGATATAATGGAAGAAACCTGTGGTGCAAGATTGACCATGAACTATATGGTACCCGGTGGGGTGATGCAGGACCTGCATCCTGATTTTCAGAAGAAGGTGAAAGAATTCATTCAATTATACAAACGTAAAATTCATGAGTATGATGAAATGGTAACTGGCAACATCATTTTTCAGAATAGGATGAAAAACGTTGGCTACTTATCTGCTGAAGATGCTATCTCCTACGGATGCAGTGGCCCGGCTGCAAGAGGCAGCGGCGTTAGTTGTGATATCAGAAAAATATATCCATACGAAGGGTATGATAAGCTGGAGTTTGATGAAATTTTAGAAACGGCTGGCGATTCATTTGCCCGTTATATGATTCGCATACGGGAGATGCAGCAATCCATCCGCATCATTGAACAATTAATTGATAATATTCCTGAAGGTGATTTCCTGACAAAAACAAAAGCAGTACTAAAATTACCCAAAGGAGAATTTTATACAAGAGTGGAAACGGCCCGTGGTGAACTGGGTGTATATATTGTAAGCGAAGGCGGAACAACACCATACAGGATAAAATTTCGTTCACCGGGATTCTCGAATCTTTCTGTGCTTGACCATATTGCCCGCGGTAGCAAGCTGGGAGATCTAGTAGCGATGATGGGCACATTGGATTTAGTGATACCGGATATTGACAGGTAAAATATGTGGAGCTTTTCCAACATAGCGAACAACTTACATGATTGGTTAAGCAAAACCTTCAACCCGACAATGACATTGATCATTGAAATGGTGTTTGCAGGTGTTGCTGTAATTGGTTTGTTCGCTGCATTGGGGTTGGTGCTTGTTATCATGGAAAGAAAAGTATCTGCCTGGATGCAGATACGGCTTGGTCCAAACCGTGTTGGTCCAAAAGGAATGTTGCAATCATTAGCTGACACATTGAAGTTATTAGTGAAAGAGGGATTAACACCGAACGGTGCGGATAAATTCTTATTCAATCTGGCACCATTTATAGCGATGATTGTAGCAATGCTGCTGATGGCGCCAATTGCCTTCGCAAAAGATTTTCAATTATGGGATTTGAATATCGGTGTATTGTATGTTTCAGCCATTTCTTCATTAATGGTCATTAGTATTTTAATGGCCGGTTGGTCAAGTAACAACAAATACTCCTTAATGGGTGCGATGCGGAGCGGTGCCCAAATCGTCAGCTATGAATTATCTGCCGGATTATCTGTACTGGCTGTTGTCGTAATGACGGGCAGTTTGCAGGTTTCTGACATCATTCATTCACAAGCTGATGGATGGTGGATTTTTAAAGGGCATATTCCGATGCTGATTGCCTTTGTCACTTTTATTATTGCTGTAACTGCTGAAACAAACCGGGCACCGTTTGATCTGGCAGAAGCCGAATCAGAATTAACCGCCGGTTTCCACACTGAATATTCAGGGATGAAATTCGCCTTGTTCTTCCTCGCTGAATATGTTAATGTATTTATTGTTTGTGCAATTGGTGCTACACTGTTTCTTGGAGGCTGGATGCCTTTTCATATCGGTAACTGGACAGATTTTAATCATGTGATGGATTATATCCCCTCCAGTATCTGGTTCTTTGGGAAAACATTTTTTCTAATATTTGTCATTATGTGGTTCAGGTGGACATTCCCAAGATTGAGGATTGACCAATTATTAAACTTAGAGTGGAAGTATTTATTACCGATAAGCATGATAAACTTATTGATAGTAACTGCAATGGCAATATTAAAGTGGCATTTTTAAAACTATGTTTATTACGAAATATATAAAGGATGTTTACAATGGTGTAAAATCATTGCTTGTCGGCATGAAGCGGACGATGTATTATTTTACCCATCATAAAGAAATCATCACCCAGCAATATCCCGACAACAGGGAAACACTTGTATTGCCTGAACGGTTCAAAGGTGAAGTGGTAATGCCGCATGATGAAAAGAATGAACATCGCTGTACTGGCTGCCAGGCTTGTGAGTTGGCCTGTCCCAATGGTACTATTAAAGTGATTTTTAAAAACGAACTGACACCGGAAGGCAAGAAGAAAAAAGCAATTGATAAATTGGTTTATCACCTGGAGTTGTGTACCATGTGCAATTTATGTGTAGAAGCCTGTCCCTCCGATGCGATCGTTATGGCACAAACATTTGAACACAGTGTGTTTGACAGAAATGATCTGACAAAAATTTTAAATAACCCGGGTTCTAAAATAATGGATGGAGTAGAATGATTACTGGTTCAACCATAGTATTTTATTTACTGGCAGCCTTAACGCTGACTTGCGGCCTGTTGTCTGTTTCAACAAGACAGATCTTCCGGGCGGCTATTTATTTATTGTTTTCTCTCGTTGGCATTGCGGGTATTTATTTCTGGCTGCAATATGAGTTTATTGCTGCAGTGCAGATCGTAGTGTATGTGGGCGGCATTGTGGTACTTATTATTTTTTCCATCTTCCTGACACAGCAGGCGGGGGAGAAATTAGCTAAGCAGCGATTAGACAGAAAAATATTTTCAGCCCTTGCAGTCTTCTGTGGATTTGCACTGACCATGCTACAGGTGTACCAGCATACTTTCTACGAAACATCTGAAACACCTGTACCAACCACCGTTTTTAATATTGGTAAAAAAATGATGGCGGTAGATGACGGAGGCTATGCTTTACCATTTGAAGTTATCTCCATGCTATTGCTGGCTGCCATGATTGGATGTATTGTGATTGCCTTACGGAGTAAACCAGAAACAAAATGATGGAGCCCGGACTATACCATATTTTATTCATCAGCGCCGCACTGTTCTTTATCGGTGTATATGGTTTCCTTACCCGGAGAAATCTTATCACTATGCTGATGAGTATAGAATTAATTCTAAATAGTGTGAACCTGAATTTTATAGCCTTCAATAAATATCTGTGGCCCGGGAAAATGGATGGGTTATTCTTTACCTTATTTATCATCGCTATTGCTGCTGCTGAAGCTGCAGTAGCAATTGCTATCATTATTAATTTATACCGCAGTCATAAATCAATAGATGTGGAGAATGCAGAAGATTTAAAGTATTAAACCAAAATGCCCAACGCAACTATCATAGCCTTGATTCCTTTGTTGCCGCTTGCCGGATTCTTATTGCTGGGTTTATTCGGCAGAAAATTATTTAAAAACAGTTCCGGTATTATTGGAACAGCACTCTTATTGACTTCCACCATTCTTGCATTGTTCACCGCCTACGAATACTTTTTTGTGTACGGTAAAGTTGATGGCGTATATCAGCAATTCATTCCGATGAAACTGACCTGGCTGGAATTTTCCCCCGGTGTATCCATTGACATGGGATTGACGGTTGATTCTATTTCTGTGATGATGCTGGTGATCGTCACCTTTATTTCGCTGATGGTTCATATTTATAGTTTGGGTTACATGAAAGGCGAAGAAAGGTTTCCAATTTACTATGCCTATCTCGGATTATTTACTTTTTCTATGTTGGGGTTAGTGTTGGCGAGCAACATATTCCAGATTTATATTTTCTGGGAACTGGTGGGAGTATCATCATTCCTGCTTATTGGATATTATTACGATAAACCAAGTGCAGTAGCCGCCTGTAAAAAAGCATTCATCGTCACCCGTTTTGCCGATTTAGGTTTCTTAATAGGTATATTAATATTATCGTTCAGTTCCGGCACTTTGGATTTTGCAACACTTATCCAACGATTAACTTCTCCAGAATCCAACGAAATTGAAACCGCAGTTAGCTATTCTTTTCTTGGTGCATCAGCCATTACCTGGGGAGCAGCATTAGTATTTATTGGCGGGGCGGGGAAAAGTGCCATGTTCCCTTTGCATATTTGGTTGCCGGATGCCATGGAAGGTCCCACTCCTGTTTCCGCATTGATACATGCGGCAACGATGGTGGTTGCCGGTGTTTATCTCGTTGCGAGATTATTTCCGGTGTTTGCTCTCACTACACCTGCGGTGTTGGAGATAGTTGGTTGGATCGGTGCTGTGTCAGCTATTATTGCTGCCATCATTGCCTGTACACAAACAGATATTAAAAGAGTGCTGGCTTATTCCACTATGTCGCAGATAGGCTACATGATGTTTGCTTTAGGTGTTTCAAAATACGGTGGTGAATCTGGATTAGGATATACTGCTTCCATGTTCCATTTGTTTACACATGCCATGTTTAAAGCATTGTTGTTCCTTGGCGCAGGTGCGGTGATACATTATATACATAGTAATGATATGAAAGACATGGGTGGCCTGAGAAAATATTTGCCTATCACACATATTACTTTTCTGATTGCTTGTTTGGCTATTGCAGGAGTGCCGCCGTTTGCTGGTTTCTTTAGCAAAGAAGAAATACTGCTGGCTGCTTACCAAAACAATATGGCGATTTACTGGATCGCATTGATAACATCCGGTCTCACTGCTTTTTATATGTTCCGTTTGTACTTCAGTATTTTCTGGTATAAACCACATGAAGTTCATGGAGAAAAGCATGGTGAAGGTGGTTTTACAATGATGTTTCCGCTGGTTTTATTAGCTGCTGGTGCTGCCGCCGCTGGTTTTATTCCCTTCGGTGAATTTGTTAGCACAGATGGAAAAGCACTAATATCACATTTTCATCTGCAGTTCTCTATTGCTCCTGTTGGATTAGGACTGGCAGGAATTTTTACAGCCATGTGGTTGTATAAAAAACAAAATAACAGACCTGATAAACTGGCTTCTTCATTCAGCGGATTTTACAAAGCAGCTTATCATAAGTTTTATATTGATGAGATATACCTGTTCATTACCAAAAAGGTTTTGTTCAACCTTATGGGAAGACCAGCGGCCTGGTTTGATAGAAATGTGGTGGATGGAATAGTGAATCTTTCCGGTTCTCTAACACAGGCCGTTTCGGAAAGAATTAAAAAATTACAATCGGGAAAAGTACAGCAATACGCTATTTACTTTTTAGCCGGGGTGATTGTACTGGCAACATTATTTATTTATATTTTGAAATAGAATAATTTCTTAGATAAGAATAATGAATCTTTTATTACTCATAGGAGCACCCTTGCTGACTGCGGTTACGGTATTACTTTCCCGCAATAAGCAACAGGTAAAGTGGATTTCGCTTGGTGGCTCTGTGGTGCAACTAGGATTGGCATTTGTTTTATTGATTGCTTTTAACAATGAAAGGGCAGCAGGCAACGCAACACAAATGCTATTTGAACAGAACAATAAATTATTTACTTCGCTGAATATCAATTTTCATTTTGGTGTGGATGGTATTTCAGTGGCTATGATATTGCTTACCTCATTTGTACTTATTGCCGGGGTACTAGTATCATGGAATATTGAGAAAATGACTAAAGAGTTTTACTTCCTGTTGATTTTGCTGGCCTTGGGTGCTTACGGATTTTTCATTTCACTTGATTTATTTATCCTCTTCTTCTTCCTTGAAATATCGGTAATACCAAAATATTTACTGATTGGCATCTGGGGAAGTGGCAAAAAAGAATACAGTGCCAACAAACTTGCCCTGATGCTGATGGGTGGTTCTGCGTTGATATTGGTCGGGATTCTTGGTTTGTATTTCACCGCCGGGCATAGTTTCGATATAATGACTTTATCAAAGACCGTTATCCCAAATGATGCGCAGCAGATAATATTTCCTCTATTGTTTTTAGGTTTCGGTGTATTTACAGCCTTGTTTCCTTTACATACATGGGTACCTGACGGTCACTCCTCTGCACCAACAGCCGGCTCCATGTTTTTGGCAGGTATATCCATGAAGCTGGGAGGCTATGGTTGTTTACGGGTTGCAACTTACTTATTGCCCGAAGGAGCAAAAGAATATGCTGACATCATTATTATTCTTTCTGCCATTGCTATTTTATACGGAGCTTTCGCTACGATGATGCAGAAGGATTTGAAATACATTAACGCCTATTCATCGGTAAGTCATGTTGGTTTCAGTTTGCTGGGTATTGGCATGCTGACACAAACCGCCATTACCGGGGCATTGATGCAGATGGTGTCACACGGTTTGATGACAGCACTTTTCTTCGCTGTTATCGGAATGATATATGACAGAACACATACCCGCATGGTAAATGAAATGGGCGGACTGATGAAAGTAATGCCATTCATCACCACTGTATTTTTTATAGTTGGTCTTTGCTCACTGGGCTTGCCGGGATTAAGTGGCTTTATAGCCGAGATGACAGTCTTTATGGGCTCCTGGCAAAATGATGATGCGTTTCATCGCATTGCTACCATTGCTGCTGCCATGTCAATAGTGGTGACGGCCGTTTATATTTTACGGGCCATTGGCAATACAGCGATGGGTCCAATAAAAAACGAAAATTATTTACAACTGAAAGATGCTGCCTGGAATGAAAAACTGGCGGCGATAATATTAGTAGCAGGAATCTTAGCAATAGGTATTGCGCCAGGCTGGTTGAATGATTTACTGAGGCCAGCTGCTGAAGAGATAATGAATAAGATTGGTGGAAAATAAAATTGACTGGATGAATGATTTTCTCACATTGATGAAAAATGAGTTGGCGATAACCGCCATCATCTTCCTGTTGCTGTTTATAAAAATCGGCAAGGGGATGAAGAATGAATCTTTGCTTTCATTGGTGCAGGTCTTACTACTGATTAATTTTATTGCCGGTTTCTTTTTTAATAAAGAAGGCAGTTTGTTTGGTGACATGTTTCATACCAGTTCGCTGATTGTTTTCCAGAAGAATATTTTAAGTCTCGGTGTTTATCTTATTTCATTGCTCTGTGCCGATTGGTTAAAGAAAAGCCAGCACTTACCTGAATTTTTCATGCTGATGCTATCAGCTCTGCTCGGTATGTTCCTGATGATTTCCAGTGGCAATTTGTTGATATTTTATTTGTCATTGGAGCTGGCTACCATTCCGGTAGCAGCAATGGCCAATTTTGATTTAGAGAAAAAGAGTTCTTCCGAAGGAGCTATGAAGATGATTCTTTCTTCTGCATTCTCCTCGGGTATTCTATTGTTTGGCATTTCATTATTGTACGGAGCAACAGGCACCATCAGCTTTGCCGAAATACCCGGGCAATTAGACAACTCTCCGCTGCAAATACTGGCATTTGTATTCCTGTTTACGGCTTTTGCATTTAAACTATCTATAGTTCCTTTTCATTTATGGACAGCAGATGTTTATGAAGGTTCTCCAATTGCGGTCACTTCTTTCCTTTCAGTAATATCGAAAGGGGCGGTAGCTTTTATATTCATTACAACCCTGTACAAAGTATTTCAACCGATGCAGGAAACCTGGTATACCATGCTGGTAATACTGGCAATTGCCACGATGGTGATTGGTAATTTATTCGCCTTGCGGCAGCAAAACATCAAACGTTTCCTTGCCTTCTCTTCCATTGCACAGGTTGGTTTTATTCTCGTCGGTATTAGCAGCAACGATAATGCCGGAATGACTTCCGTTGTTTATTTCATTTTAATTTATGTATTCTCCAATCTCGCAGCATTTGGAATAGCATCAGTTATTTCTGAATATACAGGCAAAGAAAATATTGATGACTATAAAGGGTTATACAAAACGAATCCTTTCCTTAGCTGGATACTGACACTGGCTCTTTTTTCCTTAGCAGGTATACCACCCACAGCCGGTTTTTTTGGAAAATTATTTTTACTCACAGCCGGCGCATCGAAAGGAACTTATTGGTTTATCGCCATAGCAGCGCTGAACATGGTCATTTCTCTTTACTATTATTTAAGGGTTGTCAGAGCCATGTTCATGGATAAAAATGAACAGCCAATTGAAAAAATAAACACCAACCCGGTAACTAAATTTGCATTGATCCTTTGTGCAGCTGGTATAGTGCTGGTCGGTTTATTAAGCTGGATCTATGATTACATTCAATCTTTAATCTAAAAAGGCTATGGCCATTAATAAAAACCATGAGTTTGAAGAATTAAACGGCATTAAATGTGGCATCGTGGAGAAAAATGTATCGCCGCAAAGGGTTGAATTCTTAAAAAAATTACTGGAATATAACCGCTATACAGTTGTAGTGGTTCCTACTCCTGCACCAAAAGTAGCTACCCCTCCTTCTCCAAAAGAAGGAGAACCTGTTGTGCCCCCACCACTTGCTCCGGCAGCACCCGAAACTTTTACCATTGGAGTATCGGATTATACGTTTAATACCATCAATGCTATTTTCGGACGGATGCTAAAGACTCCTGATGGACATTTTGTTACTTTAGCCTATTGGCAGCAGAAAGAAACAGTAAGCGATGATGAAGTTCCTTATTATGAAAAATAAATAGTTTGAAAATGGAAGTGAAAAATTTATTTGACCTGGAAGTAAAGCAGGAAATTATTTTCCGCATCAATAAACTAACGATTCAATCACAAAGGCAATGGGGCAAGATGGATGTAGCACAAATGCTGGCTCATTTGCATGTACCGATGGGTGTAGCTTTGGGGACTCATACAGTAAAAGGGAATTGGCTGATGAAACTGATACTACCCCTATTTAAAAAAAATCTATACGATGAAAAACCCTGGAAACAAGGGTTACCGACGGACAAAAGTTTTGTCATGAGCGGCCTATCCAAAGATTTCGAAAACGAGAAGAATCAGCTGCTCGAAAAAATAAACCGGTTTACAGAAAGCAATATGATAAACGAAAAACACCCCGTTTTCGGAAAGTTGACCAAAGAGCAATGGAGTAAGGCCACCTGGAAACATATTGACCATCATTTAAAGCAATTTGGGGTCTGATTGTTATCAATGATTAAAGTCATAGTTTGTTAAGCCTGCTCCTGCTACTTTTGAGCAGGTTTAATTATTTATGAATCTCTGGAAAAATATTATCAATAAGCCTACCTGAAGTTTCTTCCCGATTCACTCCCCGTTTCATCTATTTATTAAACCCGGTATTGATACCGGCAAAACTTCATGTATGAAAACAATCATAGAGCCTTTCAAAATAAAATCGGTCGAACCAATTTATTTTACGACCAAAGAAGAACGTAAAGCAATCCTGGAAAAAGCCTGTTACAATCCTTTCCGTATCCATGCAAAAGATGTATTGATTGACCTGCTCACCGACAGCGGCACCAGTGCCATGAGCAGTAACCAATGGGCCGGTATTATGCAGGGCGACGAATCTTATGCAGGCAGTACCAGTTTCTTCCGTTTCGAAGAATCCGTGAAGAAAATTACCGGTATGCCATTGGTGATTCCTACACACCAGGGCCGTGCTGCTGAAAAAATCATCTTCACCATTCTTGGTGGAAAAGGAAAATATTTCATCAGCAATACTTTGTTTGATACAACAAGAGCAAACATTGAGTTCTCCGGCGCAGAAGGTATTGATTTGTTATGCGAAGAAGGTAAACATCCAACCGTGCCAGCACCATTCAAAGGGAATATGGATGTGGAAGCATTAAGAAGAGTGATAAAAGAAAAAGGCGCAGCAAATATCCCAATGGTAATTATGACAATCACCAATAACTCAGGTGGTGGTCAACCGGTAAGTATGAGGAATATAAAAGAAGCAAGTATAGTTTGTAAAGAAAATAAAATCCCATTCTTTATTGATGCCTGCCGTTTTGCTGAAAACTCATACTTCATTAAACTAAGAGAAGAAGGCTATGCTCATAAATCAGTTTTAGAAATTGCCACTGAAACTTTCTATTATGCTGATGGCTGCACCATGAGTGCCAAGAAAGATGCTTTTGCTAATATCGGAGGTTTCTTAGCCATGAGAGATTTGGATTTAGCTATCTGTTGCAGAAATTTATTAATTATCACTGAAGGTTTTACTACATACGGCGGTCTTGCCGGTCGTGACCTTGAAGCAATTGCTATCGGATTACAGGAAGTATTGGATGAAAATTACCTGCAATACCGCATCCGAAGCATTGAATACCTGACCAACAAATTAATTGCTGCCGGTGTGCCGGTAATGCAGCCTGCCGGAGGCCATGCTGTATATATTGATGCAAAAGAATTTTTACCGCATATACCTGTTGACCAATATCCCGGACAGGCATTAGTTTGTGCTTTGTATTTAGAAGGCGGCATTCGCAGTGTGGAAATTGGTTCATTAATGTTTGGCAAATATGACACTGCCGGAAAGTTAATTCCTGCACAAATGGAGCTGGTGCGGTTAGCCATTCCACGAAGAGTTTACACCCAGAGTCATATTGATTATGTGTCAGAAGTAATTATTGAAGTATTCAATAAAAGAAATGAAATAAAGGGATTAACTATTATTGAAGAAACTCCGATGCTGAGGCATTTTACTGCAAAATTAAAACCCATTAATTAAAATCAATACAATGAAAACATTAAAAAGAAGCTGGGCCGAACCCTATAAAATAAAAATGGTTGAATTGCTGAAAATGACAACCCCTGCCCATCGCAGAAAAGCTATGTTTGAAGCAGGTTTCAACACTTTCTTATTAAAATCAGAAGATGTATATATTGATTTACTTACCGACAGCGGAACATCTGCTATGAGTGACCAGCAGTGGGCAGGCATGATGCTGGGTGATGAAGCTTATGCAGGCAGCCGGAATTTTTATCACCTCGAAGAAGTGGTAAAAGATATTTATGGGTACAAATATTTAGTACCCACTCATCAGGGCCGTGGCGCTGAAAATATTTTATCGAAGATTTTGATTAAGAAAGGAGATATCATTCCCGGCAATATGTATTTCACCACTACAAGATTACACCAGGAACTGGCTGGTGGGAAATTTGAAGACATAATTATTGATGAAGCCCACGACCCGGAAAATGAATTCCCTTTCAAAGGAAATGTAGATTTAGAAAAATTAGAAAAGCTGATAAAAAAATATGGAGCAAAAAGAATTCCTTATGTAAGTATGGCCACCAGTGTAAACATGGCCGGAGGTCAGCCTATCAGTATTAAAAATCTGAAAGAGCTGAGAGCCTTAACAAAGAAACATGGCATCCGTATCATTCATGATATGACAAGAGTAGCAGAGAATGCTCACTTCATTCAACAAAGGGAAAAAGGATATCAGCACAAATCAATCAAAGAGATTGTAAAAGAGATTAATTCTTATACCGATGGAGCTACCATGAGTGCCAAAAAAGATGCATTGGTAAATATTGGTGGATTTCTGGCAATCAATGAGTGGGATGTGTTTGAAGAAGCCAGGAATATGGTGGTAGTGTATGAAGGATTACATACATACGGCGGTTTGGCCGGAAGAGATATGGAAGCAATGGCGATTGGTATTGGTGAAAGTGTGAACGATGACCATATTCATGCACGGGTTGGACAGGTAATTTATCTTGGCGACAAAATGATAGACTATGGTGTACCGATTGTAAAGCCAATCGGAGGACATGGCATATTTGTGGATGCGAAAAAATTTCTCCCCCATATTCCGCAGTACCAGTTTCCTGCACAAACACTGGCAGCTGAAGTATATCTGGATTCAGGTGTAAGAACAATGGAAAGAGGCGTTGTATCAGCCGGAAGAAAAGCCAATGGAGAAAACTATTTTCCAAAACTAGAACTGGTTCGTTTTACTATCCCCCGCCGTGTATATACACAGGCACACATGGATGTGATTGCAGAATCTGCAGCAAGGGTATATGAACGACGGAATAAAATAAAAGGAATGAAAATGATCTATGAGCCAAAATATCTGCGGTTTTTTCAGTCAAGGTTTGAAAAGTTATGAAGTAACCCGGTAATGATAATAGACTGTTTTAGAATGTTATATCAGCCTCGTTAATTTACGCTGTCAATTTCATTTTCTTTGTTCTTTCTTTCATTAAAGCAATGGCTTCTTCATCATTTGCAAACATATTATCTACGTTTACAACGTTCCTCACAAGCTTATCATACCGCCTGGTCATCAGCCAGATAAATATGTGTAGATAATGAATACCATCAAATGTTAGTGTCTTTTGCCTGACAAAAAATTCTTTATTTTTCAGAAATTCACCGGGTATATCAGTATAGTGCAATGCCGGACGATTATGATGTACTGCATGATAGCCATCATTCCAGCAGATACTATTGTATTTGGTGTTAATGCAATTAATAGAATTGTCTTCCAGGTTAAGGGGATTTATAAATGCATGTTGTGTCCAGTTACCAAGCATCATCACTACCCTTGCAAATACAAACGGAATAATAAAAATAAAAAGTGTGGCGTTAAAATTTACAAAACTCATTCCCACGCAAAAAAGATAAAATGACATTTCTCCTGCCAGGAGTCGGAAATAAAATTTCTTCCTCTTGTTTCTGAAGAAGTACATAAAGGTATCCCGGACTCCAAGGATAAGAAAACGGCCAACATAAGCTAAAAATCCACGAAGGCTGTCCCGCTGATAGGGCAATGTGCTGCTGGCATCATCCAGCATATTATTTGCCACATGATGCATACCCATGTGATGAACAAAGTATGTTTCCGGAGTGTGACCAAAAAATGGACAGACAAACCAGATAACCCAGCGGTATAGCCAGGTATGATTTTTCTTAAACAATTTACGATGGACAATGCAATGGAGCATTAAACCAAAGCGGCCTTTGAAATACATCTGTGATACATAGAAGTAAGGAATATAAACAAGCCACCAGTACCAGCTCTGCAAAACAGGTGTATATAAGAGAATAGCAACTGGCACTACCAGTATATGGATACCAGTGAGCAAATGAATAAAGGGAAGATCCCTTTTATCATTTATATATTTCAACCAAAATTTTTCATACCTGCTGAACTTTTGAGGTTCAGCATACACCGGGTCAGTAATTGTAGTCAATGTTTTCATGAAGAAAATAAATTAATTAACAATCAACAAATCATCAGCAGGGCAATAATGTTGATGTAAATGAAAAATGGTGATGCTGTTATTTTTTTCCGTACATCAGTTCTTTTACTTTCTCTTTATCTTCCTTTTCCTGCTTTAAATCGAACATGGTACCAAAAACATGATCCCACAATGTGGAGCTTACTCCATAACCCATGTGTTCATTTTTGTAATGATGCAGGTGATGATTGCGCCAGTGAGGTTTCATCCATTTGAATGGAGGGTTCCAGGCATGAATGGCATAATGGATGCTGCCATACAGCAGGTAGCCGAACAGAAAGCCCGGGAAAAACATAAAAGCTTTTTGCCCCATTATGAGATACATTAAGCCAAATATTGATCCGGAAAGAATCAGACTGGGTACTGGCGGCATAAACTGGCGGGTAGTATCCCTGGGATAATGATGATGATTACCGTGGAAAATATAAACAATTTTTTTTCCGGTTTTGTTTTCTGTTTGCCAATGAAAAAGAAATCGGTGAGCCAGGTATTCAAAGAAACTCCAGACAAATAACCCTCCCAGAAAAGTCAAGACGATTTTCAGCATAGCATATTCAAACCTGATATGGCTGTAATAAAGCATATAGGCAATAACCGGCAGGTACATACACCAAATAAGCAAAGGATGTGCTTTTGTCAATGCTTCAAGAAACCCACTCTTAAACAGGCGAACCTGACCTTTGTTATGAATTTTTTCGAAATGCATATGTTTTAAAATTATTGTACCGAATGGAATATTAACCTGATTTTAATGATGGGAAACTATTTCGCTAAGGCAGTTTCTTCCTACAATCATTTTCAGCTATTATTAATTTCGTACTGATAATTTAAGAAATCCAGTTCTACTCCGGCAAAATGTAGGGCTTTGACAAACAAATTCCTGTCTGTGCCTGATATCTCATGCAATCGTCGATAATACAATATACCATCTCTTAGGTTTTGACAAAAAGATATATAGTGCTTTTTCTTTTTAGCAAATTGTCCGGCACGGGTGTCTTCCTCTAATTGTTCTTTCAGGTAATCAATATACAAATTCAGCTCAGCAATAAACATGTGTGGCCTGCTGGTATTGGTAAGTATATTCTTTCTGCCATAAATATGATCAGTCATGGTCTGTAGCGATACTACTTTAGAGAAATTAACAATATTCGGTCCTGGGCAGATATTTACAGCATTCAGTTTCTTAACAAAAATCTGTTTGTACTCAATAGCAGCAGCATTGCAAAGTCCCACGCATAAACATTCTTTGTCCAATACATCATTCAATTGTCTTTTGTATTCAGGCTCCGGGAGATTAAGTGTTTGCAACTGTGCCACTTTTAATTTTTGATATTTGTTCGAGGCCGTACAAATTGGCTCTTTGGTAAATTCTGTATTAAACCCAAGATGCTTTTCTGTACAGGGGCTACCTGGTTTTCCGTTCTTAATACGCAATAATTTTTCGTTTTCAGCAGTAGTTCCTTTCAGATAATAGAATCGGACACCTAATGGAGAATTGCGGCTCAACACTACATCTTTTTCTTTGGCAGCACATAGTAATTTCAAGGTGGCTTCATCAACCGTGGTAGCTTCCGGTACCAGTAAAAAAGGTGTTCCCCATCCGGTACTTTCTATATTATAATGCTGATGCAGAAAGTCGTCTTCTTCACAAGTACCAATGCCACCCTGTACAGAAAATATCATTCTGGGAGGGTAAATAAATTTTTGATTATTTTTTTTCAGTAAGGCAGCATTATAGATTTCAAAAAGTGTATCAATTAATTCTTGTCTATTTGATTTGAATTCTTCCAGTATAGGGCCCATCAAATAACCGTCTGTTGCAAAAGCATGGCCGCCACAATTAAGGCCGGATTCAATCCTGAACTCACTTACCCAAATACCTTTCTTGGCTAAATATTTTCCCTGGATTAACGCAGAACGGTAATCGCTAACCTTTATAATTATTTTTTTTGTAAACCCGCCATCTTCATTCACATCAAACTCTTTACAACTTTCAAGATAGTTATACAACCGTGGGTTTAAACCGGCAGAAAAAACTACAGAAGAATTGGTTAGGTTACTCTTTGCATAACCTCTTAGTGCTGATACTGCATCGGATCCATCCTCAACTAATTCGCCGCTCTTATTATAATTATTCCGATCCAATTTGGTCATTATATTTACATCAATACTGCCTGGTCTTATTTGCGACCGTAAAAGGGATTCCATTTTTTCTTTTTCCTGTTGATCACCGGTTCTCATCATTTGCAGGTACAATTTTTTTACGACATTGTCCTCAGGCAGCATCTCAAAATATTTTACTATTTCAGAACCTGCTTCAAATGCTGCATTCCTTAGTTTTTCCACCTGTGCCTGGACAATCGTATTTACCAGATTCAGGTAGTCAGTAATTCTCTTGGCCCGGTAATCCTCTTCATGAGTATTGATGGGATAATACTCCAGAGCCATTGTTGGATAGTAATGACTTCTCATCATTTCTATTAACCTGTCTTCGATAATTGAAACAACGGATGAGATACCAAACCGGGCTACTTTAATGGGAGTATCAATGGTATAAGCCAGCCCCATTACCGGAATGTGAAATTTATGATGTGGCGGATAATGCATGCGATATGATAACTATGACGAAACTTGTAATTAATATTTCTAATGAGAAACACAAAATATGCACACTGATTATTAAATAACCAGTGTGTATGTTTCGGGAAAATAAAGATAAGCACAATTACGGACATTTTTATCCTCAATTATCACTGCCCTGAAAAAACCTTCCGGCAAACCCTTTCCGGCTAATTTCATTTCCCCGATACCTTTTCCTACTTCTTACATTTCTCCTTTATCTCATGAAATATCTCATGCGCCTCTGTAATCATCGTTTTTAGTTCGGCATCCGCTTTATTTTTTCCTACTGCCTCCTTAATAACCTTGCATTGCTTAACCAGACGCTTCAGTATTGGCTTGGTTACGGAACCATTAAACCCCTCTGGTGCCACTGATTTTTCCCAGGCTTTTGCCCTGTTCACCAAATCGCTGGCTTTTTCTTTTACAGGCTGCAGATTATCTTCCTCCGCAGGGTGGAAAGTTGTGCTCATAACTCCATGAAAATCTTCCATCTCCTTCCAGTTCACTGATTGTTGAGAATAAACTGTCATTGTCAGTAATGAGAACGTCATCATTAAAACGAATACTTGTACTTTTTTCATATTACTTGTTTTTTTATTAAATAAACTATCCTTATTAAATTTTACACTATAATAGGCTCATTAGTCCTTTCTGCCCTGTTCCATTTTCTCTTCTTTCCAAATATTTTACTACTATCAGTCATTTTCAGGCAATTAAGCCGGACAGTAAATACTCTTCCGGCTATTGCCAGGGCCAAAGGAAATTTTTTATGATAAAGCATATAAGAATCTTTGGTAAGGAGATGAGAATCTTCCAGCATTTCCCCCTGTAGCTGTATCCCCTGAGATATCAATTTGTTTAGCTTATCCGGTAAAATAGTTCCGGCTACCATAGGGTTATTTGCCAATAAGACTGAATGATGTGCTTCTGCTGAAGATTTAAAATATAATACACCATGCCTCCCGTTAAACACATAATAACAACTGAAACAATAGGGATTTCCTGCTTCATCAATACAGCAAATTGTGGCACAGGTTTGTTGTTGTAAAAAACAGGTAATATTATCGTTTATAGTTTCCATAATATACTTAATTCCATTCTTTTTAACAGGCGGTTGGCCTCATCCATATTAAAATCTTCATGCTGCTTTTTACTCACCCCAAACGCTGTTAATTCAAAATGCATATCCGGGGATATGTTATGATTACTCAAACATTCTTTGGAACAGGCCAGCGGACAACCATCAATTGTAATAATTTTTCTTCCGGATGTTACGGTACGAACAAGATTTTTAACATTGCCCCCAACACCTGCAATACAGGACATTTCTGCTACTCCATTTCTGTCCATTTTTACTGCCAGGTAATTGGCCATCTGTGCCGCACTGGAACAACCGGAGCAGGAATACACGAGGGGCTTTTTTTTACCTATTGTTTTCATTATTAGGAAAATACTTTTCTGGAATATGTTTTCATTAATCCCAAAAGAAACTGCACCCGCCAGATAGTATGTATTTTAAACCCGAGGCAGAAACCGTGTAATTTTTTCATTATTTGTTTGTTAAGCATTTCTGGCCAATATTTTTTTGGGCACAGGGTAAAATATTGGCAAATATAAATAATTAAAGATAATTTTGTCCTTATTTTAAATATTACCATGCCACCCGAAAAGTTAAAAAATATTACAGTAGCATCGCTGGTAGTTATTTTCCTATTCTATTCCTTTTATCTGTACTCGTCATTACCGGTGAAAGGCAAAACTGTTTCTGAGGAAACCAGCAAAGGAAAACTGGTCTGGCAACAGTATAATTGCAATGCCTGTCACCAGGTATATGGTTTAGGCGGATACCTTGGCCCTGACCTTACCAATATTTATTCACGCAAGGGTCCTGCTTACATCAAAGCCTTTTTGCAAAGCGGAATAGCCACTATGCCTAACTTCCATTTAAAAGGGGAGGAAATGGATGCTTTAATTGCCTATTTACAAAACATTGATGCGTCGGGAAAAGCAGATCCAAGAACTTTTATAATAAAAAATAATGGCACTATTGAACAGTAAACAAGAAACAACATCGAAACTATTCATAATTGCCGGTCTATTGTTGCTGGGCACAGGAATGGTTTGGGGATTGACCGGCGGACTCCAATACCTGGTACCCGGATTTCTAAAACAACATCTTTCTTTTGAAAAGGTAAGGCCTCTGCATGTATCATCAGTTGTTTTCTGGATAATTTTTGGAGCGATGGGTGGTGTTCTTACTTATTTGCAGCAACATACAGGCAGAAAAATGTATTCGCAGCTGCTTACAAAAATTCAATTACTAATTTTTATTTTTTCTGTAATTACTATTTTGATTTCATATTGTGCAGGCATATTCGGCGGCAGAGAGTATTGGGAGTTTCATCCGCTACTTGCATTACCCATCGTTGCAGGCTGGATCCTGTTTTTAGTCAATTTTATAAAGTCAGTTGGTTCGTTTAGAAAACAACCTGTTTATGTGTGGATGTGGCTTACAGGTATATTATTCTTTTTATTCACCTTTCTCGAATCCTATTTATGGGTTTTTCCTTACTTCAGAAATAATGTAGTGAATGATATGACGGTTCAGTGGAAATCGTATGGCTCCATGGTAGGCTCCTGGAATATGCTCATTTACGGCAGCAGTATATTCCTGATGGATAAAATAAGCGATAGTAAAACCTATAGCCATTCAGGTATAGCCTTTCTGCTTTATTTTACGGGACTATTCAACCTGATGTTCAATTGGGGTCATCATATTTATACACTACCTACTCATAACTACATTAAACACATCAGTTATGCAGTCAGCATGACAGAACTCTTCATTCTTGGCAGAATTATTTTTAAATGGAGAACTTCCATCAGTACAGCAAAAAAGAATTTTCATAAATCAACTTACCGCTTCCTGGTAGCCGCTGATGCCTGGATATTCTTAACCTTATTACTGGCAATTGCTATGTCAATTCCAAGAATCAATGTATATACGCATGGCACACATATTACAGTAGCTCATACAATGGGTGCAACAATCGGCATCAATAGTTTTCTTTTGCTGGCTATTGCATTTGATATCCTCCACAATTCCTGCAGGAGCTTTGAGCCATACAAAAAAAACTTCAGCAGGGGGTATTGGCTGGCCAATGTATCACTATTTGTTTTCTGGACAAGCTTAATCGGTGCGGGGATAATGAAAGCAAAATGGCAACTAAGTACTTCACAAATACCATTCAGCAGCATGATGCTTCAATTAAGACCATTTTTTATTCTATTCTTTATTTCCGGAACACTAATGATGACAGGTATTTTAATGGTCATCTATCCGTTGGTAAAAAATCAATTGGTCTGCTATTTAAAAAATCATCAAAAGAAACTGTACAAACATCCTATCATTCATCCGGCATAATTGCTTCAGAGTAAACAATATTTCCCTTAATTATTTTAAAATATGTTACAACTTACAAAAATCTTCCATTTTGAAATGGCGCATGCCATTTATGGTTATACCGGCGACTGTAAAAACATACATGGTCATTCCTATGAAATACATGTAACCGTGAGTGCTAAAGAGGAAAAACAGGGCTACATAGCTTCCCCTGGCTTTATTACGATTTCAAAGAAATCAAAAAAATTGTTACCACCGAAATCGTTGAAATATTTGACCATAAACTGGTTTTATCCCGTGACTTTCTAGCTAAATATCCAGCAGCAGCACTTTCACCCGAAAACCTGTTTGTAATAAATGCCGAACCTACTGTAGAAAATTTACTTATTTTCATTCATCGCACCTTAACAACAAAATTACCATCTGCGATCCGGCTGCATGAACTTATGCTTTACGAAACAAAAAATTCTTATGCAAAATGGATAAATACCAATTTTATTAAATGATAGCTTTACAGAAATAAAAAACGTCAATTCTTATCTAAACTATATTCATGTTCTCAAAAGCAACAGAATATGCGCTGCGGGCGACTATTTATATCGCACAAAGAAGCACTAAAGAAAAAAAAACAGGACTGTCAGAAATAGCCAGTGCCATCGATTCCCCCAAATCGTTTACCGCCAAAATATTACAGTCCCTTACAAAAAACAATAAAATTATAAGTTCTATTCCTGGCCCGAATGGTGGTTTCTTTATTACTGAAAAAGCAAAAAAACTCCCGGTTCGGGCCATACTGCAGGCAATGGGTGAAGATCAAACACTTGAAAAATGTGCATTGGGTTTAAAGAAATGTTCTGAAACCAAGCCTTGCCCGATGCATTCACAATACAAAGTGATAAAAAAGCAACTGATATCTCTTTTTGAAAATAAAACAATTCAGCATTTGGCAGAAGAAATGGATGGTGGCGCTGCTTTTATAAATAATAAATAAAAATGATTTAAAATACCGGGAACCCCTTTTCCTCAGCTAAACCAATCCTGATAATTTCTATCCCGGCTTTCGATAAAATCTCATAATAGAATGCACTACTTCACTCCTTCCAGTATCTTAATATAATTAGCTCTTTCATAAGCGGTAGGGTCTGAAATATGTTGCTGACTCATGCTTCCTTTAAAAGAATTAATATCATCAAATCCCATCATGTACATCCAGTCCTGCAACTCCTTATTCATTGTTCGCAGATAGGGAATACCGTTTTTATATAAAGAAGAGGCAGTCATCACCACATCCGCACCGGCTAGAATATATTTAATTACTTCAATAGCACTTTGCACACCTGTAGTAGCGGCAAGGGATAGCTGCACTTTCCCATATAATAAAGCAATCCATAGAAGTGGCAACCTTATTTCGCTGGATTCGCTGTAATGTAAATCTGTTTTAATGATCAGTTCATTAATATCAAAATCAGGTTGATAGAAACGATTGAACAATACTAATGCATCAGCCCCTGCATTCTTCATCCGTAGTGACATATTGCCCATCGCACTGAAATAAGGATTCAGTTTTACCGCTACAGGAATTTTTACAGTTTGCTTAATGGAAGTTATAATATTAAGGTAGCGGTGTTCTACTTCTGAAGACGACATGGCAATATCAGCAGGAATAAAAAAGATGTTTACTTCTATACCATCTGCTCCCGCCTGTTCCATTTGTTTGGAATAGTCAATCCAGCCCTCATTGGTTATTCCATTCAAACTGCCAATAATGGGAATATCAACCCTTTCCTTTGCCTTGCGGATATGCTCCAGGTATTCATCAGTACCTACATTGAAA
Source organism: Chitinophagaceae bacterium (assembly GCA_031422725.1). Classification (GTDB taxonomy): domain Bacteria; phylum Bacteroidota; class Bacteroidia; order Chitinophagales; family Chitinophagaceae; genus JJ008. Next base: position 6,644 of record JANPMI010000274.1, on the reverse strand, counting down.
TCCTCCAGGTCAGGAAAATAATCCAACGCTTCCGGGAATGCATAGGTAGTTTCGGACATCACCCCTTTGAACCGGGCCTCTTCTTTTCGTATCTGTTCTTCAAAAAGAGAGAACATTATCACAGCCCCGGCACCATGATCTTCCATCTTTACAATATTATCTGTTTGCTCAGACAACGTGCAGGCAGAAACCAGGATGGGGGAATTTAAATTTAACCCCATATAAGATGCATGTATTTTCATACTATTATTTTTTAAGCAACCGGAACAAAATCACTGGCTTTTTTGGTAGCCAGTTCCTCGTAGGTTTTCCATTTCAGGTTTACTAAATCCTGTGCATGTTTCATCAACCCCTCAGCCGCTTCAGGATTTGTTATCGTCAGCACTTTATACCTCAATTCGTTGTAGGCATAGTCTTTTAAAGAGATATTGGGCCTTGTCGAATCGAGCACAAAAGGATTTTGATTCTTCTTCCTCAATACAGGATTATACCGCAACAAGGGCCAGTGGCCACTGGCTACCGCTTTGTTTTGCTGACTCAACCCATCTTTCAAATCATAGCCGTGCGCAATACAATGACTATACGCTAAAATCAGGGAGGGCCCGTCATATGCTTCCGCTTCCCGCATGGCGAGCAAAGTTTGTTGCGGATTGGCCCCAAAAGCAACCCTTGCCACATACACATTACCGTAGGAAATAGCCTGCATCGCTAAATCTTTTTTACCGCCGGACTTGCCACCCGCTGCAAATTTTGCTGTTGCTGCCGTTGGTGTTGATTTGGACGATTGTCCCCCAGTATTTGAATACACTTCTGTATCAAGAACCAAAACATTAATATTTCTTCCGCTGGCTAGTGCATGATCCAATCCGCCATAACCAATATCATAAGCCCATCCATCACCACCTACCAGCCAAACGCTACGGCGAACCAATTGGTCGGCCACCGATAACAGGTGAGCTGCCGGTGATGAAGTCATTGTTCGTAATTTTTCTTTCAACTGCTGTACCCGCAATTGCTGAATAGCCATTTCAGACTCATGAACCTGTGGGGCCTCCAAAATTTCTTTGATTGTGTCTGCTCCCAACTCATCTTGTAGTTCGAGCAAGTATTGTTTCGCCACATTTAATTGCTTATCTGCCGTGATACGCATACCTAATCCAAACTCTGCATTATCCTCAAACAAGGAATTGGACCAGGCCGGGCCCCTGCCTTCCTTATTAACTGACCACGGCGTAGTGGGAAGATTACCTCCGTAGATGGAAGAGCAACCCGTGGCATTTGCTACCAACAACCTGTCTCCAAATAATTGGGATAATAATTTTAAATAGGGGGTTTCCCCACAACCTGCACAGGCCCCGGAAAATTCGAATAATGGTTCAAGGAACTGTGCACCATGCACAGTTGAGAAATCAATCCTTGAACGATCGTTCCAGGGAATGTTTTCAAAAGCTTCAATATTTTTTCGTTCACTTATCAATATCGGATCTTTCTCCCCCATATTGATAGCTTTCCGGGAACGATTCACCGGATCGGTGGCAGGGCAAACCTCCACACATAAATTACAACCGGTGCAATCCTCCAAATAAACCTGTAAGGAATATTGAGTTTCCGGAAAACCTCTTGCATTAATGGGTGCAGATTTAAAATCATCCGGGGCATTCTTCAAATGGTCTTTGTGAAAAAATTTAGCCCTTATCACACTGTGGGGACACACATAAGCGCAGTTACCACACTGGATACAGGTATCCAGCTCCCAGATTGCAACCACATCTGAAACATTCCTTTTTTCCCATTGTGTCGTTCCGCTGGGATACGTTCCATCCACGGTCATTTTACTTACCGGCAGTTCATCACCATGCCCAGCCATCATTACAGCGGTAACTTCTTTTACAAAATCAGGTGCTTTTTCAGAAACCACCAGTAATTTATTTTCCGCAGCCGTAACCTTTTTAGGGTAGTCCACTTCAAATAAATTGGCCAGGGTAGCATCCACCGCTATAAAATTCTGTTCTATTATTTTTTGTCCTTTTTTAAGATATGTTTTTTCAACCGCTTTTTTGATTTGCTTAATTGCATCTTCTTTTGGCAATACACCCGATAAAGCAAAATAACAGGTCTGCATGATGGTATTGATACGACCGCTCATACCGGTATCTCTTGCCACGTTTGTTGCATCGATCACATACATTTTTAGTTTCTTATCAATGATCATTTTCTGTACCTGCCCGGTCAACTTACTCCATACTTCTCCTTTACTGTAAGGACTGTTGAGTAAGAAAGTAGCACCTTCACCCGCAAACTCCAGCATTTCCACTTTCTCCATAAAGTTGAACTGGTGGCAGGCGATGAAATCGGCTTTTGAAATCAGGTAGGGAGCCCGGATAGGTTTTGGACCAAACCGCAAATGCGATACTGTTCTGGCACCTGATTTTTTGGAGTCATATACAAAATATCCCTGTGCATACAAATCTGTATTCTCACCAATGATCTAAATAGTATTTTTATTGGCGCCGACTGTACCATCGGCACCCAAACCAAAAAACAATCCCTGTCTCCATTCCGATTCATCTAATTTATAAGAGGAGTCATAGGCGAGGCTGGTGAAAGTAACATCATCATTAATACCGACTGTAAAACCATTTTTAGGATGTTCTTTTTTCAATTCATCATACACCGCTTTCACCATAGCTGGTGTAAACTCTTTGGATGAAAGACCATAGCGGCCACCAACGATATTGGGCAATTTATTCAGTTTACCCTGTTGTAATGCTTCCACCAGGGTTGCCAGCACATCCTGGTACATCGGCTCACCGGCTGCACCAGATTCTTTTGTCCGATCTAATACAGCAATTGATTTAACCGAAGCCGGTAATACTTTTATTAAATGCGCCAGGGAGAAAGGCCGGTACAGCCGAACTGTTATTACACCTGTTTTTCTTCCCGATTTGTTCAATGCCATTACTGTCTCTTCCACTGTTTCGCCACCGGAACCCATAATGATCATTACCTCTTCTGCATCAACAGCACCGGAGTACTCAAAAAGCTGATATTTCCGGCCGGTCATTTTAGCAAAATCATTCATTACTTCTTCTACAATACCAGGCATATTATTATAAAACGTATTCACTGTTTCTCTGCCCTGGAAATATACATCGGGGTTTTGTGCTGTTCCCCTGATGAAAGGATGTTCCGGATTCAATCCTCTTTTGCGGTGAGCAATCACCAGCTCATCCGGTATCATTGACTTTATCTGTTCATCACTTAACAGTTCCAGTTTATTTACTTCATGTGATGTGCGGAAGCCATCAAAGAAATGTACAATTGGGATTCTTGATTTCAATGATGCTGCCTGTGCTATCAATGCAAAGTCATGTGCTTCCTGCACACTGCAAGAACTCAACATTGCAAAACCTGTGGTTCTTGCTGCCATCACATCCTGGTGGTCACCAAAAATGGAAAGACCCTGTGCCGCCAATGAACGGGCAGCTACATGAAATACTGTTGCCGTTAACTCTCCGGCAATCTTGTACATATTCGGCAACATCAGCATCAATCCCTGTGATGCCGTGAAGGTTGTGGTAAGCGAACCAGTTTGCAATGCTCCATGCACCGTACCGGCAGCACCACCCTCACTTTGCATTTCCATTACATCGGGAATATTACCCCAGATATTTTTTATTCCTTTCGATGCCCATTCATCTGCCAGTTCTGCCATCGTGGAGGAAGGAGTAATGGGATAGATGGCACAAACTTCATTTACCCGATAGGCAACATAAGCAGCGGCTTCATTTCCATCTAAAGTGGCGATCATTTTTTTATTACTTGACATCAGTAGTTGGATTAACAGGTTCTGGAATCATTTCTATTGCATGACAGGGACATTGCTCATAACATACTGCACACCCGGTACAGGCATTATAGTTAAACTTATAGCGATTGCCTTTTCCTAATTTAATAATCGCAGCTTCCGGGCAGGCTCCAAAGCATCCATCACATTCAAAACAGTTACCACAACTCAAACAACGCTGTGCCTCAAACCTTGCTTCGGGTTCAGATAAACCGCTTATCACCTCATCAAAACTTTTTATAGCAACCGCTGGTGCCAGTTTATCCTGTTCTTTTTGCGGCGCATCCGTTTTATACCACATGTGCAGCTTACGATAACCGGCTGTTGGATGTTTATCCGGTTTTATAAATTCCTGCCGTCTTAAATAACTATCCATATACCGGGCTGCTTTTTTACCCTGGCCGATGGCGATGGTAGCACTTCTGTTCTCACCGGGCAGCATATCACCCCCGGCAAAAATTCCTGCATTGCCGGTCATGCGTTGTACATCAATCACCACTGTTCCATCTTCGTTTACTTTTATATCGGCAACCGAACGAAGAAATCCTGAATCAGTTTCCTGCTTGTTGGCATTAATCAACACATCTGCCTCAATTATTTCAAATTCCCCGGTACCAACTGCTTTTCCTTTTTCGACTTTCATCGTTTCCAGGGTAATTTTATTCATTTCAATTTTGCTGATACTTCTTAAAAGCTGCACTTCCACTCCTTCTGCCAGTGCATCTTCCGTTTCATAATCATAAGCCGGCATCATTTTTTTATCACCGGGATAATAAACCGACACTGTGGATCCAAACCGTTTTATTATCCGGGAGAGATACATAGCAAGTTTACCGCCGCCGTAGACGACCACTTTCTTGTATAAGTAAGGCGATGTAGTTGATTTCACTTCATTGAAAAAAGAAAAGGCATCCGTGATATACACAGAATCATCATGTTCAAATTCCTCCTGATGGATCAGCTGGGCACCAATGGCGAGATAGACTGCATCAAAGTTGCCGGTTTCTTTTTCAGTCATCACATCCTCTACTTTATAATTAAGGCGAATCTTCACTCCCATTCTTACGATCCTGTCAATTTCGGCATCTAGTATTTCTTTTGGTAAACGATATTCAGGAACACCTGTCCATAACAAGCCACCAAGATGACCGCCAGCTTCAAATATTTCTACAGTATGACCCATGCGGGCAAGGTGATAAGCCGCAGACAAACCACCTGGACCGGCCCCTACTACCAATACTCTTTTCCCGGAGAATTTGGTGGAGTAATTCACCTGCCATTTATGATTGATAGCTTCATCTCCAATATATCTTTCTACCGCATGAATATTGACAGTCGTATCAATATGGTTGCGGTTACATCCCGTTTCGCAGGGCTTTACACAAACCCGGCCCATGATGGCGGGGAAAGGATTATCCTCGAGCAGTGTTTGAAAGGCTTCGAAATAATTTCCTGCCTGTGCCTGTGCCATCCATGCCTGTATGTTTTCCCCGGCGGGACAGGCACTGTTACAAGGCGGCATAAAATCTACATAAACTGGTCGGCGAAATCGTTTTGGGCCGGTGCCTTCCGCATGTATCGAAAGGTCAACCGGTTTGGTAATGTCGGTTGCAGACATGATAATAGTTTTGACAATATGGCTAGGCCATCTAAAAGCGAAATAACCTCAGCAAAGTAGAAACTGGATTGAAAGAGAAGGGTGACTTAGTTCAAGAGGAAAAATGATCCCCATCATATAGTGGTGCAATTAGCCTGCTCCGAATTGAACAATAAAAAAAGCCCGGCAACTGAGTTCCCGGGCTTTAAAAAATATCTTGGACTAGGCAATAGCATTAAGCACTATTTCTTTCAATTTTTCAATCGGCACTCTCTCCTGCTCCATCGAATCTCTGTGACGGATAGTAACCGTATTATCTTCTTTACTTTGATGGTCAACGGTTACACAAAAAGGAGTACCTAGTGCATCCATTCTTCTGTATCGCTTACCAATTGAATCTTTTTCTTCATAGAAACAACGAAAATTTGCTTTGCAATCATTCATAATTTGCTCTGCAATTTCTGGTAAACCATCTTTCTTAGTCAATGGTAGTATGGCTAATTTAATCGGGGCTAGTTTAGCCGGAAACTTCAATACTACACGGCTGTCCTGCTTTTCTGTTGTACTTAAATCTTGCTCTTCATAAGCCTGGCTCATCACTGCTAAAAACATCCTGTCCAAACCGATTGAGGTTTCAATCACATAAGGAATGTAATTACCATAAGGTTTGCCGGTGGCCTGATCAACATCATTATCAAAATACTGCATTTTCTTTTTGCTGAATTCCTGGTGTTGCTTCAAATCAAAATCAGTACGGCTGTGAATACCTTCCAGTTCTTTAAAGCCAAAAGGGAATTCAAATTCAATATCGCAGGCTGCATCTGCATAGTGAGCAAGTTTAACATGGTCATGGAAACGATATTTCTCAGCAGGCATTCCTAAATTTTTATGCCATTCTAATCTTGTTGCTTTCCATTTCTCATACCATTCTTTTTGTGTGCCCGGGCGGATGAAGAATTGCATTTCCATTTGTTCAAACTCCCTCATCCGGAAGATAAATTGCCTGGCAACAATTTCGTTTCTGAAAGCTTTACCGATTTGTGCAATTCCAAAAGGAATTTTCATCCGTCCGCTTTTCTGTACATTCAAAAAGTTGACAAAAATACCCTGTGCTGTTTCCGGTCTTAAATAAATCTTGTTGTCTTCATCATCGGCAGAAGCAGTAGAACCAAATTCGGTAGAGAACATCAGGTTGAACTG
>JANPMI010000273.1:0-9271 GCA_031422725.1 Chitinophagaceae bacterium | reverse complement strand
TTCTTCCCATCATTATTCTTTTATTATTTACCGGGGAGCATGAAGTTTTTTATCAGCAGGACAGGGTAGGGTATTAGAACAAGATATTTGGCATCTGGAAATTTGCCACCATGCTGAAAAACAGTCCCAATATGGGTTCAAAAGACCTCACCATGCGAAAAGATCCTAGAGTGACCTCCGTGGGCAGGTTCCTGAGAAAAACAAAACTGAATGAGTTGCCGCAAATGATAAATATACTCACAGGTGATATGTCATTTGTGGGGCCAAGACCATTAATGAAAAGCGGCTTTGACAGGTATTCCGATGATATGAAATCAAAAGTGTATAATGTAACCCCGGGACTTACGGGAATTGGATCCATTGTATTCCGTGACGAAGAACTTATCATAACAACAAGTAAGCTGTCTCCGGAAGAATGTTACCGCCATGTTATCCTTCCCTACAAAGGCACTCTTGAATTGTGGTACCAGCTGCACCGAAATTTTTACACTGATTTTATGTTGCTCTTTCTTACAGGATGGTATGTCTTATTTCCGAAAAGCCAGTTGGTGTTTAAAGTTTTTCCTTCTTTACCGAAAAGAGAATTTTAATTCTCTGATTATTGGCGACACCAGTAGTAAATTTATTTCTTAGTTTTTTTTATGCTGAATTTTTTTTCCCGATCAAAGAAGGTTTCTAAAGGAGAATTCGGGCTATTAGGAACAGATCTTCACTCTCATCTTATTCCTGGTATTGATGATGGCTCACCGGATATGCAGACATCACTGCGTCTTATCCGGGGCATGGCTGATTTGGGTTACACCAAACTAATTACCACCCCTCACATCATGGGTGATATGTATAAGAATACAAGAGAGGATATTTTGGAAAAGCTGGAACTATTGAGGATAGCTGTAAAAGGTGAAGGAATTGGAGTTGAAATTAATGCAGCAGCAGAGTATTTCCTGGATGATTATGTGGAGGGGCTTTTAAAAAGTGGAGAGCCGTTGCTAACCCTAAGCGGTAAGATGGTGCTGGTTGAATTTTCATTAGCCTATCCTTCTCATGGACTAAAAGATATTTTGTTTGATTTGCAGATGCAGGGTTACCAGCCGGTGATTGCACATCCCGAAAGGTATATTTACTTGGAAAGAAATAAAGAGTTCTATGAAGAGCTGAAAGATATTGGTTGTTTGTTTCAACTTAACATGTTATCATTAGTGGGACATTATGGTAAGTCAGTTCAGGAACTGGCCCAATACCTGGTTAAAAAAGAATATTATGATCTGGTCGGAAGCGATCTGCATCATTACCGCCACCTGCAAGCAATGCAGCATCCTGCATTAGGAGCGGCAATAAAAAAAGTTATGGCAACAGGAAAGATCAGGAATCAGGATCTTTAAAACAATTACCCTTTTATAGAAAGTTCAGCCATAAGCTGAACTTTTTTTATTTGCAGTTGTAACTATGTAAGATTATGAATGCTTTTACTATAAAAGACCTGGAAAATCTCTCCGGTATAAAGGCCCATACAATACGTATATGGGAGCAACGGTATAATTTCCTCAAGCCGCAGCGAACTACTACTAATATCCGCTACTACAGTAATGATGAATTGAAAACAGTACTAAATATTGCGCTGCTCAATAAGTATGGGTTCAAAATTTCCCATATTGACAGGATGCAGCCGCAGGAAATCAGGGAGAAAATTTTGTCACTCGGAGATGCCCATGCTATACAAGAACGGATCATTAATGACCTGGTACAGGAGATGGTGGATCTTGACATGGATAGATTTGAAAAGATCATATCCAATTATATTGCAGCTAAAGGAATTGAACGAACTGTCACACAAATTATTTTCCAATTTCTTGAAAAGATTGGCATTCTCTGGCAAACTGGTCACATTAACCCGGCACAGGAACATTTGGTTACTAATATTATCCGGCAGAAACTGATTGTAGCTATCGAAACAACAGTATCACCTATTAAGCTGGATAAGACATTCCTGCTTTTTCTTCCAGAGGGTGAGCATCACGAATTGGGCTTACTGTTTATGTACTATTTATTAAAAAGCAGGGGAGCAAAAACGCTATACCTTGGTGCCAATGTTCCTGTAAAGGATGTGGAGTATGTTATTAATCTGAAGAAGCCTGATATTATTTTTATACACCTTACAGCTGCTGCCTCAAACTTCAATTTTGAAAAGTTCCTTCATAATGTTCAGCAAAGATTTGTCGGTGTAAGTACTGTGATTTCTGGTCAGGTGACACAGCAGTATAAGAAAAAAATCCCCATTTCAGTTCACTTTAAGAGGTCATTATCAGAGGTAATGGACTACCTATCATCCCTTTAGTTGATTATTGGCTGGTTTATCCCGGTTCTTTTCAAAGAATTGAAAAAAATATTTTTGGCAGGGATATATTTTTGTTTAACTTTACAAAGTAATAATTAAACAAAACAACATGTCAAACCTTGAGTTTTCAGAAATGCTGGTTAACAATGCAGATTTCCTCAAGCCTTTTGCCATAAACCTGACAAGAGACACGGAGGAGGCTAATGATTTGTACCAGGAAACACTGTATAAAGCATTAGCCAATAAAGAAAAGTATAATGCAGGCACTAATATTAAGGCCTGGTTATTTACGATCATGCGGAATATTTTTATTAATAATTACCGCAGGAAGGCTAAACAGAAAACCATCTTCGATAGTACCCCAAATGACTACCTTATTAACCTGAAACAGGTTACTGTAAGCAATGCTGCTGAAAGCGATATGCGGGTAAAAGAAATAAAAAAAGCCATCAGGGATTTACCGGAAATATTTAAAACTCCATTTTTATTGTACTTTGACGGGTATAAGTACAACGAAATAGCTGAAGTGCTCCAGGAACCGTTGGGAACCATCAAAAGCAGGATTCACTTTGCAAGAAAACTGCTGAAGGAGCAGATCAGCCGTTTCTAAAAAATTTCTTTGTGTCTCAAAAATCAGTGATTGTTATTGGCAGCGGATTTGCCGGGCTGGCGGCAGCATCTTTCATGGCTAAAGAAGGGTGGAAGGTTACTGTTATTGAAAAAAATAAAACACCCGGTGGCCGGGCTCGGCAATTAAAAGAAAACGGTTTCACCTTCGATATGGGGCCCAGCTTTTACTGGATGCCCGATGTGTTTGAAAGGTACTTCGCACAATTTGGAAAAAAAGTTTCTGATTATTATTCCCTTGATCGTCTGGATCCATCTTACCGGATTTACTGGAATGACGGTTATACAGACATGCCGGCTGATTTTTCCGCACTGAAGAATGTTTTTGAAACATTAGAACCCGGGAGTGCCGAAAAACTGGAAAAATATTTACAGGGGGCTGCCTATAAATATGAGCTGGGAGTAAACAACCTTGTATATAAACCCAGCCGTTCTCTTACAGAGTTTATGGATTGGAAAACAATCAGCGGAGTTTTTAAACTCCAGGTTTTTTCTTCTATTAAAAATCATATTGCACAGTATTTTCAGCATCCAAAACTCCGGCGCATAATGGAGTTCCCGGTTTTATTCCTGGGGGCATTACCACAGGATACTCCGGCATTATACAGCCTGATGAACTATGCCGACATTAAAGGCGGTACCTGGTATCCACAGGGAGGCATTTATTCAGTGGTAGAGGGAATGTATAAACTGGCACTGGAACTGGGAGTACATTTTCATTTTGAAGAAGAAGTAAAAGGAATATCAATTGAAAATAAGCAGGTGAAATCAGTTTCCTCGGATAAAAATATATACAGTATTGATGCTGTTATCAGCGGTGCCGATTATCATTTTACAGAAACAAAATTATTGCCCGAAGAATACAGAAGTTATTCTGCTGCCTATTGGAGTAAAAGAGTGATGGCACCATCCTGTTTATTGTATTATATCGGCTTAAATAAAAAGCTTAAACAGACCATTCATCATTCTTTATTTTTTGATGTGCCTTTTGAACAGCATGGGAAAGAAATTTATAAAGATCCAAAGTGGCCTTCCGAACCTTTATTTTATGTGAGTGTTTCTTCAGTCACCGACAGTTCAGTCGCTCCGCCAGGTTGTGAGAATATTGTTTTCCTGGTACCAGTAGCCTCCGGGTTGAAAGGTGATACGGAAGAACTCCGGGAAAATTATTTCCAGCTAATCGCAAAGCGAATGGAACAGCATACCGGCGAATCAATACTTGACGCAGTGGTGTATAAAAAAACTTATTCGGTGAGTGATTTCGTACATGATTATAACTCGTTCAGGGGAAATGCGTATGGGTTGGCTAATACACTCAGGCAAACAGCCATTTTAAAACCGGCTTGCCAGAGCAGGAAAGTTAAAAACCTGTTTTATACCGGTCAGTTAACCGTACCCGGGCCGGGGGTTCCGCCTAGTTTGATCAGCGGAGAGGTGGTGGCAAAACAAGTAATTAAAATATTGGGATAATTTCTTATTTTAAAGTAATGGTTCAGTTATTTCATACTACCAGCGAAAGCTGCAGCCGCATTGTCACAGAGAAGTATAGCACTTCCTTTGCCTCTGCCATCAGGATGCTGCATAAAGATTTACGGAAACCCATTTTCAATATTTATGGCTTTGTCCGTTTTGCTGATGAAATAGTAGATACTTTTCATGACCATGATAAATCTTATCTGCTGGAGCAGTTTAAAAAAGAAACCTACGATGCCATTCAGCGGGGCATAAGCCTCAACCCGATATTGAATAGTTTTCAACGTACCGTAAATGAATACCATATTGACCTTAAACTCGTAGATGCTTTTTTTCATAGTATGGAATTGGATCTTTCAAAAACAGAATATGATCAGCAGGAATATACCGAATATGTGTATGGTTCTGCCGAAGTAGTGGGTCTTATGTGCCTGTATGTTTTTTGTGAGGGAAGTAAGGAACTCTATGCTTCATTGGAATCACCGGCCAGGGCATTAGGGGCAGCTTTTCAAAAAGTAAATTTCCTGCGGGATATCAAAGCGGACTATACCGGTTTATCAAGAATTTATTTTCCGGGCTGTGACTTCAACAATTTTAAAGAATGTGATAAAAGAGAAATTGAAGAAGAGATACATACTGATTTCCGTAATGCTTATCATGGAATTGTTAAGCTACCACTCAAAGCCAGGTTTGGTGTATATGTAGCGTACAAATATTATTTATCATTATTCAAAAAAATTAAGCGGATGGAACCGGCGAAGGTGCTGGAAGAAAGAATCCGTATTCCCAACTATCGCAAAGCAATGATCATCTTCCGGGCCGGGGTAAAAAATCAATTGAGATTAATATAGTATGGAGCTGATGCAGGTAATATTGGTGGATGTCAATGACAGACAAACCGGTGCAATGGAAAAAATGGAAGCTCATGAAAAAGGAGTTTTGCACAGGGCATTCAGTATTTTCATATTTAATACAAAAGGGGAAATGCTGTTGCAGCAACGGGCCCTGCATAAATATCATAGCGGCGGACTGTGGACAAATGCCTGCTGTAGTCACCCGTTTCCGGACGAGGGAACAGCCACTGCTGCGGGGAGAAGATTGAAGGAAGAGCTGGGTTTCGAAACACCGGTCAAAAAAGTATTTGACTTTATTTACAAAGCAGATTTCGATAATGGGTTGACCGAACATGAATTTGATCATGTTTTTGTGGGAGAATATGAAGGCAGGATTGATTATAATAAAGAAGAGGTTATGGACTTTTGCTACAAAGCTGTACCCGAAATCCGCCATAGCCTGCAAACACATCCTCAAAAATATACGGCCTGGTTTCACCTTGCTTTTCCAAAAATTGAAGATTGGTGTAATCAGCAAAGGATTTAATTTTACATCAGAATGATTACTCTTTATTACATATTGGTGCTGTTGGGAACATTTTTAATAATGGAAGGAATAACCTGGTGTACCCACCGGTTTGTGATGCATGGCTTTCTTTGGTACATGCACCGGGATCATCACCAGGTGGAGCCCGGGTTTTTTGAAAAGAATGATGCCTTCTTTGTCATTTTTGCTGTACCCAGTATGATGCTCATCTATTTCGGCACTTTTGATCAGGTGTGGTGGAAGCAGGCTATTGGTTTTGGCATCATGCTGTATGGATTTGCTTACTTTATGGTGCATGATGTTATCATCCATCAGCGGTTTAAATGGTTTACCCGCAGCAATAATACTTATGTCAGAGCTATCCGCTGGGCACATAAAATGCACCATAAACATTTGAATAAACAGCACGGTGAAAGCTTTGGTATGCTGTATGTACACAAAAAATACCGGGATAAGATTCGCCGGGATAAAAAACTGATGGCGGGTAATAAGAAAGTGGGCTATGCCCCGGAAGCTGAGTGATTGCCTTTTCAAGTTCCTATCTTTAGCCTTCAATTTTTCATCTGCTCAAATCAACTACATACGATTATGTTTTTTTAGGGGCTGGTTGTGCCAGCCTTAGCCTGTTGATGAGGATGATAAAAAGCGGAAAATTCAGCGATAAGAAAATACTCCTGGTAGATAAAGAACCCAAAACAAAAAACGACCGTACCTGGTGTTTTTGGGAGAAGCAAAAGGGCTTTTTTGAAGAAGTGGTTTACCGGAAATGGGATAGTATTTCTTTTTTCAGCAACCATTATTCTTCTGATCTCCAAATAGCCCCGTATCAGTACAAAATGATAAAGGGCATCAATTTTTATGAATATTGTTTTGCTGAAATAAAAAAGCATATCAATATTGAAATTCTGTATTCAGAGATTGGTGAGTGCAAACTACAAAGAGATAACCCGGTGTTTTCATTCAATGGTGAACAGCTATCGTTGGGCAGGCCTGTTGTTTTCAATTCAATTTACAGGCCAATAGACAAGGCCGGAAAGACTATCCGGTTATTGCAGCATTTCAAAGGATGGATAATAGAAACTAATAAGCCGGTTTTTAATCCCGATAAAGCCACGATGATGGACTTCAGGGTGCACCAGGATCATGGAACTGCTTTTGTTTATGTACTTCCTTTTTCGGAAACTACCGCTTTGGTGGAATATACCTTATTTACAAAAGACCTTTTGCAGCCCGAACAGTACAACGAAGGATTGAAAAATTACATTGATGCGTTTCTTGCTATAAAGGAATATAAAGTAAAAGAAGAAGAGTTTGGTATCATACCTATGTCGAATGAGCAATTCAGTTTTGAAGGCAATGGCTGGCAGATAGGCATGGCAGGCGGACAAACAAAGGCATCAAGCGGATATACTTTTCAATTTATTCAAAAGCAGAGTGAGCAGATAGTACATCAGTTGATCAAAGGTTTACCCCTTTCAAAAATTCCGGCTGCTTCCAAACGGTTCAATTTTTATGATAATACATTGCTTTATATCCTTTATCATAAAAAGCTGGCAGGGGATAAGATATTTGCCCGGTTGTTTAAAAAAAATAAACCCCAGCAGGTGCTGAGGTTTCTCGATAATGAAAGTTCGTTGAAAGAAGAACTGAAAATTATTTCTTCATTGCCCACCTGGCCTTTTTTAAAAGCTGCATTGAAGCAACTTTAATTTTTGGGGTAGGGGCTTAGTTATCCGGATCCATTTGCATAAATTCCCTCTTAACAGCTTTCAACATACTGAAAAGTTGTGCTATCTGTATTAAAAGCAATACTCCTAATGCCAGCATTACATACCAGGGAAGATTGATGGCTTTTACTCCGGGAATTTTTTGAAATTTTTCAATATGCCATCCTGTAAGGGCTGAACCAAAAGCAAGACCTGCCAATAGAAAAGAGAGAAGCGAATACACTACTTTCATAAACATGATCCGCATGGTGGAGTATCCTACTTTAAAATTTTCAAGGATAGCTGCAGGAATAATTAATACAAGAGCTATCCAGTTCCAGTTCTTATTGAACCAGGCCCCGTCGAGTGTTAAATTGAGTACCAGTATCAATACAATAGAAAGCAGCCCCCAGGGAAATACAAGAAAAATGGAGGGTTTGTGTGATTGAGTTGCCATAGCAGAATGTTTTGTTGGGACAAGGAAGATAGAAAATATTTTGATACTAAAACCAGCAATCTGTTTTTAGGGAAGTTGTCTGAGCAGGAAACCCGGTGGTTGGTATTGTTATTGCAGAACCAGTAATAACACAGTTCTTCCCTACTTTTACCCAATCATCATTTTTTCTTATTGGATACTCTCACACATATTGTATTAGGTGCCTGCATTGGCGAAGCCACTGCCGGTAAAATATTAGGCAGAAAAGCGATGGTGGCCGGGGCTCTTGCCCAAAGTATTCCTGATATTGATTTTTTAGCTTTCTTCTGGTTAAGTCAAACAGATAACTTATTAGCTCACCGCGGCATCACCCACTCCATTATTTTTGGAATTGCTGTTACAGCAGTTCTTTCCGTCGCCACCCGTAAAATTTTTCATAAAAGAAAGTTTACCTGGCGGCAGGGATTATTATTGTTTGGGGTAAACATTTTCTGTCATCTTTTTATAGATGCGTTTAATGCCTATGGAGTAGGCTGGTTTGAACCATTTACCCATGACAGGTTCTCCTTTCACATACTTTTTGTAGCAGATCCTTTATTTTCTGTCTGGCCATTTCTTGGTATGCTTGTAATACTGGTA
This sequence comes from Chitinophagaceae bacterium, assembly GCA_031422725.1. Lineage (GTDB taxonomy): Bacteria > Bacteroidota > Bacteroidia > Chitinophagales > Chitinophagaceae > JJ008. The sequence continues at coordinate 675 of JANPMI010000273.1, read as the reverse complement.
TTCTATCGAAGAATAGAAGTTAAACGTTGGGCCTGGAAGCTTGGGTTGGGATTAAGCGTCCTGTATCTTTTCTATGCGGTGTACAACAAATTTTCTGTGGAATCGGAGGTGCGGAGACAATTGAAAGTCCGGGGAATGGCGTACCAATCAGCCTATGCCACTCCCTCACCGTTTAATTCCTGGCTTTGGTTTGTTGTTATTAAAGATGAGACCGGATTCTATACCGGCTATCGTTCTGTCTTTGATAAAAAGTTTATTGATTTAAGTTATGCTCCCCAAAACTCGTACCTGCTAAAGGAAGTAAAAGACACGGCTGATGTAAATAATTTGTTGCGGTTTGCACAGGGTGATTACACTGTTGAAAAAATACATGATACACTGATGTTTAGCATTCTTCGTTTCGGAAAAATTGCCGGCTGGTATCAGCTGGACGCAAAATTTGCTTTTTATTATTACTTCGATAAACCGGATGCCAATGAATTTTTGGTGCAGCGGGGCAGGTTCCAAAACTGGAACCGGGAAACTATCCGGGTTTTTATCCGGCGAATCCGGGGAGACTGATTATTCGGCTGGTATTTTTGTGCAGGAAGAAAATTAAAATCTTGTGGCCTTGACAGATACTAAAGGGTAATTGAGAATCAATTTATTTACTGACTAATCAAAATCCATCAAAAA
>JANPMI010000272.1:0-2155 GCA_031422725.1 Chitinophagaceae bacterium | reverse complement strand
CTCCCCTTCAGGGGATGGGGCAAATATTTTTTCTTCCACCAACTGGCAAACGATATGACCAATCATAATATGGCTTTCCTGTATTCTTGGTGTGTCAGTAGATGGAATATTGATAAGATAATCGCTTACTGATTTCATCTGCCCGCCGGTAAGCCCTGTAAATGCGATAGTAACAATTTTTTTTTCTTTTGCAACTTCAAATGCTTTTAAAATATTACCTGAATTACCAGAAGTGGAAAGACCCACCAGTACATCGCCACTCTCACCAATGCCATCAATCATTCTGGAATAAACAACATCATAGCCATAATCATTTGCCACGGCTGTCAGGTAAGATGTATTGCAATGCAATGCTTCGGCAGGCAATGCTTTTCTTTCTTTATAAAAGCGGCCTGAAAACTCTGCTGCCAGGTGTTGTGCATCAGCTGCACTGCCACCATTACCACAGAAATAAACCCGGCTACCATTTTTAAAGGCGTCTGTAATTACCTTAACAACATCACAAATTGTTTTCAGTAAATCTTCATTTTGCAAAACCTGCTGCTTCGTATCTATTGAAGCCTGAATAATTTGTTTTATTTTTTCCATAATCTTTTTTATTCACAATTAACTATTCACTGCTATATCGTCCATGTCTTCAACCCATGCTCCACAAATTGATAATTACGGCTGTATCCGCCAAATTTTTCCAGCCGTTGCATCACGGTATATTTTGCATTACCGGGGCAATAAAAAATCATAAATCCACCACCACCTGCACCTGAAATTTTGCCGCCTGTTGCTCCTGCTTTTTTTGCTGTATCATAAATATCTTCCATCAATGGATTGCTGATACCTTCCGCCATCTGTCTTTTTTGCTGAAACCCATAATCTAATATTTCCCCGATTTCATTCAGCTTACCCTTCAACAATGCTTCTTTCATCCGCTGTGCCTGCTGCTTCAACTGGTGCATAGCTTCAATAGATTTTTCTTTATTGTCGGTTACGTTTTTACTTTGTTTTTGAATAATGCCGGCTGATTCACGGGTAGTAGCGGTGTAGTATAATACCAAATTATTTTCCAGTTCAAACAAATGCTGTTGTTTTACCCGAAGGGGATTCACTATCACTTTATCATCAGCATAAAATTCCATGAAATTAACGCCGCCGAAAGTGGCCGCATACTGGTCTTGTTTCCCCCCGGCCAAATTCAAATCTTTTCTTTCAATATCGTAAGCATAATGTGCCATATCATATTCACCCAGTGGCAGGCGAAGCATTTCTGAAAAGGCTCCGATAATTGCAACAACTAATGTGGATGAAGTTCCCAGGCCTGAACCGGCAGGTGCATCCACAAAAGTTGACAAACGAAATCCCTTTTCTTTAATATCATAATCTTTTTGAATACGGTTGTAAACGCCTTTCAAAAGGTCGAGAGTTCCATCAGTTGGCAATTCCTCAGCCCAGTCAAATTCCTGTCGTTCATTTCTGTCAATTGCTTCCAGCACAATTTTATTTTCTGTACTTGGTTCAAGTGTCGCATTGGCGTACAACGAAATGGTGGCATTTAATATAGCGCCGCCGTATAAATCGCTGTAAGGGCTTACATCTGTGCCGCCACCGGCGAGTCCAATTCTTAAAGGAGCTTTACTTCTATAAATCATTAAAGGTTAATTACTGTAAATTAAAATGAAAATTATTAGCCGGGCTTTTGTGCTACTATCATCGTCCCTTGCGTCGCACTCTTGTACTGCATAACTTGTCCCGACATTTTCGGGATCATTACTCAGCAAGACTTTCAATAGCTTTTACCAGGTTCGCCCAGCTATATTTCTGTTTTTCACTGCGAAGATGAGGAATAAAATAAGCTTCACCTAATTGATAAAATTTCAGAATGCCATCGGCAATGGCTTGTGGGTTGGGTTCCACCACCAGGCCAACTTTTTCATCTGGCACTAATGTGGGAAGACCGCCAACATTCGTCACCACCATAGGTTTTTCGAAATGATAGGCGAGGGGGGTTACTCCGCTTTGTGTGGCATTCCGGTAAGGCTGTATCACTGCATCAGCAGCACAGAGATAATATTTTACTTCACTGTCAGGAATAAAATCTGTTCTTAATATCAGTTGGTCTTTAATATCCAGTTTTTCTATTTGCTCATGAAATGGTTTCTCG
>JANPMI010000271.1:0-5023 GCA_031422725.1 Chitinophagaceae bacterium | reverse complement strand
CTTGTAATTATCACTGTTACTTTCAATGCACCGGAGTGCCTCGCTACATTGGTGAGTGATTCCTGGAATATTCTGAATAAAGCTGTCTTTATGGTACTGGGTAATTCCAGTTCACCGGCAGTATGAACAAACCCGGTATTGATACCAGATCTTTTTTCAAATTCCTCCAGTTGCCATTCTATGGCTGATATAAGGCCGAGATCATCTAATAAACTCGGACGCAGCTCCGATGAAATACGTCTTACCGTTTTTACAGTTTCGTCAAGCATGGTCAGCAGTGAGTTTAATTTTTGCCTGACCAGATCATCTGTTCCGCTTATTCTTTTATTCAGCCATGATACATCCATCTTCAGCACCGTAAGCTGCTGACCCAACTCATCATGAATTTCCCGTGCCATACTTGTTCTTTCTTCTTCCCGTATGTTCTGGATGTGCCCGGTTAGTTTTCTGATGGCATCATAAGAGGCTGCCAGTTCTTTTTCTGCATTTATCCGGTCTGTAAGATCCCTGATAACCGACAGAAAATGGCCATCCGGCAATTGCTGCGATCTTACTTCTGTCTGAACAACAGAGCCATCTTTTTTCATCATATCTCTCTGCTTCACGGTTGAGTTCCCTTTTTGCAGCACATCATATTGCACCGGTTTTATTTTAATTTCCTCTTTTGTTAAAATATCTGATAAATTCATTTGCAGTAATTCTTCCTTTGTATATCCAAGAAGATTAACTGACCCGGTATTTACATCAAGAATTTTTCCTTTGGCATCATACAATGCAATGGCATCAATAGCCTGTTCTACGAGGCTGCGGTATTTTTTTTCACTTGCCATTAATGCCTCTTCTGCCTGTTTTCTTTCGGTGATATCCATCATGCTTCCCAGTATGCGAACACCTTTACCTTCCGTATTCCGGACTATATAGCAACGGTCATAAATATTCTTATAGCCATACTTTTCTGTATTAAACCGGTATTCAGTTATAAATACATTGGTGGTTGAAGCAAGGGCTGCTGCATGTTTTTTTATCTGGGCTTCCCGTTCGTCCGGGTGAATTCTTTGCTCCCATTCTTTTTCATCCGGAACAGCGTCTTTTAATGTTAATCCATAAAGCTGCTGATGAGTTTCATTGGCCCACATCTCATTTGTTTCCAGATTCCATTCCCAGATGGCATCATGGGTAGTGGCGGAAATCATCTCAAACCGTTCATTGGATTTTTTTATTATCTCTTCCGCTTTTTTTCGTTCGGAAATATCAACCATAAGACCCCTTAACCTGATTGGTTTGTTATTTTCCACTACCACTGTTACTATATCTCTCAGCCAGACAATGCGGCCATCAGCAGCAATCATCCTGTACTCAAATTCATGCGGTTTCATTTCCCGGGTACAGTGTACGCAATACTCCACCACCCAACTCTGGTCATCAGGATAAATATGATCCCGCCAGAATGTTGGTTCATTGATCCACTGTGCTACCGGGTAACCCAGCAACCGTTCTGCCTGTTTGCTCACAAAGCTGAATTCAAAAGTCTGTGCATTTGCCTCCCAAACTATCCCTTCAACAGTATTTATTAAGGTAGAATAATTTTGTTGTGACCTTTTGAGTTCTTCCTCCCCCTTTTTTCGTTCTGAAATGTCACGTAAAATGGCAATGATGCGGCCATCAGAAAGCATCCGGGCGGTAATATCTACCGGTATCAGCAAACCATCCTGACACTGAATATTGCGTTCAACCGAGGTGCGTTCACCTCTAAACAGTTCTTTGAACATAATTGGTTTTACTGCCAGTTCACCGGGAGTGTACAGGTCGCTGATATTCATTTTCAGCAACTGTTCTTTGGTGTAGCCCAGCAGCTTGCAGGCTTTTTCATTGACATCAAGAAAATTACCCTCCTGGTCACTGACAAGAATAACATCAGATGCCTGATCCACCAGGGTGCGGTATCGTTCCTCGCTTTCTTTAATCTCAGCGGTTTTTTCATTGACATGTTTAACCAGATCAAGGTTATAATTAAGCCTGTTTTTAACGTCGCGGTAACTCAACAAAAAACTGATCAACAGCACCAGGATCAATACTATTGAAATGACACTGACAAAAATTAAAGTTTTCCTGGTGGAACTAACAGTAAGGGCATAGGATTTACTTAAAATTTTCCTGTTTTTTTCTCCCAGTTTATATACAATGATTTTAAATTCCGATACGATCCTGTCTCCGGAATTTTTTTGCCATTTATTGGTTATCGTATCCGGGCTTTTCATTTCAGGTGAATGAATAGCAAAAGTGGAGAAGCTGGTCATTTCATGGATAAGATTGACAAGTTGGCGATACTCTTCCCTGTCTTCAGGAGAAGAGCCGGCAAGCTGCGCTAAGAGCACTGAATCTTCCTGTAATTTTATTAAACCTTCTTTGCGGGAACCCGGGTATTTTTCTTTACCAAAGAAAAGAAAGTTATCTATATCCGATTTAAATTCCTGGATATCCATCAGGCCCGGTTCCAGTTTCTGCAATACATTACGGGCCTTTGTTATTTTCGCTAATTCTTTTTCCTGAGACCGAAGATTAAAAAAAGTAAAGAAGAGGATCAACAAAACAACTACAACTGCCATTGAATAACCGATAATGATATTGCGTAAGGAATAAGACAGCATAACGAGGCTCAATATTGAAAGTGAAAATATTTATGCAGCAAAAAACCTAATACACCGCAAAATCTATTTTGTCTTTCTAATCCATTCTTTTGTGTGTTAAATAAAGATCCTGCAAAATAAGAAATAAGGGCAAGATAGCGTAGTCTGTAATAATTGTTGATTACAATCCCTGGCCATTAATAAAATTTACCAGGGCCGCAGTATTTTTCAAATGGAGTTTTTTCAGAACATTATAGCGGTGAACTTCTACTGTTTTTAGTGAAATATCTAATTTAACAGCAATTTCTTTTGAAGACATCCCTTCTTTAATTAATTGCACTACTTCAATTTCACGGCGGGATAATGAATTCATATCGGGTTGGCCGTCTCCATCTTCCACCAATTCCTGTTGAGCCAGGATATTTTTCACTTCATCACAAACATATTTTTTCCCGCTGTTTACTTCTGTAATGGCGGTAAGCAATTCATCCTTGGATGAATTTTTAGTGACATATCCCATGGCTCCTATCTGTAGCATACGGCGGGCATAAGCCGGCATGGAATGCATGGATATGCCAATAATTTTAGACGCCGGCGAAAATTTGCGCATAAGTTTGGTGGCTTCAAAGCCATTAACCGGTGTCATATTGATATCCATCAATACAATTTTTGGCTTTTTCTCCTTTGCAATAGCTACCGCATCTTCGGCGTTGCTGGTTTCTCCGATTACTTCGAAGCGGGGGTCGCTGTTGAGTATAAAAGACCAGGATTCCCGGATAAGCTTGTGGTCGTCCACAAGAAGGATAGTGATTTTCTCCATATGGATAATGGTTGGTTTGGCTAGATAAGGTTATCAATGAAAAGATAAGGCTTTATGTTTTAAAAAAAGAAAAGAAACCTGGTAAAAGCTTCAGGCAAAAATTTTAATTTAAATAAATACACTTTGCCGGAAATAAAATTACAGAAGCCGGACGAACAATAAACAAAATTCCCTTATAAACGATCACCTGATCGTTTATAAGGGATACTAAAAAGTGGAGGCAACAGAACATTTGTCGAACCAGTTCTTGTCCGATCTTGAATTGTTAGCTCAATTCACGGAAATCGGGCTTTAACAGGACCCACTTGTCGATATTGTTTTGGGAAGAAAGGCATATCCAGTTCCATGCCTTTGGAAACAGTGATGTCAAAAGGAAAATCTATTGTATTCTTCTTGGGTAAATAGGCTCGTCAAGTTGATCAGGAGAGTAGTAGTTATCTTGTTTAAACAACTTTTTTCCAAGAAGGGAATATTTGAGGACGGAAGTTCAGTTTTGTATTATTATTAAACAACCGTGGAATCACCTATTTTTTTAGAGTGTTAATACGGTAAAAACATAATGATCTCTATTAAATAGTAAAAGGTTAATGAGTATTCAGGAAATTGCAAGGATGGCATATCCCAAAGCCAAAAAAAAGCCTTATAAAAGGAAAGAAAATATTATCGCATAATTTTTGGCTTTTTTCTATTAAGATATTATCTTTCTATACCTGTTCACCTAAAAAAATGTCTTTATGAAACCAAAGCCTATCATACCAATATTGCTCATTTGCCTGCTGTTTTGCAGCCATGCTTTTTCCCAACGCATACAGAAAGAAGGGCTTCCTCCTGATTATAATTGTGCTGGCTGTGTATTGGCTATTATAAAAAAAGAGCCAGATAAAAATATTCACAAAATGAATGAAATGGTTGAAAAAAAACTGATCGGGAATTATGATGGGAAAAGCATTTTTGTCACCGCTACAGATCTCGATACAAATAGTATGTACGCAGATAAAAATATTTATCGGTTTCTTCTCAACGGTGAACCTTATTCTGTTGGAGGTTCGAGTCCGAGGGTAGACGGCAGGCCGGGATCATTCAACTATACCATGACCCCTCTTAACTTCCGTTTGTATGACCGCCTTACTAAAAAAGGCTATCCCCAGATCAGCAACTGGGGACCCTGGGCCAAAAACATGGAGAAGATAGCAGAAGCACTTAATAAACTGCTGAAGAAATAGGTAAGGGCAATCCAAGACGAAACAGATGCCCGGAAAAGGAAACGGTCAATGGACGCCATGGGGAGTTAATAATTTTCAAACTGAGACACCACTACCGTGAATTCTTTGACCATTCCACTAAAGAATAAGAGGAATAGTCATGAGCAGAATAGATTAATGGTGTTGGGTAACTACATATAAAATGGCGAAGACTAAAAAAAATAAAAGTTATTGAGTGGGAGGATAGTTAAGGGGTATATGGAGACTGGATGGGAATAGAATGTTATTATCAGCCAATATTAATTTGTATTAGTTGTGGTTTTATACTTTATGAAGGCAAAAAAGTTGTGGCTCTTGCTCCTAACTATGCAGCT
>JANPMI010000270.1:0-6182 GCA_031422725.1 Chitinophagaceae bacterium | reverse complement strand
CGTATAAAGGATCTTTTTCTCCATTGGTTTTTGGAAGAAATACTTCATTGATATGTTCTTCTGAATCGTAATAATCATGACTGTCGCAGGTGATACCTCCCAGCACCACCCGTTGATAATCCTGGTCCCATTTATTTACCGGAAGCATGAGGAATTTTTCACCAATGCCCCAGGTGTCTGGCAAAGTAGTGATGAATGATGAATCAATCATGTACCATGTTTCCCGGTCGTTCTGCACTTTCTCCGCTATCACACTATAAATATGCGCCATGCTCTCCCCTACGGTGTAGCTGCCAAACTCTGTATAAATATTTGGCATAGGGACTTTGGCTTTCTTACAGGCAGTTTTAATGTTTCTGACAATCTCATTAATCATGAACTGATAATCGTATTCAAAGCCGAGGGAGTGTTTGATGGGGAAACCGCCGCCAATATTAATGGAATCTAACTCGGGGCAAATTTTCTTTAACTGACAATAAAGATTGATGACTTTATTCAATTCACTCCAGTAATAAATATCGTCTTTAATGCCTTTGTTCAGAAAAATGTGAAGCATTTTCAACTGGAATTTGCTTTCATAGCCTTCTATCCTGTCCACATAAAATTCCAGTATGTCCTTAGTCCTGAAGCCTAACCTTGATGTATAAAAAGGAAAGTTGGGTTCTTCTTCTGCTGCCACCCGGATACCGAGTTTAAAAGGAACTTTTACAGAAGCAGCATAGTCTTTCAGTTCCTCTTTATTATCCAGCACCGGAATTACATTCGAAAAACCTGAATTAAGCAGGTTGGCAATACGGCGGGTGTAGCCTTTTTGCTTAAAGCCATTACAGATAATATGAATGTCTTTGGTAATCTTCTTTTTTGCATAAAGCTTCTTGATAATCTCAATATCATACGCATACGATGTTTCCAGATGAATTTCACTCTTCAGGGCCTCTTCCACCACAAAACTGAAATGCGAACTCTTGGTACAATAACAATAAAAATATTTCCCTTCGTACTTATGTTTTTTAAACGCATTGGCAAACATGCTTTTTGCTTTTTTAATCTGCATGCCGATCTTGGGCAGATAGGTAAGCTTCATCGGAGTGCCGTACTTGGCCACCAGGGCATTCAGGTCAAGCCCGTTAAAATACAGGTTGCCTTCATCTACTTCAATACCTTCCTGTGGAAACTTAAACGTTTGCTTTACGAGGTCGTGGTAGGAATTTGTCATTTTCTAACAAATGGGTTGAGCCAAATAATTGATTTGTCGGCACAAAAGTATAGGATTGAATAAATTATGGGGCAAAAAATTTATCCGGTGAGCACCGCCTGCTTATATATGTGCAGGAGATTACATAATAAGCAATGCCGGCCCCTCCCTTAACGGGTGACCGGCATTTACATTAATTGGAAACGGATAACTGTATACTATTACCTGCTGAAGCGGCTCTGTGCAGTTTTTGCATTTCTCCGGATACTCCAGAGTTGGGCAAAAGTGAATACAGGTTTCCTTACTTCGGTCAGTTGAATGTCTGTTGCCAATGTTTCCTTTACTTCTCTTACCAGGTTACTTAAAACTTCTGGCTCCATCTGTACAATAGATGGCCTCAAATCAATTTTCATGATATTATGGTTTAATAATTACAAAATATTTTCTGAGCAACTAAACAGGGAGAAAAACACTAAGAATCGTTAGAAGAAGTGTTGAATTCAATCATCCGTAGCAAGCATGCTGTTATACTCAGATTCGAGATGCAAATGTATGAAAAAAAACCATGCAGTAAGAGAAATAATTGAAGAAGATATAAATAAAATCAAAGAACCAGAAGAGCAGTTGCCACATAAAAAGAATACAGAGGCGGATTTAAAATTTATTTACTTTACACTTCAACTATTTTATCACTAAACTCTTTTTTTATGTTAGTACAATCGCTGTTAGGTGAATTTAAACATGAGGCAGAGAATACCCGTAAACTGCTTAACGCTATTCCTGATACTGCTTTATCATTCAAACCTTCGGAAAAAAACTGGACAACCGGGCAACTTGCTTCCCATATTGCGGAGATTTATAACTGGTATCCAGGAACCCTCGAACAAAATGAATTTGACATGGCAGGCTATAAATATGATAAAGGAGATATTTCAAAAGCCGGAAATATTGTAGCGAAGTTTGAAGAGAATGTAAAAGTGGCACAGGCAAGTTTAGAAAAAACACCTGATGCTTCCATGATGCAAATGTGGAGTTTAAAAATAGGCGACACCAATATAATGCCCCCGATGATGAGAATACAGGCAGTCCGTGGGTTCCTGATGAACCACTTGTATCATCACCGTGGTGAATTGATAGTTTACCTCCGTTCTACCGGAAACACAGTACCGGGTTTGTATGGCCCCACCGCTGACAGCCCCAACTTCTGATAAAAAGTATGCAGCTAATACCAGGCCCCTGCGTTTGCGGGGCCTGATTGTTTATGCGTTTAATTAACCTGGTTTAAAAATAACGGTAACCCAGATTTCCAATCACCGTCTATGTACAGCTCAAAAGAATAGCGACCTGTGGTTTCAAATTTCAGTTGATTGAAATTGATAACAATATTAATAGAAGTAAACTGCCCGTTGGGCGGAGCACCAATATTTATATTGCCTTCAATTGGTTGAATGATTTCTTTTCCATCAGCATCTATTAACCTAAGTCTGAAATCATGACTGCCCGATTCTTTACTACCAAACCGCAAACGGCAGGCAACGGAGCAAGCCGGGTGCTGCACCGGAAACTGTTTGGCATTGATACTATCAAAAGTTCCAACAATTGTCAGTTTTGAATTATTGTCTTGTGCAAAATCGGCAAGGGTAAAAATTTCTATTTCCATAAATATTCTTAAATGTTAGAAAGTTCTGTAGCTGCAAAAAGAGAACCATCAATAATTTTCTGCCAAATAAGCAGGTTCGCCTTATGCCGGGTATTTGAGCATCTTATCTCCTTCTGTCGTAACAAACTTGTCAGGGCCTTCCATATAAGTTATTTTCACTTTAACGGTTCCGCCAGCCGGAAATTCAAATTGCACTTTTACCCTGCCCAATCCTCCTTCAAAACTGTTACTGCCGTTATAATCCATGGCCTCCATAATCTGGCCATTTATTTTAGCAAAAAGCTGGTCGCTTTGTTTGTAAAATTCCACCAGCGATTTGTCTTTCATCTGATAGAGCCCTGTTATTTTCCTGAACGCAGCTGCATCCAGTACATATTCATCTTTCAATATAATATCAAATTTTACCAGTTTTTCATTTTTGCTGTTGGTAGAAGATTCAAGAATCCGGTTCAGTGATCTCGGGTCTCCTGCACTCTCGTCTTTTGAAATATGTTCATCTCCTTTAAAATAAACCTGTGTTACCAAATCCTGCCCCGTATTGCCGGAGATACGCATATGTATATGTGCCGGCCTGGTAACTTCGGCACCTACCATATAAGGTACTGGCAGTATGGTTTTGAAATGATATTTACCATCGCTGCCGGTTTTGAATGATGCTCTATAAATATATTCATCTGATGTATTATCATAGACCCCCATTTCATCGCAATGCCATATTTCGACTAATGAATTTTTAAGTGGCGTTTTACCGTCCTTCGCAAAAACGGTTCCGCTGAAATGAAGTAACTGACCTTTTGTTCCCTGTTGCACCAATGCTGAACGTAATGGTGCTCCGGGACGATAAAAGGGGCCAAGTATATCTGTAGTGGTAGGGTTTTCGCCTACATACGCATGGCCATCCCATTTAATTTTTCCAAATACTCCCACACTCATTGCAATGAGTGATGAATTGTAGATAAAACTGCTTCGTTTCATTTTAAAGTGATTAGTGGTGAATAAAACTCAGGGGGCATGAATTGGTTGGCAGAAATCAAAGGGATGAATTGTGGTAATTGGTGATAGTAAGTTAAGGGAATAATGGGAAATGCTTATTTTTTACCTGCTTGCCAGCAGGCAGATTGTTCATTCCTTTTCAAAATATCAACGAGGGCAGAATTATCCTTTTAAAATGTCGTTTATAATTTTAATGTGATGATATGTATGGATTGCAATAATCCTGCTGGCCTGCTTTACCTGTACATCACCAAAAACAGGATGCTTAAAAAATTTATCCTTGTTCAGCTTTTCAAACAGTTCCGCCTTTTGTTTTGCTTTTTCTATCAACCCCTTGATATTAGCTATACTTATTTCTTCAGCAGGTTTTACAGAATCAGGAACTCTGGCCCTGCCCCTCGGAATTTTTCCCAGCGTTAAAACGATAGAACGTTTCAGGTTGAATTCTTTTTTATAATCACCCGGGTTTGAATGTTCAACAGCCGTTATCATTTTTATTAAGGCCAGCAAACTATGCTCCAGGTGCCAGCCAATTGATACTTGTGATACCGTTTCGTTCTTTTGCTCAATGAGTGGGAGTTTATTTTCTAATTCGTTTATTAAAGCAAGCAGACTTTTCATTTATTTTTCTTTTGGCAAATTAGAAGAATAGCAGTTGGATGGAGTTACCAATGAATAAGTTTGGAAGAAATAAACTCACAAATAATCAGTTCATCTGCTGATTCTATAAAAACGATTGTGTATTTCTTTTTATACGGAATACATTTATAACCTAAAGCAGATCTTGCGGGTTCTCTGCAAATTGCATATGACTTTCTGCTGTCAGCAAGTTGAAGGAAATAGTCATAGATATCATCAGCAAATTTTTCTGCTGTAGCCAGCATTCCTTTTGACTCAATATACCAGGAAATAGCAGCTATGTTTTCAGCAGCAGTTTGCTTTACTTTAATTTTTCTGCTGCCCATTTCCGGATGATTTTTTTGCTGTATGCCCGGCCTTGCTCTAATGATAACAATTTCTCAGGTCTTGTTTTTAGCGCAGCTTTTTTTTGTAATGCCTGATATTCTTTTTCAGGCACCAACACATACTTCTTTTTATCTATTACGATTTGTGTCATAACTTAAAGATACAAAAGTATTTAGCATTTTTTTGCTCTTTGAAGCTGTTGATTTCCTAAAATTCTTGCCTGTCTGCTGGCAGGCAAAAGAATAAATTTTTGCAACTAACAGTTCTCGCAATAATTTCGGAATATTGAATTATGATAATTTCTTACATACTGCTTATTCTGCTAGCGGCTTTTCCGCTGGGACTTGCGATCTGGAGAATGCGGCGTGCCGCTTATATCAAGAAGACGGGTATCCATACCAACGGCTATATCACTTCCATCCGCACGGTGCGGATAAAATCAAGCCTTACCGATATTATCAGCATTGAATACAAGGACAGGACCACCGGACGCCCCTATACCGGAAAGGCAACAACACAAGCCGGTAAATTCAAAGTGGGTGATACCATGGGAGTTGCTTACCTGCCAGCCAATCCGGCCAAATATGCTATTGCAGACACCAAGGGAGGGTTTACCGCTATGCTGATCTTCTGTATAATCATCTTCCTGTTTGTGCTGTTTGCAGTGTATAAGATCAATGAGATGGTGCAAAGCGGGGAAATGTAAAGCCAACATAATGGTGACTGGTGTATGCCGGAATTTGTTTACCAATTTTTGGGGGTGGAAGAAAACCTGCCTACCGGCAGGCAGGCACCAACCCAGGCGTGCCATTTTTTTAGTGAACACCTGCCGGGGCTAAGTTACTTGTGATACGGTTTCGTTTTTTTGCTCAATGAATGTGAGTTTATTTTCTAATTCGTTTATTAAAGCAGCAAGGCTTTTCATGTATTTATCTTTTGGCAAACTTAGGGAAAGAAGAGCTTAGCACCTGTGTGGTAGTTAGCGGATACTTTATCAGATAAACTAAGCAAGTGGGAGAACTGCGATTACTTGTCACCTGATTCATTCAAATCATTAAATGCTTCTATAAACCTGTTTTTCTTTTGATTTTCCTTGTGTATCAGTATAGCATTGTAAATATTGAAGTTGGGAGCTGTAATATGACCATCCACTTTTATAATTGTGCCGTCGTCATACTTTTTGAACCACTGGTCAAACTTTCGTTTGCGAAGCAATTCTTTACCATCGCTTGCATCACATACATAAACAACCGCATTCTCCAACCCTGCAAGAAAATTCTTTACAATTTCTATGATTGTACGACCTGTCCTTTCATCTGAAGAAATACTTGTTTTTCTACCCTTGATGACTTCCACGTTATAGGAAAA
>JANPMI010000269.1:0-9218 GCA_031422725.1 Chitinophagaceae bacterium | reverse complement strand
AACCGGCTCAGGAATAAACATATTCTCCAATGCGATCGGATGATTTTCATCACACAAAGTATCACCGGTTTTTATTTCTTTAAATCCAACGGCTGCACCAATATCACCTGCTTCAATAAAATCAATCGGGTTTTGTTTATTTGCAAACATCTTCATGATACGGCTGATACGTTCTTTCTTACCACTTCTTACATTCAATACATAAGAGCCAGCATCAAGATGGCCGGAGTAGCACCGGAAGAAAGCTAACCTGCCCACAAACGGATCAGTCATAATCTTAAACGCCAATGCTGCAAAGGGAGCTTTTGGATCCGGTTTGCGGGTTTCCTCCTCGCCGGTATCGGGATTGATACCCACTGTATCAGGAATATCAATCGGGGAAGGCAAATAACGGCATACTCCATCAAGAGCAGTCTGCACACCTTTATTTTTAAAAGATGAACCACACATCATCGGTACGATGCTGAGATCAACCGTAGCCTTACGGATTGCTTCATGCATTTCATCTTCAGTAATGCTGTTTGGGTCTTCAAAGAATTTTTCCATCAGTTTATCATCATATTCTGCCACTGCCTCGACAAGACTTGCTCTCCATTCTTTTGCTTCTTCCAGCATATCAGCAGGAACTTCTATTTCGTCAAAGGTCATTCCCTCTGTTTCCATGTGCCAGATGATGCCTTTCATTTTTATAAGGTCAACTACACCTATAAAATCATCTTCGGCACCAATAGGCAACTGAAGAGGAACAGCTTTTGAGCCGAGCATATCTTTTACCTGCTTAACAACCATCAGGAAGTCAGCACCGGCACGGTCCATTTTATTTACAAATCCGATGCGGGGAACACCATAACGATTAGCCTGGCGCCATACTGTTTCAGACTGTGGCTCCACACCATCTACAGCAGAGAATAAAGCAATCAACCCATCCAGCACCCTCATTGAACGTTCCACCTCCACGGTAAAATCAACGTGACCGGGAGTATCAATAATATTAAATGAATACTTTTTCGTATCAGCATATTCCTTACCCTTATTAGTTGGGAAATTCCACTGACAGCTAACAGCTGCAGAAGTAATAGTAATGCCTCTTTCTTTTTCCTGCTCCATCCAGTCGGTAGTGGCAGCTCCATCATGCACTTCTCCAATCCGGTGGATCATACCTGTATAGCGAAGGATACGTTCCGTCGTTGTTGTTTTGCCCGCATCAATGTGGGCTGCAATACCAAAGTTTCTTTGAAATTTTAAATCTGCCATGACTGCTTTATTTTCAGATGTTTAATGCGATTAAAAAACCTTGCGGTTTTGGAGGCGCAAAGGTAGGGGAAAATGCCGGAAAACGAGGGCTTAAGAGTTTCTTAATAAGTGCCGGGGATAAAATGAATCAAACTCTTCTCAATGCTGATAAATTACTCAGTAATAAAAGCAAAATCCTTTTATTATTCAGGATTAAAACAATGATGAAAGAGATTGACGAAAAAAGGAATAAAAAAAAGTCCCGGCCAATAAATCAGCCGGGACATTTCATTTATAAAATAATCTTCTTATTTATAATAACTCAGGGTCATTTCTGAACGGCGGTTTTTCTGACGGCCAGCGGCAGTTTTATTATCAGCAATAGGCTCCAGTTCACCATGACCTGTTGCAGTAATGCGGCTTTCATCAATTCCTTTGCTTACCAAATAGGTTTTAACAGAAGCAGCACGGTTGTCACTGAGTGTTTGATTATAATCCTCTTTACCAACATAATCTGTGTGACCATCAATGGCAAGACTCATTCCGGGATTTTCACTCATAATCTTAACTACATCATCCAAACCTTTGAATGATGATTTTTGTAATTTGGCACTTCCGGTAACGAACAGAATATTTTTAGCTGCCAGGTCAACTCTCTTTTTAACTTCTTCAGGTATAATCGGACATCCAAAATTCTCTTTAGGCCCCGGGATAGTAACACACTTATCTTCTTCATCATTTACACCATCACCATCTGTATCCGGAACAGGGCAACCCTTGTAACGGGCCACACCCGGAACATCAGGACAAGCATCTTCTTCATCATTGATACCATCCTTATCTCTGTCAGGTATCGGGCAGCCTTTATAACGGGCCAAACCAGGAACATCAGGACAAGCATCTTCTTCATCGTTAATACCATCGCCATCCCTATCCGGTATCGGGCATCCATCATATTTTGCCAGGCCTTTTACATCAGGGCATTTATCTGCATCATCAATAATGCCATCACCATCCCTATCTGAAGGAGGTTTAGGGGGTTCAATTATTTTAACAGGTTCCTTCTTTTTACCCAGCCTTCCGGCAATACCTATACTGTGCTGCAAATGATAATTGGATGTTTCTGTAGTGACAGGTACACGGTAAGTAGATGTAACGAAAAGATGTGCTTCATCAAAAAAGTTTACTTTAAACCCAAGACCTACCGGCAGGAAAGCTCCATAATATTTTTTGTATTTATGGCCCCCCACACCGAGAGAAATATAGGGCTGAACCCAATATTTTTCAGATGTCATCTTAAGATTTACTGAAGCACTGCCTTCGAGTAAAAAATTCTCGTTTACAAAAGATTTACCCGGCATGGGATATTTTACAAATGAACCACCTAAGCTGGCAGCCACATCAACATATTTTTTTATGCCCCTGAAATAAGTGATTGCCATGCCGGGAGACATTTCCCGCATTTTTGCAAATTTCTTATTACTGAGTACAGAACTGAGAGAAGTGGTACGAATCCTATCAGGCGTTATAAAATCATTCAGAAAGAAACTAATGCCCAGAGCTTTAGGCCTGATTTCATCATTTTGACCGTAACTGTTTGGAATAAGCAGATACAGCGCAAATAATGCTGATATTATCTTCTTCATAAAGAGATAGTTTGGTTTAAAACTAAACAAAAATAACAGGTAAGTTCAATATCGTGAAATAAATTATTTACCTCATAATCACCATGTTGGAAGCCCTTCTTTTAGTCAAAAAAGGCCAAGAGATGTTTTTCAGAAACACTCTGCCACCGGGCTTACTCATTTTAAAGCAAAATATTTCTCCCGTAATATCTTGTCTTCAGCATACACATCATCATAAAAAACAATAGTTCCGTTCTGCCCTTCACAGGTTATATAGCGGATATAAACAGGTATTTTATTCCGTACAGCAATGCTCTTTTTTTGTTTCTTTTGAAGCCAGGCCTTTACAGAATCAATCCTGGTATATCCGCCTTTACCGGCATTCAGACTGTCGTTCCGAAGAATATACCAGGCAAGTTTTTCCCATTCCTGTACCCGGACGCAGCCGTGGCTTAAAGAACGCATTGCATTGGCAAACAAATATCGTTGGTTAGTATCATGCAGGTAAACAGAATATTTATTACTAAAAACAAATTTCATAATGCCGAGTGCATTAGCATCACCACTACCCTGCACCACCCGGTAAGGAATGTTTTTGCTGTACTTTGACCAATCAACCGAATAAGGATCTACTTCATTGCCTTTTGAGTCCAGCAGGCTAAACCCTTTTCTTGCCAGGTAGCCCGGATTTTTTTTAACCGCCGGCAAAATTTCTTTTGAAACAATACTTGGCGGGGGCACCCATTGAGGATAGGTAATCAGTTCAGTAATATTGCTGGTAAGTACAGGAGTTCTTGTTTTAGATTTACCGCAAATAACTTTTGATGTAAGTTTTACTTCCTCTTTATCAATGAGCTCCAGAAAATTAGCGGATGCATTTACCCAAATATATTTTGATGGCATTTTTTCCGGCAGCATTTTATATTTGTCCATACTGATGGCAATACGGATAAACTTCTCCCGGTCATTTACATTCAGCATCCTCACAGTGCCTTCCCCTGCCCTGCCATCAACGGCAATCCCCTTTTTCTTTTGAAATTTTTTGACAGCATCTGCCAGTTCAGCCGAATCGGCACTAACACTATCAAAAGCAATGAAGCCGCCCTCATACAATCTTTTTTGCAGTTTCGTATTGAACTTCACTATATCTTTTTCGGGATAAGGAATGATGGTAAACAGTTTGTAATCGGCACTGTCAAGAAATTTTTTTATACCAGTTTTTAATAAATGATAGCCTCTTTGATTTGGTTCCAATTTTTGAATTATCCTGGTTAAGCCAGATTCCTGAAGTGCAGTAAACTGTTGCAGGTAAAAATCATCATTCAGTACAGAATCTTTTCTAAGGGTGATGCTATCCTGCGGCAGCCTGCCCAATTTTACATCCTTCAATATTTGTATAAAAGCATCAGTAAGCAAAATATCTGCCCGGGACCAGAGGCCTGCATCCTTTCTGTCACCATTGGCAAAACTATCTGCTATAAATTTTTGTCGTATTTCTTTTAATTGATTGAGATGATAATCTTCCGGAAATAATCCGAACAGTTGTGATGATTTTATAAAGCTGACTAATGAATCTCCGGCAGGAAGCCATTCTTCTTTTGCAGACCACAATGGTTCAAAGGATTTTTGCTCATAGAGCAGTTTTGCAAGACGGGGTTGTTTTAATACCAGCGTTGAATCATCCAGCCTGCCGTTGTGAGCAAGAGCATGTACTGTAATATTTTGGATAAGTTCTGTAGTTTTTGCCTGTAACTCCTGCGGGGTGCTGGCAATAGTGTCGCTTTTTCTATTATTGTTCTTACAAGCCGGCAACACAAAAAGGCATATCGCTATGCCAATGAAAAATGGGTGCTTCAATCTGTATATAATCATAAAACGGTGGTGGCGGCGGGAAGCATCTCCGGTTTTTACACTAATTTACTTTCACAACCCTGACCGGATATGATTAACAATTTAAGCATTCGTTTCTACATTAAACAATTCGTTGTATTTATTTTTTCAACATTGCTTTGTGTGGCGGTGGTAGCACAGGATCCGGGCTACATTCGGCCACCGGTGACCGATAAATACGACGATTACAAGCAGCAGGTAAAAAAAGATCCGGCCAAAAGAATGGTGGAATTAAAAAGTGTAATACCGGCAATTGTTTATGACCTCCGCTATGCTTCGGTAAATAACTTTATGCAGCGGTTAATGTATCCTGCCGGCACCAATTCTGCTTTTATGCGATTGCCTGCTGCCAATGCTCTGCTGAAAGTGCAAAAAGGCTTAAATCATGTTGGGCTTGGCTTAAAAATTTTTGGTGCTTACCGGCCTTATTCAGTCACAGTAAAATTCTGGGAATTAGTAAAAGATGAACGGTATGTTGCCAATCCTTCCAAAGGAAGCGGCCATAACCGGGGAATAGCTGTTGACCTGACCATAATTAATTTAGTAACAGGAGATGAGTTAAATATGGGAACCGGTTTCGATAATTTTACAGATACGGCCCACCATACATTTACCCGGTTGCCCGAAGAGATACTGCAAAACCGGGAATTGCTGAAATCAACTATGCAGCAATGTGGTTTCAACGCTTATTCAGAAGAATGGTGGCATTACTCATGGCCGGATGCGGCTAAGTTTGAGATATTGGATATTGAGTTTAAAAAGTTGAAGAAAGATTTATAAAGGAACTATATCAATCACTGCATCTGAATTAATAGGGCCATAAACATGCGGAAATGTATCTGCCGTGGATGGCGACCAGTCAAAAACAAATTTGCTGGTAAGCTTGTCGGTATCAATTATCAACTTTACTAAATTGGTTTGCCCTGCAAAGTATCTTTCCAATACTCCGGCTACCTGGTGCTCCTGCGAGCAATGAATAAAGCCCTCGGCAGCTAATGAAGGATGTTCATAAAAACCTTTTTGTTGCGCTGCTTTCCAGTCAGCCGTTGTCGTTACATGATAAATGATGGGCATTATAAAACTCTTCTTATTTTTTGTTCGAATAACATGAAGTCTGCCAATACAATTGCAGTAACCGCTTCTACGATTACCGGTGCTCTTAGTGCAACGCATAAATCATGACGGCCCTTGATGGAAAAATCTTCCAGTTGCTGAGTATCCCAGTTCAAACTGTTTTGCTCTTTAGGAGTGGATGATGTAGGTTTGATGGCTAACCGAAATACTAATTCATTTCCATTGCTGATGCCGCCAACAACGCCCCCTGCATGATTGGTTTTTGTTTGGCCTTCCATATTCTGTATGGAATCGTTGTGCTGACTGCCAAACATTTTTGCGGCGGTAAAACCGGTTCCAAATTCAATACCACGAACGGCAGGTATGGCAAATACAATATGTGCCAATGTTGATTCTATGGAATCAAAATAAGGTTCACCCAAACCAACGGGTAATCCTGTGACTTTACATTCTACAATTCCACCAACAGAATCTTTTACATCAATGGCTTTTTGTAAACCCTTTTCTACATTTTTTTCTCCGCCGATTTCTGTTACGGCTGCATGAATGATTACTCCACTCATTAACTTTTTTGCAATAGCACCGGCGGCAACAATGCCGGCTGTTAACCTTGCACTGAAATGTCCGCCGCCCCTGTAATCTTCATTACCACCAAACTTCTGATGTGCCACCCAATCTGCATGACCGGGTCTTGGTATGCTTCGTTGCTTATCGTAATCTTCGCTGCGGGTATTTTTATTCTCAAATAAAATGGTAATAGGAAAGCCTGTTGTTTTCCCATTGAAGACGCCGCTTTTAAAAATGGGAAAATCATCTTCTTTCCTGGGAGTAGTTCCTTTTCCCTGTCCACCTTTTCTTCTTTCCAGGTCGGGCAATAAATCATCTGGTGATAATGATAAACCGGCGGGACAACCATCAATGGTAATGCCGACACATTCACTATGTGATTCTCCAAAAATAGAGATGCGGAAAAGACGACCGAAACTATTCATACCTGTTAAACTTATTATTTAAAGATACGTTAGCGCCGAGTTTTTCCAAATCATTCCAAAAATCAGGATAAGATTTTTTAACAGCCTGTGCTTCTTCAATCACCATTTCACTATCGGCTTTTAATCCGGCAACAGCACAAGCCATGGCAATACGATGGTCATGATGTGAATGAACATCAGCTCCTTTTACAATTCCTTCGCCATGTATAATCATATCATCGCCTTCCAAATCTATTGTTACTCCCATTTTATCAAATTCATCCTGCAGGGTTAATGCCCGGTTACTTTCTTTATGAGTTAGGCGACTTACACCTTTGATAGTTGTCTTGCCTTTACAATATGCAGCCAATGCAACAAGTGGTGGAAATAAATCCGGGCAATCCGTTGCATCGAAATAAAAAGCATCCATTTCAACAGGATGCAGCTGAATTCCTTTTGCATCCATCGCAATACCGGCATTGACAGCCATTAATGCTTCAATGATTGCTTTATCTGGCTGGGTAGAAGATAAATCTAATCCTCTTACTGTAATCGGCCCTGCGATAGCACCTGCAACTAAGAGAAATGCAGCACCGCTCCAGTCGCCTTCTACAGTGTAGTTGTGAGTGGTGAGTGGCGGGTTGTGAGTGGATTCATCAAAGAAGAACTCTTGATAATTTTTATTCCCAGGCACTTTCAATCCAAACTGTTTCATCACATCCAATGTCAAATCAATGTAAGGTTTGCTTTTCAAGTTATTCACTTTGATAGAAACATTTTTTGCATTTGCGGCTGCATAAGCCATCAGCAAGCCAGTAAGAAACTGAGAACTTAAAGAGCCATCGACTTCAATAGTTGCTGGTTGCAACGGGCCTTGAATTATTACAGGCAGCTTACCGCTGTTGCTTTTAATTTTTACGTTCAGCTTTGGAAAAATTTCATCAAAGAAATCCATTGGCCTATCTAATAAACTTCCTTCGCCGTTAATGGTGATTTCTTTTTCGCTTAATGCAATGATGGGTGCAAACATGCGGATGCCTAAACCGCTTTCACCGCAGTTAACAGTCCCACCCCCCGCAAGAGAGATTTTAGGAAACCCCAAACTCTCAACTTTCATTTTGCCGTCAAACATTTCTACTGCTGCCCCAAACGTTTTAATAATTTCTACTGCTGCTTTATCATCATTACTATGACCCGGATTAGAAATAATACTTGTTGCCTTCGTTAACAATGCCGCAGCCAAAGCCCTTTGCATAGAACTTTTAGAAGCCGGTGCCTGTATTGTTCCTTTTAATTTTGATGGATGTATTGTAACCTTCACTTTATAAATCTTGAATTATTTTTTCCAATTGTTTCAACGAAATACTCTTCACAACTCCCTTCCCTATTTTTTCCAGCAACACATAATTCATTTCTTTTCTTTCCCGTTTCTTATCCATCTTCAGCACATCAAATACTTTTTGTTTGTTGAAAGAAGCATAAGTAGGAAGATTGTACTTTTCTAAAACTGCAACTACTTTTTCTGTTTGTTTAAATCCTGTAAGTTGTTCAGAAATATGACAGGCATAGGTCATGCCGATTGAAATTGCCTGGCCATGCAATAATTCATACTGCGTTTCCAGTGCATGGCCAAGTGTATGCCCAAAATTTAATACCCTTCTCTCCCCTTTTTCAAACTCATCTTTCTGTACCACTTTAGTTTTGATGAGAGCATTGCGTTGTATTAAGCCACAAATAGTTTTCTGCTGACTCATATAAGTCTTCAACCAATTTGTTTCCAGTTCAGCAAACATCGCCGCATCTTTTATACAGGCATGTTTGATTATTTCTGCAAAACCGTTTTCCCATTCTGCCTGTGGCAATGAATTCAGGAAAACCATATCATGCAAAATGAATGATGGCTGACGGATTACACCCACCGTATTTTTATACAGTCCCACATCAATACCGTTCTTACCGCCGATGGATGCATCTACTAATCCAAGAATAGATGTTGGAATAAATCCGAAGCGAAGACCCCGCATATAAACAGAAGCTACATAACCAGTGATATCTGTTACCACTCCGCCGCCAACACCCACCAATGTTGTTTGGCGGTCGGCTTCCATTTCAATCAGTTTTTCTATTACTGCATCTACCGTTGCCTGCACTTTAAATTCTTCACCAGGTTTTAAAACAATCGTATTCCAGCCTATGAATCGTTTGGTGTGGGCATTGAAAACATTTTCATCGGTTATTAATATTGTTTCCTTGGAGTCAGTTATCTTTTTCAGATGACTGATGCCGGAGGCCAGATATAAATCTGTTGATCCCGATGAAAATTTTATTTTAAGATGTTTCATTTTTTTATTTCTCGCAAAGGCGCAAAGGTTTTTGTTATTCAAAATTGCTCATCTGTGTTACTACAGTACAAGTGTACTCTTCG
>JANPMI010000268.1:0-2873 GCA_031422725.1 Chitinophagaceae bacterium | reverse complement strand
TGGTTTCCCCGCATGGCCGTGTATGATGATCTGCAGGGATGGAATACCCTGCCCTATCTTGGTGCCGGAGAGTTTTATTTAGAATATGGAGATATTGATTTTACCATTACCGCTCCTTCCAATTTAATTATTGTTGGCTCGGGTGAATTATTAAATCCACAGGAATGTTACACAGCCGAGCAAATGAACCGTTGGGCTGCTGCAAAGAACAGTGATAAAACAGTAATGATCCGCAGCGATAAAGAAGTGACTGATAAAAACTCAAGGCCATCTGCCGCTAACCTCACCTGGAAATTTAAAATCCAGAATACAAGAGATGTTGCCTGGGCCGCATCGAAAGCATTTGTGCAGGATGCAGCTAAAATAAATTTACCCGGCGGTAAAAAATCAATAGCTATCAGTGTGTATCCGGTGGAGAGCATTGTAAAAAATGGCTGGCAGCGTTCTACTGAATTTACCAAAGCCAGTGTTGAACATTACTCCAACAAATGGTTTGAGTATCCTTATCCTGCTGCCACCAATGTGGCCGGCATTGTTGGTGGTATGGAATATCCCGGTATTGTCTTTTGCGGTTCAGGTGCATCCGGCAGTGGTTTGTGGGGAGTAACGGATCATGAATTTGGCCACACCTGGTTCCCGATGATTGTTGGAAGCAATGAAAGAAAATATGCCTGGATGGATGAGGGCTTCAACACTTTTATCAATGGCGGTTCTACCGAAGCATTTAATAAAGGAGAATTTAAAGAAGCCAGTTTCTTTGATGATCCCAATTCTTCGTTCATGGTAAAATATACATTCGGCGAAAAGATGGATGGCCTTTATACTGTACCTGAAGTAATACAACAGGATAATCTCGGCATTGCAGCTTATATGAAACCGGCGCAAATGTTGAATGCTCTCAGAGAAGTGGTGCTGGGTAAAGAACGTTTTGATGCTGCCTTCCGGGAATATGTAAACCGCTGGGCTTTTAAACATCCAACACCCTGGGATTTCTTTCATACTATGGAAAATGTTTCTGGCGAAGACCTGAGCTGGTTCTGGAGAGCATGGGTATTAAACACCTGGAAGCTGGACCAGGCAGTAAAAACCGTAGCCTACAAAGAAGAAAAACCAGAGAAAGGATCTGAAATTACGATTGAGAATTTAGAAAAAATGGTAATGCCCGTTACCGTGCTGGTAAAAGAAGCCAATGGCAAAGAACATAAAATTGATTTACCGGTGGAAGTATGGCAACGTGGTGCTGAGTGGACATTCGGTGTGCCCACCACCAGTGAAATAAAAGAAGTGATACTGGACCCCGATAAAAAACTACCTGAATGGAACCGGGATAATAATACCTGGAAGAAAAAAGCATTTTAATTGAAAGCCCCTCGTTTAAAGCGAGGGGCTTTCGGTTTATAATTTAATCAGACTAACCCGTTGGAGGAGTTAATTTTTCTTAGCCTCAGAGAGGTCCCAATAGCTATCGGAATCAGTAGAAAATGCAATTTATAATGATTTTCAGAGCCCCATCGGGCAATGTCATTAAGTTAACGCTTTATAATGTCATCCCTTCGGGATTTTTGGAACTGATTGTTGTTTTGCATCTATAATAATAGCATCTCTTCGGGATTTTTAACCTCGAAGAGGTGGAATTATTATAGAAAATTGTGATGAGATGTATTAAAACTCCGAAGGAGTGGCAAAAAAAAGTCTTTGCTTGACTTACTAACATTGTCCATCGGGGCGAAATATATTACATGCCGCTCCTACGGAGCTAAAAATTACATGGTGTAATATCTTCTACTAATATTTTGCCCCTATGGGGCTATGAATACATCCCCAATATTTAACTCCGCCAACGGGTTCAGACTAATATAAAGATCCTAAATTTATGAGGAAATATAAAAGTGAACTTTACTTCAATAGAAATATATGCCGGTGCAGCCTGTAGAAATTGAATCTGTTGCAGGCAACACACTGGCCCGGATGTCAACCAGGAAAATAAAACCAACCAAATGAATAAGCTATTTTTTATTCTTTTTACTTGCCTGACAATTTCTGCTGTTTATGGACAGGAAGTGTTTCCTTTTAAAGACAACAATGATAAATATGGATTAATGAATGAGAAGGCACACATCATCCTTGCGCCGCATTACCAGATGATTCATGAATTTTCCGGAGGCCGTGCATTGGTTAAGTTGAACGACAGGTATGGTTACATTAACACAGCCGGCAAACTGGTTATTCCCATTCAATATAAGGAGGCAGGTTTTTTTAAGGAAGGGTTAGCCACGTTTAGGGTAGATTCATTGTATGGCTTTATTGATACAACAGGTAAAATCGTTTTACCGGCAAAATATTATTATGCAGAATTTTTTTCAGATGGACTTGCTTACATAGAAAATGGCCATTGGAATAATAAAGATTTTTTTTGGGGATTTATTGATAAAAAAGGAAAAATGATTATACGCAATAAAGGCTTTTTTCCACATGCCGGCTTTTTCCAGGATGGGATGACAATAGTGGATTATCGTGATTCAAGGGGAGGGGAAGGAGACGGGACTTATGGATACATGAATAAAACAGGCAAGATAGTCCTTCCAATCAAGTATTGGTCTGCATCATCTTTTACCGAAGGAGTGGCATTCGTTGGATTACCATCTGACGTTCAAAGCTATCGCCTTATAAACAAAACAGGCAAACTGGTAAGTACTTTAAAGTTTAGCAATATAAAAGATTTTTCAGAAGGTCTTGCAGCGGTTGCTTTTTGTAAATACGAGTCAGACGGGGAAAAATGTTCATGGGGGTATATTAATAAAACAG
This sequence comes from Chitinophagaceae bacterium, assembly GCA_031422725.1. GTDB lineage: Bacteria > Bacteroidota > Bacteroidia > Chitinophagales > Chitinophagaceae > JJ008. Next base: position 68 of record JANPMI010000268.1, on the reverse strand, counting down.
GCAAGTTGGTAATCCCGGCTAAGTATTCGGAAGCAGAACCATTTAATAAAGGATTAGCTGCTGTTACT
>JANPMI010000267.1:0-4526 GCA_031422725.1 Chitinophagaceae bacterium | reverse complement strand
GGGCACCGCTGGCACTGTGGCGCATTACCACCATATCCACTTTCATGGATAAAATATTATTGACAGTATCTAATAATGTCTCCCCTTTTGAAGCAGAAGAAGACGATGCCGCAAAGTTGATGGTATCGGCACTTAATCTTTTTTCGGCCAGTTCAAAAGAGAACCTTGTCCGGGTGGAGTTTTCGTAAAAGAGATTTACAATTGTTACATCCCTGAGTGATGGAACTTTCTTAACCGGCCTTTGTAAAACTTCTTTGAATTGCTCTGCCGTGGACAGAATTAAGGAAATATCTTCTTTGGTAAGATTTTTAATGCCCAGCAGATGACGAGTGGATAGTTGCATTAAAGGTCGAAATTAAAGGTTTGCCACGAATTCACACAAAAACACACAAAAGACTTGCCGCAGACAAATCTTTCAGCCATGAAACTAACAGACCACCCGGCAGGCAGGTTGATACAAAAAATTATGAAGTAATGAGTACCACTTCTTTATTCACCAGTTTCACTTTTTCGTTTTTATTTGTTTCCACTGTTACACCCACATAATCAGCCTGTATGGGAAACTGCCGGTGTTCTTTCCTGTCAATCAACACACACAGTTCTACTTTGGCGGGGCGGCCATAGTCCAGCAATACGTCTAATGCTGCTTTGATAGTGCGGCCTGTAAACAATACATCATCAATCAGCACCACCGTTTTGTTTTCTATGCCAAAAGGGATGTTCATCGTATCCGGAGTAAGAATTTCCTTGCGGATATCATCCCGGTAAAAAGTTATGTCTAACTGGCCGTATTGAATTTTTCCCGAAGGGTTTAATTGCTGCAGCGATGCCGTAAGGGAATTTGCCAGCACCACACCTCCCTGCTGAATGCCTATAAAAACAACATCATTTAAATCAGGATGATTTTTATTTAATTGCACAGCCAGTACATCAATGGTACTGCTAAGTTGTGCTGAAGAAAACAAAACCTTCATGGCTGGTAATTAATTTGCCGTGAAGTTATACCAATTAGACATTAAAAATATGTCTAACCGAAAATGTCAGGCTGAGTTTATCGAAGCCTTTTGAATCACCCTTCGGCAAACTCAGGATGACAGTCTTGTATTAATGTCTAATTGGTATTATATAATAAGTTTCAAAAAAAACTTTTTGGTATTCGTTACCTGCAGAAATGCCCCAGCGGTAACTAGTAAAGCAGTATATCTTAAAAAAATAAAAGCCCTTAAAAAGGGGCCTTATAAGAAATGTCGGGAGGTGAAAATTTATTTGTGCTTAGTTTTATTTTTGAACTGGTAAAATAATCCTGCCTGGAACACCCTGTTCTTTGCTTCAAAATCACTGTCATCACTGATATTATTAAGACCCAGGTTATACCGGACATCAATACCTAATCCCGATGAAAAAATATAACCGGCACCAAAAACCCAGGAAAAATCAACAGCATTGAATGTATCATCAACATCTACTTCAATATTTCCAATCTTTTGTTTGGCTGTAACGAGAAACCCAACCTGCGGACCAGTTTGCAAACGAAAACCATCATTTACCATATACTGAGCCAGCACCGGAACATTTATATAGCTCAGTTTTAATTTTGTGTTGCCGCTTTCACCCCCCTGGCAACTGTAAACTAATTCCGGCTGAACAGCAAAATGAGAAGAAATATGAATATGAGCAAGACCGCCTATGTGCAGGCCGCTTTTGGAATCATAATCTGCGCCGTCAGAAATCTGCACACTGGAAGAATTATATCCTGCTTTGATACCAAAACTCGTATGCTGGGCCCGGACAAAAGAAAGAGAAAAAAAGAACACTAGGGATACTCCCAATAACTTTTTCATAATATTGATTTTAGTTAAAAATGACCTGTTCGCAGGTATCAAACAAACAAAATGCCAAAAGGAGATTAATTGCCTTTTAGATGAAGATTACCTCAAATAGTATAAACTGAACATTAAACAGGCAGCAATGACCTTATACTTAAGCATTATTAAGACATGGGGAATTAATGTATTCCTATTTAAAGGAATATTTTGCAAGCTTTGAGAAAAAATAATAATCTTCCCAAAAATTTCTTTTCTACTATTAACGAAGATGCTAAATATCTTTTTCCATGAAAGGATATTTATAATCCGTCGGCGGGTTAAACGTTTCCTTAATCGTTCTTGCACTTAACCAACGATAGAGATTTAAAATAGAACCAGCCTTATCATTAGTTCCGCTTCCCCTGGCACCACCAAATGGTTGCTGACCTACTACTGCTCCGGTTGGTTTATCATTGATATAAAAATTACCGGCTGCATGGCGGAGTTTATTGGTTGCTAATTCAACAGCAGCTCTGTCCTGTGCAATCACTGCACCTGTTAACGCATACGGAGAAGTGGAATCAACTAATTCCAATGTTTTTTCAAAACTATTGGCAGGATAAATGTAAACAGTCAATACCGGCCCGAAAATTTCCTCACACATCGTTACATACTTTGATTTTTTCGCTTCAATAACAGTTGGCTGAACAAACCAACCTTCCTTGCTGTCACATTTTCCTCCCACCCATATTTCAGCATTAGGATCTTTCTTTGCATTATCAATATATCGTTTGATATTATTGAAACTTTTTTCATCAATCACCGCATTGATAAAGTTGGAAAAATCTTCTACTGTTCCCATCTTAAAGCTCTTCACTCCGGCTATCAGTTTCTTCTTTACTTCTTCCGCCATGTTGGATGGAATATAGGCTCTTGATGCAGCCGAACATTTCTGTCCCTGGAATTCAAAGGCGCCACGCAGCAATGCAGTCACCACAACATCAGGATTGGCACTTTTATGTGCAATCACAAAATCCTTACCGCCTGTCTCCCCTACTATTCTTGGATATGATTTATAGTTCGGCATATTCTTACCAATCGTTTCCCACATGTTATTGAACACCCCAGTGGAACCAGTAAAGTGTACACCAGCAAAATCCCTATGATTGAAACATACTCTGCCAATCGTAGGCCCATCAACATAAATCAGGTTGATAACTCCATCCGGCAAACCAGCTTCTTTTAAAATACGCATCGTCATTTCCGCCGCATACACTTGTGTGTTCGCCGGTTTCCAAACCACCACATTGCCACACATGGCAGCTGATGTTGGCAGGTTACCACCAATAGCTGTAAAGTTGAATGGAGTGATAGCCAACACAAATCCTTCCAGCGGACGATACTCCATCCTGTTGTGCATACCCGGACTACTGATCGGTTGTTGCTTATATATCTCAGAGAGAAAATGAACATTGAAACGTAAGAAATCAATCAACTCACAGGCTGCATCTATTTCTGCCTGGTAAGCATTCTTACTTTGCCCAAGCATCGTAGTGCCATTAATATAAGGACGATATTTAGTAGCCAATAAATCAGCAGCTTTTAAAAATATACCTGCACGGTTTTCCCAACTTGTATTAGCCCAGTTTTCTTTAGCTGCCAGTGCTGCCTCTATTGCCTGCACCACATGCTTCTCTTGTCCTGCATGAAAATAACCGAGTGTATGTTTAGTTTCATGCGGCGGATGCATGGACACTTTTTTACCCGTTCTTACTTCTTTACTGCCGATGTACATGGGCACATCTATCTCGCTGCTTTTTAATTCAGCCAGCACTTCTTTCAGTCTTTTCTTTTCAGGACTATTCGGGCCGTAAGAAAGAACCGGTTCATTCACCGGCATCGGGTAAGAGAATGTTCCAATACTCATGATGTAATAATTTGGAGATTTGGTAATTTGATGATGAGTTAATTAGTCTTGATTTTTGAAGAAGCAATTATTTTTGACAACACCCTGATTATCGAAGAACAATCATTCAATAAATCTTTACAATCCGGGTAGCCGTCTGTCTTATCACAAAGCAACAACCAATATTCCGTTTCATCAGCTTCTTTCGCTGCTATCTTCATCTTATGAATAAAATCAGGCTTACTTTCTGCATTCTGCGCCTCTCTTACATTTGCCCCAACACTTGTTCCTGATTTGAGTAATTGTGTCGCCAAAACAAACTTTCTATCTTTTTCCAGCAGCCCGGTATAAGTTATAATCTTCAATGCAAAATCAAACGTAAGTTCAACAATCAAATTCTTTTCCTTATTTCCTTGCATAGACAATGATTTGGAGATTAGGTAATTTGGTAATTAGTCGATTACGAAAATATTAATAATAATAAGATGATTTCTTTCAATCCTCGTTTCCAAATTATCACATCATTAGTCATCTCCAAATCGTCCCATTTCCACATTTCCAAATCAGCTTTGTGCTTCTTTCTCACTCATAAGATACGCCTTTATAAAACCATCCAGCTCCCCATCCATCACCGGGCCGATATTACCCACCTCAAAATCGGTGCGATGGTCTTTTATCATTTTATATGGATGAAATACGTATGTACGAATCTGGCTCCCCCACTCAATTTTTTTCTTCGTAGAGTTCGTTGCATATTTTAATGCCTGTCTTTTGCGAAGCTCCTCTTCATACAAACGGCTTTTTAGCATTTGCAT
>JANPMI010000266.1:0-25287 GCA_031422725.1 Chitinophagaceae bacterium | reverse complement strand
ATGAACATGAACAAGCTAATAATGCTCAGAACTGATTTCTTCATAAATAAAAACTTTGTTTAAAGTCTGAAAGATAGGGCAAAAGGCTGCAAGAGCAGCTACCGTTGAAAGGGTATTTGCAATACTTTATGGAAAAGAATCCCCCTCAAAGGCACAAAGGCCACGAAGAAAGGATGACTCTTTACTTTTCAGCTTTGTGTACTGAGCTTGTCGAAGTATTAGTGTCTTAGTGAGAAATGTATTATGGGAAAAGGGATTCGGCTACGGCAACACTTTCTGTTTTGCCAACATCTACCAGGCGGTCCCCGGAATGATCGTAGCCGAGGATGAGGTGTTCAGCAGCAAGTTTCAGATAAACATCAATTAATGAAAACTTACCGGTGAAATTATTTTCTTCCATCAGGCGAAAGATATCGTATTCAAAAACTACGACACAACTGTATGCTTTTTCAATTAAAGCAGGTTTTAGTATCTCCCCTTTAGGGGCATCAGACTCTCCGGTTATTAAACTTTTGGGAGGGGGTCTTTCTTCACCTGTCTTTGTATTTCTCCAGCCGCAAAGCCGGTTATTTTCATCAAATAAAAGATTGCGGGATGTTTTACGGTTGGTAACAGCAAAAGAAATCAACGCTTTATTTTCCTGATGAAAGGTCAGTAGCCTGCTTATGTCAAGGTCAGTAAGAATATCAACGTTGCAGGTAATAAATCTTTCGCCGGGAGTAAATAAATCTTTTGCTTTTAATAATCCACCACCTGTATCCAGCAGTTCATCCCGTTCATCACTTACTAATATATTGCTGCCCCATCCGTCATTTTCCACAATCGCATTTTCTATCTGTTCGGCAAAATGATGAACATTAACGATTACATCTTTAATACCTTGCTGTTGCAAGTATTCAATGTTTCGTTGCAATAAAGGTTTGCCATTGACCACGGCAAGTGCTTTTGGATGATTGTCGGTCCAGGGTTTAAAACGAGTACCAAGTCCGGCACTAAATATCATTGCACCCCCAACCCCTAAAGGGGAGTTTCTATCGTTACTGTTCATCTTTACTTTTTATAATAAGCTTTTCTATTTCCTTTATGACTTCTTCAAAATTATTTTCCACCAAATTGTTTGTAAATCTCATAACAATTAAACCGTCATTTTCTATTTGTCGCTGTCTTATCTGGTCATTAATCTTATTATCAGGTTGATTATGGATCATTCCATCTAGTTCTATTACTAATTTAAGGGAGTGACAATAAAAATCAAGGATATAAATTGAATAGGGGTGTTGACGGCGAAATTTTATTCCGAAAGGTTTTGTTTTTAAGTATCCCCATAACAAAGTTTCTGCATGAGTTGACTCATTTCTAAGTTCTCTTGCCCTTTGAAAATGAAATTTAGTTGCGCCATTATGCATGTTTCTTTCCATAATGAATATTTATCGAAATGTTCATTGCTCCCCTTTAGGGGCTGGGGGTGTATTCTGCCAATTCTTTTCCTCTTGAACCACATGTTTCAATTCAATCTTCACTTTAAATTTATTTTTCAAATGCCTTGCCATTGCATCAGCCGCATATACACTGCGATGCTGCCCGCCAGTGCATCCAAAGCTTACCATCAGGCTTTCAAAATCCCTTTTAATATATTCTTCCACCGTTGTGTCAACAATGTCGAACACACTGTTTAAAAACTCCGGCATCTTAGTTTGTTGTTCGAGAAAATCTATCACTTCTTTATCCCTGCCCGTTTGTGTTTTCATACTTTCTACACGACCAGGATTTAAAATGCCACGGCAATCAAAAATAAAACCACCGCCATTGCCACTATCATCTTGTGGAATTTGCTGACGGTAAGAGAAGCTGCAAATCTTTACCAACAATGGCGTATCGGCAGTAGCTTGTGTGGGAGTAAACTGGAGAATGATTTCATCGGCCACACACATATCTAATACTTTCCTGAGTTCAGGAACTGAAATACCCAGGCTTTGATTTTGAAAAAACTCTTTCAGGTTTCGCAATGCCAGTGGGATGCTGGTTAAAAACTGGGCTTTACGTTCAAACAAACCACGGAACCCATAAGCACCCAATACCTGCAACAATCTTATTAATACATAGCCATGATACTGACTGCGGAAAATATTTCTGTCAATGTTTTGCCCGATAATGTCTTCAAAACTATTCATATAATCTTCCAGCAAATTATTCTTCCATTCATCCGGAAGATTGGCTCTTGCCTGCCAGAGCATTGAAGCCACATCATATTGCGGCGCACCCTTCATGCCGCCCTGGTAATCTATAAAATGTACGTTGTGGTTAGTGTCCTCACTAACCACTTTGTTTGTAACCATAATATTCCGGCTTTGAAAATCCCGGAACATAAAATATTTGTATTCGGTATGAGTGAGATAATTACTGAGTGCCTCAAAATCATGAATCAGTTTTTGTTTATCGTATGGCTTGCGCAGTGCATCTAAAAAATAATATTTGAAATACAGCAAATCAGCCATGATGGCTTCCTTGCCAAACTCTGCATTGGTCAGGCATTGCGAATAATCCAGGCCTTCATCACCCTTTACATGTAAATGAGCTAATGTATCCAGGCTTTTTTTAAAAAGGCCGTACACTTCATCCGTAAAACCTTTTGATTCCAGGTGATTTAATAAAGAGACATCGCCAAAATCTTCCTGCAGGTAAAACATTTTATCGTCGCTGACGGCTAAAATTTTCGGAACCGCAAGATTTTTTTCTTTAAAATGGTTGGAGAAATAAATGAATGTTTCGTTCTCTTTTATATTGGCTCCATAAGTTCCAATCACGGTGCCTACTTTATCATGCAGCCTGAAATAACGCCGTTCGCTGCCACTTTGCGGAAGCACATCAATGCTCAATGCACCAGCATTCCGCCATTGCTTGTATAATGCGCCAATTGATTCAACTAAATGCTGCATGGGGCAAAAGTAGGTAACCGGCTGCAATCCCGGTTGTTGAGATTGCTAACAGCCATTAGTTTTTTGGTTAAATTTGCCCATTCTTACATTTTATGAGTTACACCCCAACCAACAAAGTCAGAATAGTTACAGCTGCCAGTCTTTTTGATGGCCATGATGCTGCTATTAATATTATGCGCCGCATTATGCAAAGTAAAGGAGCCGAAATTATTCATCTTGGTCATAACCGTTCCGTAAAAGAAATTGTGGAAACGGCCATTGAAGAAGATGTGCAGGGCATTGCCATCACCAGTTACCAGGGCGGTCATGTAGAATTTTTTAAATACATGAAAGACCTGCTGGACGAAAATGGTTGTGGTCATATAAAAATATTCGGTGGCGGCGGGGGCACAATTTTGCCGGATGAAATTGAAGAGCTGCATAAATATGGTATCACCAGGATTTATAGTCCGGATGATGGAAGGCATATGGGCCTGGAAGGAATGATTGAAGATGTGATAAAGCAATGTGATGTTTCGCTGAATGGTACAGGCGATTACAAAATTGCCATGAAGCTTGGTGAAGTAAAAGATGTGCGGAAGATAGCAAGGGAAATTACCAATGCAGAGAACAACCTCACCCCCAACCCCTCTCCACAAGTGGAGAGGGGGGCAATTCCCGTCCTCGGCATTACCGGCACCGGTGGTGCAGGCAAATCATCCGTAACCGATGAAATAGTTCGTCGCTTTCTCAACAACTTTACTGATAAAACAATCGCTGTTATTTCTGTTGACCCATCAAAGAAAAAAACAGGCGGTGCATTACTCGGGGACAGAATAAGAATGAATGCCATTTCTCATCCGAGAGCCTACATGAGAAGTTTGGCAACAAGAGAAGACAACACAGCTTTGAGTGCAGCCGTACAGGAAGCAATTGATATTTGCAAGTCAGCCGGGTATGATTTTATTATTTTGGAAAGTGCCGGTGTGGGACAAAGCGATGCAAGCATTCTTGACTACTGCGATGTGAGTATGTATGTTATGACTCCTGAATTTGGAGCCGCATCACAGTTGGAAAAAATAAATATGCTGGACTATGCAGATATTGTTTGTATCAACAAATTTGATAAAGCAGGGGCATTGGATGCTCTGGCAGATGTAAAGAAACAGTATAAAAGAAACCACCAGTTATTTAAAGCAAAGGATGAAGACCTGCCCATCGTTGGCACTATGGCCAGCAAGTTTAATGATGATGGGGTAAATCATTTGTTTGAACTGTTGCTGAAAAAAGTTGCAGCAAAAACAAAAATTACATTTGGAGATTATCATTTTGCTGAAACAGCCAAAGTGGGACAGGCAGTTATTCCGGCCAACCGGGTTCGTTACCTTTCTGAAATTTCGGAAAATAACCGTGGTTACGATCAATTGGTAAAAGAACAAGCTGTAATTGCATCTAAGCTGTATCAATTGAACGGTTCCTTAGCGACACTGGGAGAAAAGGCGGATAAATCTTTACTTGATATAATTCAACAACAAATTGATTTTTATACAGAGCAACTAACTCCTGTGGCCCGCAAGCTTATTACCAACTGGCCAAATAAAGTAGCAGAGTACCAGAAAGATTTTTATGAATACACTGTCAGGGATAAAGTGATTAAGCAACCGATGACAGCAAAAAGTTTGAGTGGTACAAAAATTCCAAAAGTAGTCTTGCCCAAATACAAAGACTGGGGTGATATACTACAATGGCAGTCGCAGGAAAATGTGCCCGGAAGTTTTCCATTTACTGCCGGAGTATTTCCATTAAAAAGAGAAGGTGAAGACCCGACAAGAATGTTTGCCGGTGAAGGCGGACCTGAAAGAACCAACAGACGTTTTCACTATGTAAGTGTGTAGCAAACGGCGAAACTTTTATCTACTGCATTAGACAGTGTAACATTATATGGATAAGATACTGATCCCCGTCCTGATATTTATGGAAAGGTGGGCAACAGTGGTGTAAGTATCGCAACTGTTGACGATGCAAAAAAATTATACAGCGGTTTTGACTTGTGCGACCCGAAGACATCCGTTTCCATGACTATCAACGGCCCTGCACCGATGCTGCTGGCTTTTTTTATGAATGCTGCTATTGACCAGCAATGCGAAAAATATATTCTGGCAAATAATTTAAAGGATAAAGTAAATAAAATTATAGAAACAAAATATAAAGCTGGTGAACTGCCAACTTATATTGGCACCGATGGAAAGCCGGTGATTCCGAAAAATGGAGAGTTACAGGGTGCCTTACCACAAGGGAATGATGGGTTGGGTTTACGACTGCTTGGTCTATCCGGTGCTGATGTATTGCCAAAGGAAGTGTACGAAAAAATAAAAGCCGAAGCACTAACACAGGTAAGAGGTACGGTGCAGGCGGATATTTTAAAGGAAGACCAGGCACAGAACACCTGTATCTTCTCCACCGAATTTGCCTTAAAGCTGATGGGTGATGTGCAGGAATATTTCATCAAAGAGAAAGTAAGAAATTTTTATTCTGTTTCTATCAGTGGCTATCATATTGCAGAAGCTGGCGCCAATCCTATTTCACAATTGGCATTCACCTTGTCCAATGGCTTTACATATGTGGAATATTATTTAAGCCGTGGAATGAGCATAGATGATTTTGCGCCTAATCTTTCTTTCTTTTTTAGTAATGGCATGGACCCTGAGTATAGTGTGATTGGCCGTGTGGCACGAAGAATATGGGCCAAGGCGATGAAATATAAATACAAAGCAAACAAACGCAGCCAGATGCTGAAGTATCATATACAAACATCAGGACGAAGTTTGCATGCACAGGAAATTGATTTCAATGATATCAGAACTACGCTGCAGGCATTGTATGCGATATATGATAACTGCAATTCATTGCACACCAATGCGTATGATGAAGCGATAACAACACCAACGGAAGAAAGTGTGAGACGGGCAATGGCGATACAATTAATCATCAACAGGGAATTGGGTACTGCAAAAAATGAAAACCCTAACCAGGGTTCTTTCCTGATAGAAGAACTGACTGACCTTGTAGAAGAAGCAGTATTAACCGAGTTTGACCGCATCACAGAAAGAGGTGGTGTATTGGGTGCGATGGAAAGAATGTACCAGCGGAATAAAATACAGGAAGAGAGTTTGTATTACGAGCATCAGAAACATTCCGGAGAATTGCCACTCATTGGTGTCAATACATTTTTGAATAAAAAAGGAAGCCCTACTATTTTACCTACTGAAGTTATCCGTAGTACGACTGACGAAAAAGAACAACAGATACAAACTTTACAGGCTTTCTGGAAGCGGAATGAAAATAAATCTGCTGAAATGCTGAAACGGTTAAAATCAGTGGCTATCAATAATGGCAACCTTTTTGCAGAATTAATGGAAACGGTAAAGCATTGCTCCCTTGGACAAATTACCCATGCTTTGTATGAAGTGGGCGGGCAATACAGGAGGAATATGTAGAATTGTTTCCCCGCAACCAATTAATGGAAGCTATCATCTCACAATTATAAAATTAACCGGTATGAAAAAAATATTATTAAGTGTACTAACCGTAGTGCTGGCCATTTCAGTTGTAGCACAGGGTAACAGTGGTAAAGGGAAAAGCAAGCAAAAAGATAAGGGAAATACTTCGCAGACTGACAACCCCGGCAACTCAAAGGAGAAAGAAGATAAAGCAAAACATGATGAGCATGACCGGAAGATTTGGGATGGAATAGGTGATAAGAACAGCAGTTGCATGAAGCCGTCTAAAAATCAGCCGGCAAAAGTCAGGTCTTCTTTTCAAAGGGATTATCCTTATGCTGTTAATGTAAGGTGGACCAAATGCAGGGGCGACTGGACCGCTTCTTTTGGTAATGGATTATTCAGATCAACAGCTGTTTATCATGCCAATGGCCAAAGAAGAGATACCCGTACGCCAATTACAAGGAATGATATACCCCGAAGGATTCTCGATGAAATTTTCAAACGCAGGCCAAATGACCGTTTGGAGGATGCAATTAAAATAGAAGTGCCAAATGTTATTAAAGAAATATTCAGAATAAAAAATATGTTACAGGGAAAAACTGAATATCAATATTTTAACAGTGATGGGATGCAGGTTAGCTATGATTACTAATAATGGAAATCCAGTACAGCAGTATGCCTGTAAAGTTGATGTGGCCGGATAGCCACACCAATTTTTTTATACGAACTGAGGCAAATATTCCGGTGGCCTAAAGATGAAACACCTTCGTCAATGAGCAGCGACATGATTATATCCAAAGGTTTATTGTGACCATAATCACAACATTCACCATTATAATACCATTTCTTTTTGCACTCTTCGGTACTTCGGGTGTGGCCCACATACCCTTCTGCCCCGGAATTAACAGCATGACAAAGGGCCCCTGCGAAGCAAAGGGAATCGGGATAAAGTAATTCCACGGGTTTTAACGTCAGCATGGTTTTCAGTAAGGATGAATAGTAATCCGAACGGCTGGCAGGATATTTTTTAATTACTGTATTAGCGAATAGCACAGGGTTCATTCTTGCCAGGTTTAAAATGTAAACAACCTCTTTTTCAGATGAGGTCATGTATTTTGCGTTGGCTGCCGTGTTGCACTTCAGGTACCGGGCATCATTCCAGTCATTGGAATATCCGGCCAGCGGCGAAAAACCATCAGTTGATAAGGAAACTTGTTTAGCTGGTATAAAAGAAACAAGTACTAATAAAATGACAAGTATGCCTGGGGGTAAAAGAAATTTCATTTTTTAGGGGATATTCTTCAATACGGCGATTGCAGATTATTATTGTACTTTATTATATAAAGAATTGTGAAACACTGCCCCATACATCAAGTATAAAACTTGGTTTGCAGCATATTTATAACAACGGCCCGCTGTTAATGAGATGATTTGGGAGATTTGTTACTTTAAATTTCAGCTGTGGCTTCTTCATCCAGCATCCAGTAGATTGTTCCTTTAACGGGCTTTACCAATTGGGAGGGTAAGGCAGGTTTTATTTTTTTATCATTGAGTATATCCGCAATTACACAGGCTTTATCTTTCCCCGCCACTAAAAAGATAACCTGTGAAGCTTCATTAATAAGGGGAAGGGTAAAACTGATGCGCCAACTCTTTTTTTGTTCTATCCAAACTTCTTTTACGATTCTTTTTTTCTCATTCAAAATTGCGGTGCCCGGAAATAAGGAAGCAGTATGCCCGTCATTGCCGATTCCAAGCAGCAGCCAGTCGAATACCTTTTTTTTATTCTTAAAAAAATGTTCGATGGTCTTTTCATATGCTGAAGCACTTTTTTTAGCTGTATCATATACAGGAACCGGGAAAATATTTTTTTCAGGAATTGAAATATGGTCTAACAAATTTTCTTTTACCATCCGGTAATTACTTTCCTTATCAGTATGCGCCACAAAACGTTCATCGCTCCAGAACAGAAAAACTTTTTTCCAGGGAATGTTGCGGCTAAAATCAGGGCTTGACAGTATTTGATATAATCTTTTGGGAGTATTACCCCCGGAAAGGGCTACTACTAATTTTCCTTTTTTGGCAATGCAGCGGTGACATTCAGCCATAAAAAAATGGGCAGCCGCTGTGCTTAGAACTTCAGCATCTTTCCAAACTGTAATTACTGGATGGGTTTTCATTATCTTTTCCTCATTTTATTCTTTAGTATTCCTTCCTCCGGCAATAATGTCCATTCGCAACCCTGTCCTCGTATCAATGTTTGAGCTGCTTTAGGTCCCCAGCTACCCGGCTCATAGTTAGGATACCTGGGTGCTGGTTGCTTTTTCCATGCTTCTATAATCGGAGTAACCACTTTCCAGGCTTCTTCTACCTGGTCGGCTCGCATAAACAAAGTGGCATCGCCCTGCAACACTTCAAGCAACAAAGTTTCATAAGCTTCCGGCACCGGTGCATTATAACTTTCCTTATAGGTAAAATCCATTTCCACCGGTTTGATTTTCAATTTTACTCCGGGCTCTTTGGCATGAAACAATAAGGTTGTTTCCATTTCCGGCTGAATGCTTATGATTAACTGGTTGGGCCTTGGATCTGAAATAATAGTTGGGCCAAACAAATCAAGTGGTACTTGTTTGAATTGAATAACAATCACTGAAGCAGTTTTAGTTAATGCCTTACCTGTACGCAGATAGAAAGGAACATTTTTCCAACGCCAGTTATCAATAAATAATTTTAGTGCTACAAAAGTCTCGGTAGTTGACTTTGGGTTAACATTCTTTTCTTTCCGGTAACCCGCCTGTTTTTTACCATCCCGTTTTCCTTCTCCATATTGTCCTCTCAGTACATTCTTTGCAACATCAATTTTAGTTAATGGCCGCAGTGCTTTCAGCACATCCACTTTTTTATTCCGCACATCTTCAGCTTCGAGGGAAACCGGTGGTTCCATAGCCGTAACACAAAGTAATTGCAGCAGATGATTTTGCACCATATCCCTTAAAGCACCGGCCTGTTCATAATAATTACCCCGGCCACCAACGCCGATATGTTCTGCCACGGTTATCTGCACATGATCTATATAATTATTATTCCAGACGGATTCGTAAACTATGTTGGCAAAACGGAATGCCATAAGGTTCTGAACAGTTTCTTTTCCGAGATAATGATCTATGCGGTAAATCTGTTTTTCTTTAAAATATTTTGTCAGTAACTGGTTTAGTTCCCGGGCAGTGTGTAAATCATGGCCAAAAGGTTTCTCTACTACAATTCTGTCTGTATTCACATCGCTGGCAAGTTGATGTGACGCAATCAATAATGAGATGGGTTCTATAAAACGGGGAGCCACCGAATAATAAAATAAACGAACGGCCCTGCCACCCCAGCTTTTATCATTTTCATTTAATGTATCAGATAAGCGGCGGTAGGTGTCTTCTGTTGTAAAATCACCTTCAAAGAAAAAAAGGTGAGATGCAAATTTTTTCCATTGCTTCAGGTTGGCTTTACCAGTACGGGAGAAAGTGTTAACGCCTTCGAGTAAATGGGCCTCATAATCTTTTTCAGCCATTTTTTCATAATGCACACCATAGATGGAAAACTGTTTGGGCAAATAACCGCCTATAAATAAATGATAAAGAGCAGGAATGAGTTTTCTCCAGGCCAAGTCACCTTTGCCACCGAAGATGATAATATTAGCTGCTTGTGTTTCTTTTTGTTTCATACTAATTATTCCTCCTTAGGTTTTTGGGCAGAAGTGGTAACAAGGGGTTTGTCCACCCATTCAGCATGAAAGCTACCGGGTTTGTCAATCCGTTCATAGGTATGTGCTCCGAAATAATCCCGTTGTGCCTGGATAAGATTGGCTGGTAACCGTGCCGTACAATAAGCATCAAAATATTGTACCGATGCAGATAATGCGGCAACAGGAATACCGTTTGTTATTCCAATCGTAATTAATGATGCTGCATCTTTTCTTAGTGATTGTACAACCGGTTGAAAAATGGATGACTGAATAATATTGGTTAATCCCGCATCCTGCTGGTAAGCTTTTTGTAAATCATTCAATAATACAGACCGGATAATGCAACCACCTTTCCATATCCGGATTACTTCTGTCATCTTGATTCCATAATTATAAGCAGCGGAAGCAACACTTAATAATTGCAAACCCTGCGCATACGATAACAGGAAACCAAAATGCAAAGAATTTTTACTAAGTTCAATGAGTTGTTGTTTATCTATTGGATGGCCATTTTTTCCCCATTCATATTTTGCAGCAGCATTTACCCTTTCCTCTTTCATAGCAGACAGGTACCGCATACTGACAGCCACATCAATGGTGGTAAGGGGAACATTTAAGTCCATGGCACTTTGCGAAGTCCACTTGCCGGTGCCTTTTTGTTTTGCTTTATCGAGGATCATATCTATCAATGACTCGCCTGTATCATCATCTTTTTTGGCAAATACACTGGCAGTTATTTCAATAAGAAAAGATTGTAATTCGGTTTTATTCCAGCCGGAAAAAATCTGTTGTAGTTCTTCGTTGGTTAATCCGCCATAATTTTTCAACATACCATATACTTCACTGATGAGCTGCATCATGGCGTATTCAATTCCATTATGCACCATCTTGGTATAATGACCGGCAGAGCCACTACCGATAAAAGTAACACAGGGGCCATCATTAGTTTGTGCCGAAATTTTTTCCAGTATATTTTTTAATTCTGCATATCCTGCTGCACTGCCACCGGGCATCATGCTGGGACCGAGCCTTGCACCATCCTCACCACCGCTGACACCCATGCCGGTAAAGTGAATGCCGGTTGCTTTTAACCGTTCAATCCTTTTATCCGTATCGGTAAAATGTGAATTGCCACCATCAATTAAAATATCTCCGGGCTGTAGCAAAGGACTTACTTCATCAATTACAGCATCTACAATTTTCCCGGCAGGCACCAGCATCATAATGCGGCGGGGTATTTCGAGACTGTTCACCAGTTCCTGCATGGTAGCTGCTACCTGTACTGCTTTGCCGGCTCCTTCTTCAGCTAATTTCTTTTGTTGCTCCGGGCTTCTGTCGTATCCGCAAACGGTAATGTCTTTGTCGGCTATGTTCAACACCAGGTTGAGACCCATAGTTCCTAATCCTATCATTCCGAATTGTGCGGGCATATAAATTTTTAATGAAGTTAGGCAGCAATTGGGAATACAATATCCCTATTCTTTCCTCCGCTTAATTCGATTACCTTCGCATCTTTCTTAAATAAATTATTTTGCGTTTTACAGAGTTTAATTTCCATCCAAACCTTTTAGAAGGTATTGAAGCTTCCAATTACGAAACCGCCACACCGGTGCAGGAACAGGTGATACCACCGATAATGGCCGGCAGAGATGTGATTGCCTCTGCACAAACCGGTACGGGAAAAACAGCGGCTTTTTTATTGCCGGTGATGAATGGCCTGTTGCAAAACCATGTGGATGGAAAGGTGGGTGCATTGATAGTGGTGCCTACCCGGGAACTGGCCATCCAGATTTCGCAGCACATGGAAGGGCTTTCTTATTTTACGCATCTTAGTTCGATTGCTATATATGGCGGTAATGATGCACAGAGTTTTGTGGCAGAGAAAAAAGCATTGCAGATGGGTGCTGATATACTTGTTTGTACACCAGGCCGTATGATTGCCCATCTGAACATGGGCTATGTAAATCTGAAAGGCCTGCAGTTTTTAGTATTGGATGAAGCAGACCGCATGCTGGATATGGGTTTCCAGGATGACATCAATAAAATTCTTCAAACACTGCCTGCTAAAAGACAAAATTTATTGTTTTCGGCTACCATGCCGGTGAAGATAAGGCAACTGGCAAAAAAGATTTTGCATGAGCCGGTTGAAATTAATATTGCTATTTCCAAACCACCGGAAAAAATTATACAAAAAGCTTTTGTGGTGTATGAGCCGCAGAAGTTACCACTGATAAAAAAATTATTGAAAGAAACACCCTATAAAAATGCATTGGTTTTTTGCAGCCGCAAACAAACGGTAAAACAACTGACAAGAGAATTGAAACACGGAGGTATTAATGTTTCTGAAATTCATAGCGATTTGCTGCAGGCGGAACGGGAAAGCACTTTGAGTGCCTTTACGGCTGGCCGTATCCCGGTGCTGGTGGCTACAGATATTTTGAGCCGTGGTATTGATATTGATACGATAGATGTGGTGATTAATTATGATGTGCCGGGAGACGGGGAAGACTATGTGCATCGTATCGGCCGTACTGCAAGGGCTGATGGGGATGGTGCTGCCTTTACTTTGATTGGCGAAAAAGAACAAAACAAGTTTGCAATGATTGAGCAATTGCTGGGTAAGGAAGTGGAGAAGGCAGAAGTGCCGAAGGAGTTAGGATCCGCCCCATCGTATCATCCAAGAACCCGTTCAGGAAATTCAGGAAGCCGGGGGCCACAAAAAAAATTCTACAGGGGTGCGCCGAAGCGGCGATAAATACCAGCCACAGACACTTTGGCTTCACTCAGGACACAGAGTAAAACAGATTTTTTTCTAAATTGACCTTTGCTTTTGCTGTATGAAAAATTACTTAGCATTTATTCTTTCGGCAGTTGTTATTATGTATGGCTGCACACAAAGCAAGTATGCTGCTACAAATAAAATATACAGGCAACAGGTCAAGGAGTATGCAAAGCTTTTGCTGGAATACCCGGTAAAGGATTCGGCCGGTTTGTCTTATGCTACTGATTGGGTGGGCACCACCAATCTCTCCATGCGCCGCCCAAACTTTGTTATTATTCATCATACGGCCCAAAACAGTTGCGAACAGACTTTGCAAACTTTTACACTGCCCCGCACACAGGTAAGCTCCCATTATGTTATTTGCAAAGATGGAACAGTGCATCACATGCTGAATGATTTATTGCGGGCACATCATGCAGGGGTGAGTAAGTGGGGAAATACAACGGATTTGAATTCATCCAGTATTGGAATTGAATTGGACAATAATGGCTTTGAATCTTTTTCAGAAGCACAGATGAATAGCCTGGTGACATTACTTGACCGTTTAAAAAAAGCATACAGTATTCCTTCTTCTAATTTTATCGGGCATGGTGATATAGCGCCGACAAGAAAGAATGACCCTAACTGGCGGTTTCCCTGGAAATCATTAGCAGAGAAAGGTTTTGGTTATTGGTTTGATGACTCAACAAATCTTACTTTGCCGGCAGGGTTTAATCACCTGCAAGCCCTGAGGATTGTAGGCTTTGACACTAAAGATACTAATGCCGCCATTGTAGGATTCAAGAGACATTGGTTGCAGGATACAACAAGAGGGTTGAATGAAGAGCAGTTGAAAGTATTGTACCAGTTGAGTAAAAAGTATCAGTAAATAATTTTTATGGAGTTTGGAAGAGTATTGGAGAATGAATTGGACAGTATTGATTTTTCATTACGGGCAGAACCTGCTTATAACAAAAAGATATTAAAAGGAAAGCCTGCAAAGAATCCCAAAGTGTATGTTGGTTGTGCCAAATGGGGAAGAACAGAGTGGGTAGGGAAAATCTATCCTCCTAAAACGAAAGAGAAAGATTTTTTGCATCATTATGTAGAGCATTATAATTCTATTGAGTTGAATGCAACACATTATAAAGTGTATGGTGAACTGGGAATTAAAAAATGGGCAGAGAAGGCAAAAGACAAGGAATTTCTATTTTGTCCAAAGATGTATAAAGGAGTTACTCACTTTGGTAGTTTAAAAGGAAAGAATTTTCTCTCTAATGAGTTTTTACGGGGAGTAACTGCTTTTGAAAAACATCTTGGTCCCATCTTCGTGCAGGTAAGCGATAGCTTTTCGCCAAAAAGAAAGGAAGAGTTATTTACTTACTTAGAATCACTACCAACAGATTTACAATTCTTTTTAGAAGTCCGTCATCCTGATTGGTTTAGCAAAGAAAAGGACAGGGAAGATATGTTTGAATTTCTTAAAGCAAATAATATGGGAGCAGTAATAACGGATACTGCCGGCAGAAGGGATTGTGCCCACATGCACCTGACACTGCCAAAAACTTTTATCCGGTATGTGGGAAACAGTTTGCACCACACCGATAATACAAGAATAGATGCCTGGGTAGAAAGAATGAAATATTGGTTAGACAAAGGAATAGAAGAACTTTATTTTTTCATGCATATGCATGATGAAGCTACTTCGCCGGAACTAACTGTTTACCTCGTTGATAAGATGAATGCTGCTTGTGGATTGAACCTGATAAAGCCGAAGTTTATTGACCCTGCTACATTACAAAAGACAAAGTCTAAACAAAAAGGCTTGTTTGATTAACGAACCTCATATAGCTCATCCCATCTTGTAGTGTGGCGGTCGCTGATAAAATTCTGCTGCATCTTCCAGTTGCGGTCAGTACCTGAGGCAGCAAATTTCAACACATCATCCCGCTGACTGAAATTTACATTGTCAATCATCTCCATCAATTTTCGTTCACAGTTTTTTGTTTCAGAAAAAAACAAGTTTGCCTGTATCGAATTATCAGGAACAATGCCGCTGAGCATTACTCCTGCTTTTTTGTATTGCGTCCCCTTTTTAAATAGTTTGTCCACAATGGCTACTGCCGGTTTTATCAATTCGTTAGTAAAAGAAGTAGCAGCGGGCAATGTTACAGAATCACCGTGGGTAGCTCCCCGAAAATCCACATTATGATTTTCACCTTTCGCTACTACAAATACACTGATAGTTTTTGCAGCACTATGTTGCCGCCTGAGTTTCTCTGCTGCTCTTGATGTGTAAGTGGCTATGGCTTCTTTTATAGAAGCAATATCTCCAACCGGGCTGCCAAACATCCTGGTTGTCGCAATCATCTTTTTATTCACCAGCTCTTCTTCCATATCTTTTGCCGGTTCACCTTTTAATTCTTTAATCAGGCGGATACCGGTAACCCCGCCAAGATGCATTTTCCCAAATTCTTCACTCATACGGCTTAGTTGCAAGGCATCATAAATACAAAAATGTTGTTTTAGCTTTTCTGCATATTGCCGGCCTACTCCCCATACTTCTTCTATTTGTGTTTGTTTAAGAGCTGAAATAATTTCTTCTTTATTGTGCAGCACCATTACTCCCTTATACTTCACAGGATTTTTTTTCGACAGGCGGTTAGCAACTTTTGCCAGTACTTTAGTTGGAGCCACACCTACAGATACTTTTATACCCGTCCATTGTTCTACCATGTCTTTTATTTTTTTAGCAATGAACTGCAATTCGCTTTCAGGAAAAATACTCAGGTCTAAAAAAGCTTCATCTACGGAATACACTTCTACATTTTGTTTACCAAGCATTATTCGCAATGTTTCCATTACCCGCCAGCTCAGGTCGCCATATAAATTATAATTGGAAGAGAATACGGCCACATCATATTTTTCTATCAATGGCTTTGCCATAAAATACGGCCCGGCCATTTGCACCCCCAGTTTTTTAGCTTCATCGCTCCGGGAAACAATACAGCCATCATTGTTGCTTAGTACAACAACTGGTTTATCTTCCAGCTTCGGTTTAAATAACCGTTCGCAGGAGCAGTAGAAGTTATTACAGTCAACGATGGCTTTCATTTTCAACTAACGATTAATTAACCCCGACGGCGGCTTTTGCCCCGTCGGCGGTTAAAGGGAAATTAATATTGATAATATACTTATTCAATTTTTTATCTTCTAAAAATATAGAATGAGCATCCTCAAATGCTGTAACACTTCCAAAACGGGTTATTACTTTTTCTGCCGCCACCAGTGTATTATCATTTCTTGTAATGGCACCATACGAAGAATACTCCCATTGTCTAAAGTCTTTTACAAAGTCATGATGCTGTGGATTCCAGTGACAGTAATAAATCATAGAAGTAAGATAACTTTCGTCATCTACCAGCTTCCTTTCAAAAGGTGATTCAAACAAAGGCCCTGTTCGTTTGTGGGCTCTGTTAATTGATTGGGCATACGAGTTAAAAAAGTGGCCCAATTGTTTTGATGCATTCATCTTAAACATACCTTTTCCATCTTTTCGGGGCACTTCTACATTTTTTTTTACATATACCAACAGGTGAAAATGATTTTTTAATAAACAGTAAGCAAGGGTTTCCAGTACATCGGAGCAATAAAGTTTATACTGTTGCAGGAAGTAGTAGTAATTTCTTTTTTCTTTAAGAAGGTCTTCGCTGTTTACTCCCCGGTTGTAAATGTGAAAGTATTGACCTTCGGTGAGCGGTTGAATATTCATATATTTTTATTTAGTTGTTTCTTATTAGCCGCCGTCAGGGTTTTCAACCGCTGACGGGGCTTCAACCGTTGACGGGGCTTCAACCGCTGACGGGGCTGCGGCTTCATACCGGATGAATTACATAAGTAACTACGCCCCACACAGAGAAATTCGTAAACTCTGCCAGGTTAATATTTTTATACCGGTTATTTTCCGGAATTAGAAATGCAGACGAAAAGTTTTTATGAAACCGTCTCACCAATAATTCGCCATTAAGAATTGCAATAATAATTTTGCCATTCACCAACTTTACCGAACGGTCAACGATTAATATATCATTGTCAAATATCCCGGCATCTTTCATCGCATCACCTTTCATCTTAAAAAAGAAAGTAGCCGGTTTGTTTCTGATGAGCTGCTCATTCAGGTCAATGCCCCGTTCCATATAATCATCCGCCGCCGCCCCAAAGCCGGTAGCGTTAGCTGTCTTCACCTCTTGCTGGGTGTATTGTTTCGAACCTTTATAAGCAGCACCGAAAAATTCTTCTCCTTCCATACAAATATTTTTATTTATCCAACTTCAGTACTGAGCCGAGCCGAAGTATCTATGGCATCGTCCCTTGCGTCGCACCATTCATCGTTCTGTTAGTATGGCATCATTTTAATACATACCATTTCAAGCAGAGTTTAATTCTTTTATAAAAGTAAAAAATAATTTTGGTAAAGCTAAATAATTTAGTAAATTAGTGCTAAGAAAATAGGTAAGTATTTTCAAAAAATTTAAATGGAAGGGTTATGAAGACTATTATTGACACTATTCCCGGCTACCGGGTGTATGAGTATTTATTGGTGCTCAGTCCGCATGAAGAATTGTGGAACAGGATTATGAAAGTAAAAGAGGAGTTTTCAACAGAATACAAATCTGACCATGCCAAGTGGGGTAAGCCGCATATTACCTTAGCAAATTTTGTGCAGTACGGAATGATGGAGGAACGTATTATTAACAGGTTACGGACAGTGGCGATGGGTTACCCGCCTTTCAAAGTGGAGCTGAAAGACTTCGGCAGTTTTCCATCACATACCATATATATAAATGTAACGAGCAAATTACCTGTTCAGGGACTGGTAAAAGAGATCCGAACTGATGGACAACGGTTGATGAAACTAAACGATGATAACAAACCGCATTTCATTATGGAGCCGCACCTGACTATTGCGAGAAAATTAAAACCCTGGCAATATGAGAAAGGCTGGCTGGAATACAGTAACAAACATTTTACCGGGCGGTTTATTGCTGATTCTATGACGTTATTAAAAAGACCTGCAGGTGAGATGAAATATCATATTGCAACGAAATTTGAATTTCAAAACCTGCCGGTTACTACGAAGCAGGGAGAATTATTTGGATAAAAGCCCTGTCAGCGGTTGAAAACCCTGACGGTGGTTTGAGTGAGAAAGAGACAACTCTTTGTTCTCCTTTTTTTTGCGGGGCAAAGGCGAAGCAATCTAACAAAACAAAATAGTGATGTCAGAAAAATTGAAGCAGGACCATTTTAAAGTGGCAGCGAAAAAGCAAGAAGAAGGTGAACAATATTTAGGAGGCCGTGGGGCCCAGTTCAATACCAAAAACCGATTCTTTAAGAATGAAAGTACCAGAGAACATATCGAAGGCATTGATGATTGGGAAGCATCCAATGTGCCAACTATTTACATGGAACAGGAATCAAAAACGATTGTCAATAAAGTGGAAAGTAAAGATGTTGGTATGGGATACAGTATGAATCCTTATGCCGGTTGTGAGCATGGCTGTATCTATTGCTATGCCCGCAATGTACATGAGTACTGGGGCTACAGTGCCGGGCTTGATTTTGAAAGAAAAATAATCGTCAAGAAAAATGCACCGCAATTGCTTCGTAAATTTTTAATGCATCCGAAATGGGATGGCACACCCATCATGCTGAGCGGCAATACCGATTGTTATCAACCTGCCGAACAGAAATACCGGTTGACAAGAGGCTTATTGGAAGTATGTAACGAATTCAATCAACCCGTTGGCATACTCACCAAAAATTCCTGGATACTGAAAGACAAAGACGTATTGCAGGAAATGGCGAAGAAACGATTGGTATCGGCGATGGTTTCCATCACATCTTTTAATGAAGACCTGCGGAGAATAATGGAACCAAGAACCACCACTGCCAAACAGAAACTAAAAGTAATAAATGAATTAAGCAGTGCTGGTGTAAGAATGGGGATCATGATGGGGCCGATGATACCCGGATTGAATGAACATGAAATGCAACGCATCATGAAAGCAGCGGCAGATAACGGCGCAACATTTACGGCTTACACTTTTATTCGTTTGAATGGTGCCATCAAGTTTTTATTTCATGACTGGTTATTTAAGAATTTTCCTGACCGGGCCGATAAAGTGTGGCACCTGATAGAACAAAGCCATGATGGAAAAGTAAATGATACCCGCTGGGGTGTTCGTATGCGGGGCGAAGGGAATATTGCAGACATGGTGGCGCAGCAATATAAAAAGTATGGCAAACTATATAATATGAATGCAGAAGAATGGAGTTTGGATACGAGTATTTTCAGGAGGCCGGGAGGGCAGGGGAGGTTGTTTTGATTTATAAATTGATAACTTGGTAGAAGAAACATTTTATGGATAATTGGTCTCACATAGAAAACATAGGACGAGGAACAGTAAACTCTTTGAGTAATTTCATTAAAAAGCTTGAGAATACTGGACGAATTTATTTTCCGGATTTAAAAAAATCTGATAAGCTTTACCTCTTTTCTGATTATAGCGGGGATAAGAACCCACACATTATTTCATATTCAATTCTTGTTTTAGATGAGAGTAGTTTTGAGTCATTTACAGTTGTACAAAAGAAATTTTGGAAGAAATACTCATTAGGAAAGAGAATAATCGATTATAAAGGGTTAAATGATAAATTTAAGCAAGAGGCACTGGTTCCATTTCTTCAGCTATGCAATAATCTTAATGGATTAATATTTACAGTACTTTTTAATAAAAGCTCAAAGAGCATATTTCAAAGCGAAGTGCCGGAGCCTTTAAATAGCCAAATTAGTATTTGGAAGAATAGGACAATAAAAGAGAAGTTTTTAAGACTTAGAGAATTTATACTCCTTATTTTAAATGGCTTAGGTCGAGAATCTCAAAGTGTTTTATGGGTTACCGATAATGATGATATTGTTGCAAATGCTTTTCAATTGAATGCTGCAAATAAGATTTTAAATGAAACATTAGCCAAGTATTTAGATTTTAGTATCACTGATTTTGAAATAAAAACACTTGACTCGGATTCAGAAGATAGATGTTTAGAGAAAATTTGCTCTTTAACGGATTTGGTTGCAGGAGGGTTGGTTGATTTTGTAGGCGATTATATCAATGATAATATATTTTTGCAAGATGGCAAAATTGCAGAACCAATTCCTCATTTAAAAGTCAAAGTAAATCCTATTACGAATTGGCTATCAAAAAATGACGATGCTCATTCTCTAAAAAAGGTTACAATTAAAATTAATGATGTTAAAAAAGATGTGTTTTCCGTAGAAGCATATCGATTTCCTGAAATTAGTTAATAATGGCACAATCCTCAATCGAATGGACAGAAATGACCTGGAACCCCACAACAGGATGTGATAAAATATCAGCAGGCTGTAAGTATTGTTATGCAGAAGTAATGTCCCGGCGTTTACAGGCAATGGGTATTGATAAGTACAAGGATGGTTTTAAGTTAAGGATACACGAAGATGCTTTGCTGATTCCATACGGCTGGAAATCTCCGAAGATTGTATTTGTAAACTCAATGAGTGATATGTTTCATAAAGATGTTCCGCTTTCATTTATTCAGAAGGTTTTCAAAACGATGAATGAAAATCCGCAACATACTTTCCAGGTTTTGACGAAGAGGTCTGACCTTTTATTAAAATATCACAAAGAATTAAACTGGACACATAATATCTGGATGGGTGTTTCCGTAGAAGATAACAGGGTAAAACTTCGAATAGATGATTTACGGAAAACAAATGCCAGAACTAAATTTCTTTCCTGCGAACCATTGATTGGGCCATTATCTAAAATGAACCTAAAAAAAATTGATTGGGTAATTGTTGGTGGTGAAAGCGGAAGAAAGCCAAGACCAATGAATGTGGATTGGGTATTGGATATTCAGCATCAATGTGAAAAAGCAAAAGTTGCTTTCTTCTTTAAACAATGGGGCGGTACTAATAAAAAGAAAGCTGGAAGAATACTCAACGGAAAAACATATGATGAAATGCCTTTCGTTGAGCATTTAGAAACTGTTGAAATGTAGTTTTATTCCATCTCAAACTCCAACAGCACTTTATTATTCTGGTAAAGAAGTAACACCTCATCTTTCAACTTAAACCGATTAACATTACCCAATTGTTTGAAAAAAGCATCTTCTATTTGCTGCACTCCCTCACAATACAGTTTCGTAGAAAAAATATTTTTAAAACTGATTTGATCTTTATCAATGGTAAAGCTGCTGCCAAACCCATTACAACTACCATTGCCACCGGCACTTTTCTTTTCCCGGTTGAATTTAATGAAAGCTTTGGTATTCACTTCTTCCTCACCTGTCTCCGTATGAATTTTCTTCAACGACCATTTGGTATCATACAAAGAAGTATGTTGATTAGTATTTTTTTCTTTCATTATAAAAGCAGAGAAAAGAATAAATGCCCCCGCACTGACAAAGGTGAATAGTTTCATTGTAAATAATTTAGAACAAATAGCAGATGATAGCAGGCCAGTATTTGCACAGCCAAAAAAATATTTATGCAAATCTTTAACATTTAGCATCCGGTTATTAAATCACTGCTTATGCAAAAGTTAATTGCTACCCTCGCCGTAATTATAGCACTGAGTAACCAGGCCATCTCCCAGCAGTGGGACAGGCACATGCTGGTGAAGAAAATGGACATCCGGGTAAAGACGGATGCTTTTACAGCCACCACTTTTATTGAAATGGAATTTTATAACCCAACCGATACGGAGATGGAAGGTTTCTATGGTTTCCAACTGGAACCCGGCCAGGCCATCACAGCTTTTCAGCTTGACCTGTTTGGAAAATTTCGTGATGCCTCCATTGAAGAAAAATGGAAAGCAACCAACGCTTACAATACTATTGTTGGCAAAAGAGTGGACCCGGCTTTGCTGCGGATGGATTCGTATAATAATTACAGCCTTCGCATTTATCCCGTTCCGGCAAAGGGAAGCAGGAGGATTACCATGACAATACAACAACTGCTGACTATTGAAAAAGGAATAGCGGTTTATAAATTGCCGTTGAAAATTAATGATGTAATTGAGAAATTAGA
Source organism: Chitinophagaceae bacterium (assembly GCA_031422725.1). GTDB lineage: Bacteria > Bacteroidota > Bacteroidia > Chitinophagales > Chitinophagaceae > JJ008. Next base: position 3,245 of record JANPMI010000266.1, on the reverse strand, counting down.
TGTCAGCATCCGGATTAACGGCAGCACCGGATTTCCTTCTGTAATTAAAGGATTATTGACAGACCAGGTGTTTAACAATAAAGAGGCTTCTTACGAACTTATATGGAAAGCAACAGGACTAAAAGCAGAAAAGCCACTTTCTTTTTCTATTCCCCTGTCGCTTCAGCAACCGGTGTTGTGTATTAAAAAGATGGAAACAAAAACATTTTTTGCACTTCGACTGATACCATCTATTCAAAAAGAATACAGTATTCAACCCCACAAAGTCACTGTTTTCTGGAACATGTCCGTAACAGGCCGCACAAGAAATACATCGAAAGAAATTTCTTTTCTAAAACACTATGTTGCCGTTAACAAGATTTCTCAATTGACAATTATTCCTTTTAATCACAAAGTGCAGGATACCGCAATTTTCTATACCAACAATAATTTTAACAGCCGCTGGGCGGAGTATCTTGAATCATTGCAATATGAAGGTGCAACTCAATTAGGAGTACTGGATTTTTCAACAGCTAATGCAGATGTTATCTTATTGTTCAGCGATGGCAGAAATAGTTATGGAAAGGATATGCCTGTTTCGGGACAAACACATATTTATTGTATTAACGCTGCCATGGTTGCTGATGTGGCTCACCTGGAGAAAATAATTGGTCAGTCAGGCGGCAGATATATTGACCTTGTTTCTAAAACCACTGCTGCTGCGGTTGCGGTTGCGGGTAAGGCAGAGAATATTTTGCTGAGCATTTCTTCTGCTGGTACAAAGCTGGATATCAATGAATCACTTTCCACCTTAAAGAAGGATACACTGTTACTGACAGGAACGATTCCTGCAGCAGCACAAAAAGTAACGCTGTCATATGGTAATAACGGCAAAGTGCAGGCAGAAGAAACTATAGAAATAACAAGTGATAATTCCTGTGATGAATCAGCTATTGACAGGATTAATATGCTCAGCATTTTTGATAGTTATACAAGAAGTAATTCGTACTGGATGGATGCACTGACTTTTGGCAAGCAGGAAAAAGTAGTTACCCTGAATACGGCCTTTATAGTGCTGGAGAAAGTGGAAGATTATATCAAGTTCAACATCACACCGCCGAAAGAACTGGAGTCGCAATGCGATATGAACATTTTTGTTAAAGCAGATGAAGAAAGAAGGAAGCAATATAAAAAACTCAGCGAGTTTGAAGTACTTAATGTATTAGCCCAAACATACAATGAAAGAATAACCTGGTGGGATAAAACCCAGCCAATGATTTCTTTGACAGAAGAAAAACAGGAGGAAGTGAAAGTGACTGATAAGGATGAACAAGAGCCTTCCAAAACCAAAGCAGCAGGTGCTTCAGCTATTATTACTGTACCGGAAATAAAAGGAACGGAACAGGTAAGGGCAATGAGTGAAGTAGTGGTAACTGCAATGGGGCAGATGAGACAACCCAAAGAATTGGGCTACTCGGTTTCAAGAATAAGTGCAGCCGATCTTACACAAGCAAAGTCGGTTAACTTTCAGAATGGATTAACCGGAAAAGTGTCGGGCCTTAATGTGCAGACAACCAACAACGGAGTGTTTGCTGATACAAGAATAACACTGCGGGGCATCCGTTCGCTTACAGGAAATAATCAGCCACTACTGGTATTAGATGGGTCGCCTATAGAGCTGCGTCATTTAAGTTCAATTAACCCTAATGATATACAGTATGTAACGGTTCTGAAAAGTCCGTCAGCCACCGCTATCTATGGACCAGATGGAGTAAACGGGGCATTAATAATTCAAACAAAAAAAGGAAGCCGTAACTATTACTCTTCTTACTGGGGCCGCTATAAACTGAAAGACAGAGAGGATGTAGATTACCTTGCTGAGCTTAAAAATGCCGTTTATGGAGATAAGATTTATAAATATAATGAACTAAAAAAATTATATGGGTATGAAGCAGGATTTTATTTCGATGTGGCACAGCATTTTTATGAAACTGGTTACCGGAAGGATGCTTTGGCGATTCTTTTTTCCGCAGCAGACATAAGCAGTGGTAATCTGCAGGTTCAAAAAGCAATGGGATACATACTGGAAACATGGAAGCAATATGATGAAGCAATAAAATTGTATAACAATCTGCTTGTTGCCAATGATAATGATTTTCAAACCTGGCGAAACCTGGCATTGACTCAATATCAAAAAGGCGATTACCAAATGGCGGTTGATGTGTTTTACAAGGCAATTAAAAAAGCACAGGATAATAACGGCTACACCAACCGGGCAACAAAAGCAATGATGCTGCAGGAAATGAATGCTATCATTTCTGTTCACAAAGAAATGCTTGACCTTTCAAGAATAAACCAGCAACTCATCCGGCCATTGACGGTTGACCTGAGGATTACGCTGGATTGCAATACCAGGGATTTGTACAGCATTGTTTCAATTGTGGAACCTGACGGTAAAATTTGTTCTTATGCAAAACCTGAATCTGCAACAGGTGGTAGAATAACAAAGAATGATTATTATTACCGGTCTTATTATTACTCAGATGATCCGGAAGAGTACCAGGTAAAGGAGGCGCAAGCCGGAAAGTATAAGATAAAACTTAGCTATTCAGATTACGGCGGCTATTACTATGATGTGAAAGTGCCAACCGTTGTAAAAATCACCACCTTCAAAAATTTGGGTAAGCCCAATCAAACCATTGAGATTGAAAATGTGATTATGGATAATCAGCACGGTGAAGTGGAAATAGGAGAAGTGAAATGGTGATTAAACTTTCACATAAATCTTCTTCTTATCCATCCAGTAACAGATGGCCCACATAAAAGTGATAACGCAAAGGGCATAAACTAAAGAACCATTCTCCGGTGCTCCCGGAATATGAATCAGCACTTTTTTGTACAACCAGTTCCAGGGGTTAGTTCCATCAGGTAATTTTATCAGGGCTAATCCTTTGGGAAGAAAAGCACTCAATGCAAAAACAAACAAAGCATTTTTGCCAAACACATCAAAGAACCGGGCAAGGCCACCACGGATGTTTTTAATCTCAATCATGTAAATCATCGTAGCGATAGTGATGATGGCAAGACCGGTGGTGTAAACAGTGTAAGAGCTTGTCCATATTTTTTTATTAATCGGGAAAACCATATCCCAGCAAAAACCGGTTATCAGTAAGCCAATACCAATAACAAAGAGACCTGTCAGCATAGGGTACATTCCACTCTGGCTGATGCCGGCTTTATTAAAATCAGATGACTGCTGTTCAGGA
>JANPMI010000265.1:0-7777 GCA_031422725.1 Chitinophagaceae bacterium | reverse complement strand
GCTTCCGGTTAATTTCAGACTCAGGTTCACCGTTTCTCCTGCGGAGACAGGAACCCCTTTTGCATTTGCTTTCGCAACAAGATCATTTACCAGGGTATTTCCTTTTGCCCCCATCACAGTTCTCGGCAGCTTCATTTTGATGGCATAGTCAATGGACTGGTCGAAGCCGTGAAAACCGGCAATTTCCATTTCAATATCTTTTATCTTAACGGTGAAAGGTTTCACCATCACTTTACCATTACTGAATTCAATATAGTTTTTGATATCCTTTACGCTGATTGATTTTAACCGGTCAATTTGTAACACCGCAGCTATTTTCTCCAGGGGGGCAAATTTTGCCAGCACACCCTCCAGCATTAACAGGTTTCCTTTTCCGGTAAGGCTGTTTAATAACGGCATCATCTGTCCATCTAAATTACCAACTATTGAAAGTTGTGAATGTAATTTCCCCGACAGGAACTTTCCAATGGGCATCAGGGACTGAATAGTGTTGTAAGAAAAAAATGCTTTCTGAACATCCATGTTCTTTATGTCGTAGCTTAAACTGATGTCAGGCTTCGTTTTATTTATTTTAGTAGAGTAGGAGCCATTAATTAAAATAGTTCCATCCAATGCCTCTGTTTTAATATTTTGGAGTGTTGCCTTTTCATCAGTCATTATTAATGCACCGCTTACATTGGTATAATCAACCTTATCATATTTTAGCTGCTGCACCGTGGTATTAACGGTGAAACTAATACCAGCCGGAATTAGAAATGGTTTTCCGATGCTGCTGCTTGCAGTAGTAGCCGGACTCTCAGATGCCGCAGTGGTAGCAGATGAAGTTCCCATCCAGTCATTCAGGTTCATTTTATCTGCTGCTGCCGTTAGATTGCCGGTTAATGTTTGCCCCTGCATGGCATAGCCAACAAGATTGTTCATAGTGCCGTTAGCAGTAAAGTTGGTGTTAAGATATTTTCCGGTAAGATTACTCAGTGTCACATTTTTTGTGTTAAATACTAATTGCGCCGTTGGAATACTGATACCGGTTGGATATTCTTTTGAACTGTAGCTGAGATTGGCAAGGGCAGCATTGCCATTCAATGTTATTTTATCGTATTCGTCTTTGTTAATAGCTGACTGACTGCCTGCAAAATCCACATCAGCATTCAGTAAGCCGCTGATGACGGTGCCAGGTGACAGTTTTGTAAATTGTTTAATATGGTCTAATGTAAACCTTCCTTTTACATGGCCGGAGAAATCAACCGACGAAACCGGGTTTCGTAATTGCAACGTAAAGTCAAGTGGATTATTCCCGACTTCTATATGGCCGGATGAAATATCTATCGTGGTATTATCGGCTTGGCCGCCAGCATTTGTGAGGGTAGCTTTTATATTTCCATTTTGTATAGATTGAGGAAAACTATTACCGGAGTAGAAAAGGTTTTTTATATCAAAAAATCCTCCGGCAGTGAAAGATCCGGATTGTTGTTGCAATGCTTTCAAAGGGCCTTTCATAAAAGCATCAGCCCATAGCTGACCGCTGAGTTTAGTGCCTGCATCCAATTTTATAAATTTAGATAATTGTGATAAGTCTAATTTCCCTTTTGCGCCAGCATCTATGTATTGAATTGTTTCAGGATTTTTATAAGTGAAGTTGAAATCAAACGGCTCGTTGTCAAATTCAATATGGCCTTTGGGAATATCAATCACAGAGTTATCCGGCTTGCCATCCGGGTTAACAGCCCGAAGTGTAAGGTTAATATTCTTCACCGGCTTTGGTAAATCAGGATATTGGAAAGAGCCATTTTTAACAACAAGGTTTATATCATATCCCGGCATCTGGTCTTTGGATGAGATTCCTTTTACAAAGCCGCTAAAAGAAGCATCGCCACTGGTTTTAATGGTTGCAAAATCTTTTGTGTAAACAGCAGGAATCATGGAAAGAATATTCTTAAAGTTATTGGTAGGGGAACTGAATTTGATGTCTGTTTTAACGGCTCCACCATTCAACAGCTGAACAAAACCATCAACAGAAAGTTTCAGGTCGTTGAGCTTTACATCATCTGTTTTGAAAGTATAAGTGTTTGTCCGGGTATCAATCTTTATGTCAGCATCCAGGTTTGTCTTTGTGTTAATGAGGTAGGGGATATCGTCCTGTGTAAAGTATGCAGACGGAGATGCTGTGGACGTAGAAAGTGTAAACACATCGGCAGCGAGGTTGCCACTGCCCTGGTGATTAAGATTATTCAACTCTAAATATGAATTCGCCTGCTTGTCGGAATAAACAAGGTAGCCATCGCTGATTTTATATTTCTTCAGCGATAATTTAAAATTAGAAGCACTTGTATCTTTTGAACTACTGGTATCGGTTGATGATTTGGCAATATCCCAGTTGGCTCTGCCAAATTGGTTCATCAATAAATGTATGCGGGGCGACTGTGCATAGATTCCCTGCACTTTAATATCTTTTCCCTTCAGCACACTGAATAAACCGGCAGTAACATCAATTTTTTCAGCAGCAATCAATGTGTCTTTGGCATATTCACCTTTTCCAATAATGTTAAGTCCTTTTATGGAAATAGTAGCTTTGGGAAAATGTTTGAACAGTGAAAGCTTTACATCCTTAAAGTTAACCGTGGCATTCAGTTGTTTGTTGATTTCTCTTTTTACAAGAGCTTGAACCTGTTTTTTAAAAACCACGGGTATTAAAAATGCAAGGAGTACCAGCATCAGGAAGGTGATACCTGCGATTTTTAAAACTTTTTTCAGGATTTTCATGTCTGGCAGTGTTTGGCTTTACAAGTTACGGAATTGAGAGGATGCGAAGAACTATGGAAGAAAGTTGCTGATACTCGGGCAAATGTAATGATGTAGCTTTGTCCCGCAAACCTACATGTATGAAATGGACATTAAAGGATCATGGCGAATCTCTTGAAAAAGAAGCATCTTCATTTGTTTCAACACACATTTCTTTTTATGAAAAGATATGGGCTTCATTTATTGGGCACCAAGGATATGGAGTGATAGCTCAAACGGAAGATATTTCGGAAGAAAACGAGAAAATAAGAAAGAGTTTTGCTGAACATCACTATTCTGTTTTGGAATCTTTTTATTTCATGTATAGATTGGCTGAGGAAGAACAAGAGATAAGAATAGTGGAAAATTTAGATGTATATAGAAAAATGGTGAATTCCTTAATGGCATTTTATGCTTACGGGGGCAAAATGAGAGATAATTTGCTTTCCTGCTATGAATATATGGGATATCCATTAAAGGATAGGGAAGATCCAACAATAGAAATAAAAAATCTTTATGCTTCAAGAAATATTATTCTCCATTATAAAAAAGTACCGTTTAAAATTGATAAAGACGGTCTTTTTTTAATTCCAAGGATTGGTGACAACTCCTTTGAGTGGAACAAGAAAAGCTCTTGGGGTGATACAGTAAATATTGAACATGAGTATATCTCCGACTCAATGATGAGTGTTTTTTTAAAAACAGCACCCAAAATAAATAAGATGCTTGGTGAGCTTTTTGAATTTGTTGGGAACTTTAGAAAGGAAAATAATATTATTTTAACTTCCCCAGAGAATCAACCCCTTCGTACGAAGTCAATACAACAAATCTATCCTGCGATGGTAACATCAGGTACTTCTTTAAACGTATCCGGTGTTATGGTTTATGGCTTCATAGACCCCAAAAAATTGTGAATGATTTGAATCTGCTGAATAGAATTCCCAACTGTACAAGTGTGCGACGCAACGAAAGCCTATAGTAGCACTACAGCTGGGTACATAATTTTATCAATGGTCATTCAACGGCAAACCTCTCTTCTGCCACTCAATCCAATTAATATATTCAGGAGCAACACGATGTTCTTCCATCGTAATGCAATCATCAACAGGGCAAACTAATTGGCAAAGATTGCATCCCACACATTCCTCTTCTTTAATAGTGTATTTGTTATAGGGCTTGCCGTATTCCAGATTGATGGACTGATGCGAAGTATCCTCACAGGTAATATAACAAAGACCACAGTGGATACATTTGTCCTGGTTTATTTTGGCGATATGGTGATAATTGATGTCGAGGTCTTCCCAATGCGTAATGGTGTCTACAGATTTACCAATGAAATCATCTAATGTTTTAAATCCCTTTTCATCCATCCAGTTATTCAATCCTTCACACATATCTTCGATGATGCGGAAACCATGTTTCATCGCAGCCGTACAAACCTGCACATTACTGGCACCGAGTAACATAAACTCCACCGCATCTTTCCAGGTGCTGATGCCACCAATGCCAGAGATAGGAACTTTCTTTGTCAACTCATCCTGCGCAATCGTTGTTAAGAATTTTAATGCAATTGGTTTTACTGCTGGGCCGCAATAACCACCAAACACCGATTTGCCTGCCACATAAGGATTTGGCACCAATGTATCCAAATCAATTCCCGTTACCGATTGTATTGTATTAATTAATGACAACGCATTTGTTCCGGCTTTCACCACCGAACGACCCGTTGGAACAACGGAGTGAACATTAGGAGTTAATTTAGTAATCACAGGGAGAGTAGCTGCTTCCATCACCCATTCCACTACCATGCAGGCAATCTCAGGGTCTTGACCAACGGCGGCGCCCATGCCTCTTTCCGTCATGCCATGCGGACAACCAAAATTTAATTCGAAGCCATGTGCGCCGGTGTCTTCACATTTTTTAATTAGTTCATGCCAGCTTTTTTTATCGTTGTCCGCCATCAGCGAAACGATCATGGCCCGGTCAGGAAATAATTTTACACACTCTGCAATCTCTTTCAAATTAATATCGAGTGGTCTATCGCTTATCAATTCAATATTATTAAAACCCATTACTCTTTGTCCTCCAAAATCAACCGCTGAATATCTCGATGAAACATTTTTCACCTGGCTACCCAATGTTTTCCAAACCACACCGCCCCAGCCAGCTTCAAAAGCCCGGAGTACATTATACTTTTTATCCGTCGGCGGCGCACTGGCTAACCAATAGGGGTTAGGTGATTTGATGCCGAGAAAATTTGAACTGATGTCTGCCATGATTTTTAGTTATGAATTAAGAATTCTGAATCGGATATTGTATTCGTAACCATGGATTTTAGTTTGTTAGCTCTTTAGTTTTTATTTTCTTTAAGCAGTTGCTGTGCCATTTTAAGTGTATGCTTTAATGATTTTGTGCTTCTCCAATCGTCGTGCCCGGGAATAACATAGTTTGGTTTTTTACATTTTTCCCGAACATTTTCTACTGTTGCAGCATAAGTTTTCACATTTGCATCGCCTAAATAACCAAGGTTTTCGTCTTCCGTACTTTTTATCAAGCAGCCGCCATAAAGTATCCGCTCTTTCTGAAACCAAATTATAATGTTGTCAGGTGCATGCCCATGACCCGGATAATAAACCTGGAACGAATACCCGCCGGGAGAAAAGATAGTGTCCTGGTACATCAGAAACTCGGCTCTTTTTTTTCCATTCTTTTTGCTGTAGTCATCTGTTTTTTTGGTAGTATATGTATTAATTCCCTGCTGTCTGTAATATTCCAGCCCGCCAGTCCTGTCTTCGTGAAAGTGAGTAGCAAAGCTCATCACTACCTTCTTATTGTGCTTTATTTTAATACTATCCAATAAGGGTTGAAATTGTGTGGTGTCCCATGGCGTATCAAACATAACGACACCTTCATTTGTTACCAAGTACATTCCATTGGCAGGTATGCGATTTTCCTTATACAAATTAAATGTTGTGAAAACATAAAAATTACCGGTTAGATGGGTAATGATCAGGTTATTATTTGTTGCCTGTCCATAAGTTTTTGGAAAGAGAAATATAAAAAAAAATATTGTTGCTATTTGCCGCATAAACTTGTATGCACCCTTACGGATAATTTTTTTAATCAGTAATATAGGTAAGAATTGCTGCTGCGCCATCTTTCCCTGCCTGTACGGCATCCACCACTTCTTTACCACCATTCACCGCATCGCCACCCGCAAACACCCCTTTAATACTCGTAGCGTAATTTTTATCAATCACAATCTTTCCATTTTTATTATTGATGCCATTACTATTTATTAAATCTTCAAACGGAACTTGCCCCGCTGCTTTAATCACCATATCTACTTCCAATGAAAATGTTTCTCCCGTATCAACAGGGGAGCGGCGGCCGCTGGCATCGGGTTCACCCAAACTCATTTTAGTGCAAATAAGTCCTGTTACTTTTCCCGCCTTTGCTGAAGCTCCGGCGGGCAAGCCATCGCCTTTTATTTCTTTTGGTGCTGCCAACCAAATAATTTCGCAACCATCAAGCATGGCGATATCGAGTTCATGTTTGGTACAAGGCATTTCTTCTTCCGTTCTTCTGTACAACATGGTTACTTCTTTTGCTCCTAATCGTTTTGCCTGGGTAGCAGCATCAATGGCTGTCATGCCCATTCCTATCACGGCTACCTTATCACCAACAGAAACCGGGGAGTATCCTTTGGCCCTGATGTCATAAATAAAATTGATTGCATCTTCTACGCCTTCTAGTTCTTCTCCTGGAATATCTAATTGTCTTGCAACACCTACACCTAAGCCAAGATAAACTGCATCATAGTTTTTTTGTAAGTCAGCTAAAGAAACATTCTTTCCAAATTCCTGGTTATACTTTACTTCAATACCACCAATGGATAGAATATAATTCACTTCGTCTTCACAAAACTGGGGTGTTACTTTATAAGCAGCAATGCCGTATGTCATTAATCCGCCGCCTTTACTTTCTTTTTCATAAATAGTCACATCAATACCTTCTTTTGATAAACTGTGGGCACAGCTTAATCCGGCAGGGCCGGCACCAACAATGGCTACCTTTTTTCCTACAGATGGCTTTCGTTGAAACAACTGCCAGTTGTTTTGCATTGCTTTCTCTGAAGAATAACGTTGCAATTTTGCAATGGGAATAGGTTCTTCTTCCAGCAAATTATAGACACAAGCCCCTTCACATAATTTTTCTACCGGGCAAACTTTACTACAACCAGCCCCCATAATATTGGAAGCGAAAATAGTATGGGCTGAACCTTTTATATTTTCTGTTGCAATTTGTTTAATAAATTTTGGCACATCAATACTGGTAGGACAGCTTTTCATGCAAGGAGCATCGTAACAGAATAAACAGCGGTTTGCATCAACTTTAGCCGCAGTTATACTTTCATACGGCGGGTGGATGTCGCTGAAGTTTTCTTCGTATTGATCTTTGGTTAACCTATTATTGATAATTGCCATTTCCTTGATTTTCATCCACTGAGGGGATTAATATTAATAGAAACAATTTCGAAATATATGGTTCAACCCCGGACGGGGTTGAATGTCATACTCCATTATATTTCTATAAAGAGTAAACTCCTCCGGAGTTTAAAGTTCAACCAGTTTCCCATACGTTTCGGGTCTTCTGTCTCTGAAAAACTGCCACACATTTCTTACCTGTTCAATCATATCCAAATCAAAATCCGCCACAAGCAATTCGTCATTGTCTTCTGATGCCTGTGCAAATATTTGTCCTCTTGGATCAACGAAATAACTGCTGCCATAAAATTTACCGAGATTCCATGGCTTTTCCGATCCAACCCGATTGATGCAACCCATAAAATATCCATTGGCAGCAGCATGCGCCGGTTGTTCTAATTTCCATAAGTATTGCGATAAGCCGGCAACAGTTGCTGAAGGATTATAAACGATCTCGGCTCCATTTAATCCCAGGCATCTTGCTCCATCCGGGAAGTGACGGTCATAGCAGA
>JANPMI010000264.1:0-11329 GCA_031422725.1 Chitinophagaceae bacterium | reverse complement strand
AAGTACATAAATGCCATCATCAGGTGACGCACCGTCGCCCAGCTTACCAATATACATACCCGGTCTCAGGCGGATATGTTCTTTCCAATCGAGGGATTTTATACTGTCTTCGTCGTAATTAAAAAGATCAGTCGTTTCTTTTTCTTTTGCCATGCTTCGCTGTCACCCTTGTCACTCTGAGCTTGTCGAAGAGTTACGAAGGGTGATTCATTTATAGGTTATTAGTATTTTATTTTGCCAGCATCAGTTCCTTGAGCATCGTCCCTTGCGTCGCACATTTCAGGTTTCGGTTCGCTGCTCAGCAATTTCCTCTTCGGACAAATATACCAAAACGAGCCTTGCACTCCGGATTTGGAGTTATCAACGATTGTGGAAAAGAAAAGCCAGTAGTTGGGTCAATAGCCCGATGAATTACTATCTATTGTATTTCCTGAAAAGAATCACATTATGTTCTGCGGACAGTTTACTGGTTACATTTATTTTGACTTTTATGGCCGCTTCAACAGCCAGCTAATGATTGAAAGTCTTATCCGGGAAAAAATACTGGTACGAGATGATCCCGTAAAAAATCAGGAATAATATTGATTCAGTTTCCTGCCTCATCTCATCTAATTAATAAAGGGTTTTATTTTCATTAATCCATTGCTGTAATCAGTGGGCATTATCAGTTTTCCTGCTGAATCAGGTGACAATTTTGGCAAACCAGCTATTTTTTACTGCTTTTTTGCCTTAAAAAACACCCCGGAAACAACCCTATTCACATAATCTCCCCTAAATTTGCACATTAAACATTCAAAACCATTCCATATGAATAAGAAATTACAATCATTCTTCTTAGTGCTTGGACTTTCAGGCCTCATGCTATTTAATAGTTGCTCACCGGATAATGATGGTGAATCTTATACTATTGCCCCTCTACCGATTTTCAAGCCCAATATTATTTTTTACGGGTTAACGGATGCAAACCAGCTTGTAAAGCTTAATGCAAATGCGCCGGGAACAGTTATTACAACTATTCCAATTGCCGGGCTTTCTCCTACTGAAAAAATAATCGCTATTGATTTTCGTCCGGCTACCGGGCAACTATATGGTCTTGGTGCTTCGAGCCATTTGTATGTTATCAATCCTGAAACAGGCTCATCCCTTATTGTAAATCCAATCGCTTTTACACCAGCATTAAGCGGCCCGATGGCTGGTTTCGACTTTAATCCAACCGTTGACCGCATCCGGATAGTGACTTACCAGGGACAAAATTTAAGGGTGAATCCTGAAACAGGTACCACTGTTGCAGTTGATGGACCAATAAATCCAACAGCTAATATTGCAGGATCAGCCTACTCCAACAATTTTTCCGGAGCAACGACCACCACTTTATATAATATTGATTTTGTAAACAGGAACCTCTACACACAAAACCCTCCTAATGCCGGAACTGTTGCGATAGTTGGAGGCGGTTTTCAATTAGCTTCATCCACGGTGGATGGTGGTTTTGATATTTCGCCTGATAATACAGTAGCCCTTGCCTCTTACAATTACCTCGGCACTGCCGGGTTGATGCGGGTTGATCTTGTAACAGGTCTGACGACTGATATGGGAAGTTTAAGTACGCCTATCATCGGACTTGCAATACCTACTGTTCCTGTTGCTTATTCCATCGAAAATAATAACAACACCAACAACCTTCTGGTATTTAATCTGCAGGTGCCTGTTATACCCATCATTAAAAACATAACAGGTTTGCAGCCTAATGAAAAAATTCTGGGTATAGATATGAGGCCTGCCACGGGTCAACTCTATGCACTGGGAAGTACCAGCCGCCTCTACGCCATTAATATGGGATCGGGAGCTGCCACCGTGGTTGGTCCGGTATTCAGCACTTTATTAAACGGTACTTCATTTGGTTTTGATTTTAATCCAACTGTTGACCGTATCAGGGTAGTAAGCAACACAGGTCAAAACATAAGACTGAACCCTTTAACCGGTGACATTGCAGCGGTTGACGTTGCATTAAATCCTGGTGTGCCCAACGTAGCGGCCGCTGCTTACACTAATAATTTTGGAGGTGCTACTACCACAACACTTTTTGTGATTGACCACACTACAGGAATACTATATCAACAAAACCCGCCTAATAATGGCACCCTGGTTGCCGTAGGAAGCCTCGGTGTTACGCTTAGCCCGGAAAATGGATTTGATATTGGAGGTGTTTCCGGTAAAGGATATGCATTTTTTAATACAGGAAGCACTAATAAAATATATACCATTAATCTCACCACAGGGGTAGCTACTGAATTCACTACTATTCCTGCTACCACAAGAGCATTTTGTGTCGGATTAGGTTTATAATTTCTAAATAGTTTTTTGTAAAGAGACCCCGGAAAATTCCGGGGTCTCTTTTTGTTTATATATATGACCGGTGGATTAATACTATCACTAATTTTATCCATGTCTTTCCGGGAATATAAAACTACCCATCCAAAATCCAGGCAACAATGGCGGAATTGGTTGGAGAAAAATCATCTCAAATCGCCGGGCACCTGGCTGATTTATTATAAAAAAGAAACGGGCAAACCGAGAGTAAGTTATGAGGATGCAGTAGAAGAAGCGTTGTGCTTTGGATGGATAGATAGCCTGCCACGAAAATTAGATGATGAAAGAACCATGCTTAAATTTACTCCCCGTAAACCAAAAAGTGTATGGAGCCGGTTAAATAAAACAAGGGTGGAGAAACTGCTAAAAGAAAAAAAGATGACCCCGGCAGGTCTTGCTGCTATTCAACTGGCAAAACAAAATGGTGCCTGGGATAGTCTGACTGCCAGTGACAGAGCAGCCGAAAATAAAGAACTGCCTGCTGATCTCGAAAAACTATTCGGGAAAAATAAAAAAGCCAAAGAAACCTTCCAGAATTTTTCTGAAAGTGTACGCCGCCAGTTCTTATACTGGATTGACAGTGCCAAAAGACTGGAAACAAGAGAGACAAGGATAAAACAAACCGTACTGATGGCATCCTTGAACAGGAAACCGGGGTTAAAAGGGTTTAAATTATAAAATTTCTTACCTCAATTTCCTTAGCCCTGTAATAGAAAACATATTACTTTTCGTCATTATCATTAATATCTAAAAAAATATTACATGCCCCGCAACTGGAAACAATTTACCAAACGTATCCCCATCAAAACTTCTGCGAAAGCTATTTATGATGCTTGGACTACACAGCAGGGTTTAGAAAGCTGGTTTCTCCGGCTGGCACAATTTTATAAAGCCGATGGTTCAACCCGGACAAAAAATAGTCATATTGAATCCGGTGATACCTACAAATGGCTTTGGTATGGCTACGATGATTCAGCAAAGGAAGAACGGGAAATTCTTTTGGCGAATGGCTGGGATCAATTGCAATTCAGTTTTTCCGGGGGTTGCATAGTTACTGTTTCCATTAAGCAGGAAGAAGGAGAAACTATCTGTGAACTGGTGCAAACCATGCCCATGGAAGATGCAGATGAACAGCAACATTTTTTTATAGACTGTGGCAATGGTTGGGGTTTTTATATGGCCAACCTGAAATCGGTGCTGGAAGGAGGGTTGGATCTGCGGAATAGAAATGCAAACCTGAAAGAAGTGGTGAATGCCTGAAAAGACTCTATCCAGGCAAACAAATCTGTCACATTGAGTTTATCGAAATGTTTACAGATTTGTTTGACGGCGCTTGACATATTTCGACAGGCTCAATATGACAATCGCCGGGTGCAGCTTCTACCATTCATCAAAACAAAATTTTACCTGTTTAAAAAATATCGTAATTTTTCAGTCTAAATTTCCAGGTATGAAAAAAATAGTAGTGGCCGTTGTGTTGCTGGCTGGTATAACAGCTGTAGCATTTGCAAGCTTCAACAACAACAAAAAAAAAACAGGCATTGAAAAGAAAGCAGAGAAAAAGAAAAAAGACTGCAGCCGCAGCTGCCTGTTTAGTTAACCTGCAAAAAAAAACTGATACCTCCTCTGGTCTGAGCAAACCGCAGGAGGTATTTTTTGTTGCCGCCTGTACTATTTCATTTGCTGCAGGAGTAGCTTATAAATAATTTCAACATATGAAAAAATTGATCTCCCTGCTGTTTGTTGCTAATTTTTCTATAACTCTTTCTTTCGCCTGCACCACTTTTTTTATCAACAGGAACGGGCAATTAGTTTTTGGCCGCAACTATGATTGGGTCACCGGTAATGGTATGATTTGTACCAATCAAAAAGGACTTTCAAAAACATCCTCCAATTCAGCTGATGGCAGCACCATCAGTTGGATATCCCAATACGGCAGCATTACCTTTAATCAGTATGGTAAGGAATTTCCAACGGGTGGAATGAATGAAAAAGGTTTGGTGGTTGAAATGATGTGGTTAGACGGCACACAATATCCTGCTACTGACACCCGGCCCGCTATGGGAGAATTACAATGGATACAATACCAGTTGGACAATTGCAGCACCGTTGACGAATTGATTGCTACCGATAACAAACTCCGCATTACTTCCAAAGGAACAGCTCCGCTTCATTTCCTGGTTGCAGATGCAACGGGTAATGTGGCCACTATTGAATTCCTCGAAGGAAAAATGAAAGTGCATAAAGGCAGCGACCTTCCATTTCCGGTGCTGACCAATGATGCGTATGCCTCCTCTTTGGAACAAACAAAAATAGCTACGGCATCTTCGGGAGGAAACGCAGTTTCATTTACCAGCAATTCTATTGACCGGTTCGCCAAAGCCTGTACTATGGTAAAACAGTTTCAACAGGCAGCAATAACTACTTCGGCTATTGATTATTCATTTTCCATCCTGGATAATGTTGCCCAGGGTTCTCATACCAAATGGAGCATTGTGTATGATATCAGCAATAAGAAAATATATTTCAAAACATCCGGATACCCGCAGGTGAAAACGGTTGTCTTCGCTTCTTTTGATTTCAAGTGCCCTGTCATTTCAAAAGCATGGTATATGAACCAGGCGGCGGCCGGGCCGGTTGACAAATTGTTCCTGGATTTTTCAATGGAAATGAACAGCCGTCTTGTCAATAAATCTTTTGATGAAAGCAGCACCCAGTTTACAGTAAATGAAGAAGGAAGAAAGGAAACATGGCAATATCCCGGAACAATTTCCTGCGAAAAGACTGCAAATTATAATTGAATTAAGAATTAATAACAATTTCTATAAATAATTGAAATTCATCAATTAAGACAGTCATTCGATAGATCAAATCAACACAAATTAAAAATTTCATACTCCGCTGATTCTCCAATCCCCTAATTTTGATCTGTACTTTTAACCCATCAGATTTCTTCCACTCTCAACTGCATTGAGTAGCCGTTAAATTCAAACTTATTAAACCGGGAACCGGATTAAATAACTAATAAAGGAAGAAGTTTTATGTACACCTACGACCTGCTGGAAACCGGCTGTTATTACCTCGTAAAGGAAAAAGAAGATTCCCCCATCACCCTTATTAAAGTGGCGGTTGAGTCAGACCATTGTGTATTTATTCAGCGTTTTGACGACCCGATGGAAACAGCCTGGAAATTAAAAAAAGATAATCTGCACGACATCGTGGAATGCCTGAGTGACGACGCCGTAAAAGCCTGGCAGGAACATTACCAGGATAACCAGGATGCTTATTATGAAGAAGATGAGGAGGAATAAACTAAACCGTTTAATTTTTGAGATTCTTCAGTAACTATAACAAAAAATAGCATGTAAAAAGTGCGGTGGATGATTTTAAATTAACCCGATGTACTCAGGGAAGAAGAAAGGGTTTTTATAAAACAAATGCCGCTCTTACGGGCGGCATTTGTTATATCACTTTACTGTGAATTAGTTTGGATAAACGATCTTGAATGTTCCGTTCGTGATCGTTTTGGGTGTGCCGGATACATAATCAAATGCGTTGCCACTAAATGTTCCGATAATTGTTTTAGTTGCCGTGTTATGACTCGTTATCGCAAAGATAAGATTCACTCCTGGTGTTGTACCAGGATCAGTAGCTTCCAGTTCAAGCGCAGGCAGTGCGTCGAAATAAAAATAGGCCCCGTTCGCAATTGTCGTGAAGTTAGAATTGTATTGCTCACCTGCAGTAAAGACTCCACCCGATGGGTCTCCCAATGTTATATTAAGCAGATCAGGAGTTCCACCATACTCACCATAATAGTCAACTATTGTAAAAGGCGGAAACGTCGTATTATCTAACCCTATAACATCGGAAGTAGAACCTGAATAAGTTGTTGCTCCTATCATAAAACTCCAATCGATAACAGGTGCAGCTGCAACAGTAATTGGTATTAAACAGGCCGGTGTTCCTACAGACAAATTATATGTATTAGCAGGCCCGGTAGGCATTAAACTGCCATTAAGTGTGATTGTGGTGGTGGCAAAGGTCAAACTACCCGAATTAGAAAACGTCATTCCATTGATAGAAGCACTAATGGTGTAGGCACCAGCCGTAGTAACAGTTATGGGCAGTGTGATTGTATTGGCTGCAGTTAAAGGCACGCCTACTTGATAAGTTCCATTTACCATTACATTTGGACAGTCAATGGTATAGACTGCAGGGCCGCCGGTAACATTTATTACAAAACTACAGTTGGATGGCCCTACCGTTACAGGAAAAGTATTATTACCGCCAACTGTGGGTGTGCCTGTTCCTGATAATAAAATGGTTTGTGCACCTAAAGCCAGTGTTCCGCTACCAGCGAAGGTAATATTACCAACAGTTGGGATGGAAACATTGTATGCACCTGCTACTGTCACATTCACATTTAATGTTACTGTATTGGCTGCGGTTAAAGGAGTTCCAAATGTATATGTTCCGGCAATAACAGGAGTAGTACAAGTTGGACTACCTACTAATGTAAACACTGCGGGACTAAGAACATTAATTACAAAACTACAGGTGGATGCTCCCACCGTAACAGGAATAGTATTATTACCTCCTACAGTTGGTGTACCGGTTCCGGTTAAAACGATAGTTTGTGCCCCTGTCATCAATGATCCCGTACCGGTGAAAGTCATACCGCCAACAGCCGGAGCCGTACTAACATTATAAGTTCCCGCAGTAGTTACATTTACATTCAATGTAACGGTGTTGCTGGCATTTAAAGGAGTACCTGTTGCATAAGTACCAGCAAAAACAGGGGTAGTGCATGAGGGAGCACCGGCTAATGTAAATACAGCCGGACCAGAGCCCACCGGCAGTACTGTTATCTGTATATCACAAAAAGTAGTGTCATAATATACTCTGAAATTATTAATCCCTTGAGCAAAAGGAGTTCCGCTACTACGGAGCGTAACTGTATTGGCACCCAGGGTTGTAAAACTACCCATAGCACGGAAAAAGAAACCGTTTACCGTGTCAGTATATACAACGTAGGTTCCTGTTTTGGTAACATTCAGTTGCACCGTAATTGTATTGGTGGCTGGCACTAATGCGGTGCCGGCAATGTAAACACCATTCACCGTTTTGGGAAGACAATCTCCGTTTATATCGCTTTGCAGGCTGGCCGCTGCGGGGGCATTACTGCCTTCAATACTCAGCTCTTTCTGGCATCCGGTAAGGGCAACCATGGCAATTGCCAAAAAATAAATGATACGTTTTTTCATAAAAGGGGAATTACTTTAGCCATTAAAAATAAGACTATTTTCTTTACTATATGTCGTTTTTAGAGCTGGCGGTCTGTTGTAAAACTGTGGCTGTCATGGAAAACTAAACCTACTTTTGCGACAAATTGAACCAATGAAAAACGTTTATTTCCTGTTTTTATTTTCCTCTTTCCTTTCCTGCAAAGGACAAACAGATCAATTGACTAAAACAGGCCCCGAAGATTTTGAAAAAGGTATAGCCGGGACTAATGTGCAGGTATTAGATGTACGGACTTTCAAAGAGTATAATACCGGCCATATTAAAAATGCACTCCAGGCAGATTGGACAAATTCCAGCCAGTTCTCCGACAGGATACAATATTTGGATAAAGATAAACCCGTTTATATCTACTGCCTGGTTGGTGGCCGCAGCACCGCAGCAGCAGACTGGATGAGAAAAGATGGGTTTAAAAATGTAGTTGAACTGATTGGTGGCATCAATGCCTGGAAACAGGCAGAAAAGCCATTGGAAGGCACTACCAATGAACCCCAGATAACGATGGAGCAATATTTAGCAGCAATTTCAGCAGATAAAATGGTCCTTGTTGATTTCGGGGCCGCCTGGTGTCCGCCCTGTGTAAAGATGGCTCCGGTGATTGATGAATTACAAAACAATAAAGACCTGAAGTTCCGGCTGATAAAAGTTGATGCCGGTATCCATACCAACCTGATGAAGGCAATGAATATTGAACCCATCCCTCTTTTCATTATTTACAAAAAAGGAAAAGAAGTATGGCGGAAAGAAGGAATAGTGAGCCGGGAAGAATTTTTAGCACAGTTGAATTAATCCTTTCAAACGTTGGGTATGAAAAGAAAAGCATTCCTGCAAAATTCTGCTGCCGTAATCGGCAGCAGCCTGCTCCCCTCTCTTTCGTTTGCAGGGGAAAATAAAAAAAGGGCCATCCGGTTTGCTCACCTCACTGATATTCATATAAAACCCGGCTTGGTTCCGGAAACAGGAATGGCAAAAGCACTGCAGCATGTGCAGCAGCAAAAATCATCCGTTGATTTTATCATGAATGGTGGTGATGCCATTATGGATGCACTGGAAGCAGATAAACAAAAGACAACAACACAGTGGGATCTTTTTAAAACTATTTTACGAAAAGAAAATAATCTTCCCGTTTATCACACTATCGGCAATCATGATGTGTGGGGATGGTTTATAAAACAGAACAGACCGGAAGCTGACCGCCTCTATGGAAAATTGTGGGTAGTGGAAACATTAGAAATGAAAAACCGGTTTTACAGTTTTACCAAAGGGAAATGGCATTTTATTGTATTGGACAGCACACAACTGAATCCTGCGGGTGGCTATATTGGCAAACTGGATCCTGAGCAATCAGACTGGTTGCAACAGGAATTGCAAGAGGTGCCGGCAGAAAAATTTATCTGCATCGTTTCGCATATTCCCATTCTTTCCATTTGTTCGGGTTTATTTTTTGATAAAACAGAAACGAATGGCGACCTGCTTATTAAACGCAACCTGATGCATACCGATTTTATGGTATTGAAAAAGATATTTACCAAACACCCGAACATAAAAGTTTGTATCAGTGGCCATATTCATTTGCAGGATAAAGTGGAATATCTCGGTATTAACTATTACTGCAATGGTGCCGTGTCCGGCAACTGGTGGAATGGCTCTTTCCAGGAATTTGGCCCGGCTTATGCAGTGATGGAATTATTTGATGATGGTTCCTCCAAAAGAACGATGATACAATATCAATAGAAGAGTTTATTTTGCCTGTTTAAACAATCCCCATGAAATCATTCCAATTAAAAAATATATTTCTTTTTGCCTTTGTTTTTACCGGGAAAATACTTGCAGCCCAATTACCGCAAGTGGAAGTATTGATATCAGGAACCAAAACAAGCATCCGTGGACTGAGTGTTGTCAATGATAATGTAGTATGGGTTAGCGGCAGCAATGGAACAATTGGCAAAACTACCAATGGCGGCAAAACATGGAAATGGCTGACCGTAAAAGGATTTGAAAAAAATGATTTCAGGGATATAGAAGCTTTTGATGCTTCCACAGCTGTTATTATGGCCGTAGCTGATCCGGCTTATATATTGAAAACAACCGACGGTGGTGATACCTGGAAAGTGGTGTATGAAAATAAAACGAAAGGTATGTTCCTCGATGCGATGGAATTCTGGAATGAACAAGCTGGCATCGTTATCGGCGACCCGATAGACGGGAAATTTTTTGTTGCCAGAACATTTGACGGCGGATCCACCTGGCAGGAAATACCAATGGATAAAAGACCGGTTGCAGACAGCGGCGAAGCCTGTTTTGCTGCCAGTGGCACCAATGTAAGAGCATTGGATAAGGATGAAGCGGTATTTGTAAGTGGAGGCACCAAATCAAGATTGTTTTCAAAAAATCAAACCAAAACATTACCCCTCATTCAGGGCAAAGAAACCACCGGTGCCAATTCCATAGCAGTGTGGGATAAACTAAAATTAAAAGGTGGTAAAAGGATGATCGTTGTCGGCGGAGATTTTAATGCTGATTCTTCGGATCAAAAAAATTGCTTTTATACCAACGATGGAGGTAACACCTGGAATGCACCCAACAATCCGCCGCATGGTTACAGAAGTTGCGTGGAATATTTTTCCAAAACAGAAATTTTCTCCTGCGGTATCAATGGTGTTGATTATTCTTTGGATGGCGGTAAAAACTGGAAATGGATAAGTAAAGAAGGTTTTCATGTGTGCCGTGCTTCCAAACTGGGAGCTGCCGTTTATCTCGCTGGTGGAAACGGGAAAATAGGAAAGATTGTATGGAGATAATAACAATAATGTACACTGGCCACAGATTACACAGATTAACACAGATTGATTGCTTCGCAATCTTTTTTGGGGCCACGAATTAACACAAAATCCCACAAAAGAATAACTTCTATTCGTGTGATTTCGTGGCTAACAAATATCTGTCGCAGGCAGAATAATTTATGTTAATCTGTGGCTGTATTTTTTGGCGTACTTACAAATTTTTCAAAATATCCTGCACACTGGGCCGCTTTTTGTAATCAGGCTCGAAGAAGCGATAGGTAACAGTGGATTCTTTATCTATAATGTAAACAGCAGGTACGGGAAGGTATTTGCCATTGCCACCATTAGCTTTTTCTAAATCAATACCTGCATTGCGATAGCGGGTAATGGTGTTTTCCGGAACTTCGAACGCCACATGGTAGGCTTTCATAATTTTCAATCCTTCATCATATAATATAGAATAAGTCGCTTTTGTCTTCTCAGCAGTTTTAGAAATATTTTCCGGTTTTTCAGGAGAAACGGCTACCAGGGTAGCTCCTTTATCTGTTATCATCTGCAATGAATCCTGCAATCTTGAAAGTTCTTTATTGCAATAAGGGCACCATTGGCCCCGGTAAAATACCAGCACCACTTTTCCTTCTTTCAGCAAATCTTTTAATCTTACATCCTTGCCATACTGATCTTTGGCTTTAAAGTCCGGAGCCTTTGATGCAATAAACAATCCTTCGGGGGACTGCTGTGCATTTACAAAAGAAGCTGCCAGCAATATTCCTGTGATTACTATCAATCTTTTCATATCAACAATTTAGAAAAATAAAAATAGACACTTAAAAAAATATACAGCGTCATGCAGATGACGATTAACATAAGGTTAT
>JANPMI010000263.1:0-1572 GCA_031422725.1 Chitinophagaceae bacterium | reverse complement strand
CTTCTCTATCGCCCTTCTTACTTCTGTTGCAGTAGCCTGGTGATTATTAACGAGTGTAGAAAAAATAAGCAGCTTACCTTTTTTAGTATATAAGAAACCGCTGAAAGCAACCACACCGGAGAGTGTTCCTGTTTTTCCATAGATATATCCGCTGTCGGCTTTGTAATAACTGCTGATAGTTCCTTCGCCGCCAGTTGGCAGGATGACTTTGAGGCGTTCCATACCAAACTCATTTTTCATTTTATTGAGGATGACAACAAAATCCTGCGGGGTAAATAAATTATAGCGGCTGAGACCGAAACCATCCACCCATCTTGGTTTTTGTGACAAGTCTTTAAAATCTGTTTTTAATAAGGTGTCAATAATTTTTTCGTCATTCATCACTCCCAGCATTTCATTGCTTACCATTAATAAAGCTTGCTCAGCAAAAAAATTATCGCTGCGGTGCATCATGGGTTTGAGGAGGGAGTCGGTGGGTTGGGAGTGAATTTTTTTAACCGAAGGCTGGTAGCGGAGATTAAATGTTGAAAATGTAATTTTATCAAAACCCAGAGTATCCTTAAGCAAACGGAATAATATTCCTAACTCCCATGTGTGAAAAGGGATTTCAATAACATTCCCCTTCTTCGATTCGCTACCTCTTACCAGAAAGCTATTTTCTTGCTTCATTCTACTCGCAGAAATTGGATAGAAAGAGTCAATGTTTGGAGTAAGGCCTTTAAGTGGGTCTGTTGAAATTTTATATTTAAAAAACTCAGGTTGCACCTTTAAGTTTTTCAAATTTCCGCTTATCCGTACGACATTTCCATACATCGGCATAACACTTCTTTCTGCCATATAATACTGATTGTAATCATTCCAGGACCAGCCATCGCCTAATGCTTGAACACCTATATCACTTTCATCAAACAATATATCACCTGTTACTTTTTTCAAAAAGGTATAGACATTTTGTGTCGTAAAATCAGGATGTAAAAACGTAGGATCACCAGTTGGGACAATTACCATTTGCTTCTCGAAATTGCCTGCATACCTCAACCCAACCAAACTATCTCCCAAATATTTCATCGCCGCATAGCAGGTAGGTATTTTTATATTACTTGCCGGCACAAAATATTTATCGCCCTGGTAATTGTATAAGTATTTATTAGCAGCCGGGTCAAAAATGCTGATGCCAATATGGGCAGTTTGCAATGCTTTTTGCATCCAGCACATCTGCTTTGGCAGATTTGGTAATTTGCTTTTCAACAGAGCAGGAGGTAAGAAGAATGAGAAATAAGAAATGAAAAATGAGGAACCTGCCTGCCGGCAGGCAAGGTGAGAAAGTACTCCGCTTGTATTGAAATTGAAGATTAAGCATTGAAGATTGATTATTGATTATTTAAAGTTAGGATAATCACTCTTCCCTTCGATATACTCAGGGTAAACTGCTCAGAGTGACACTACTTTTCTTTCTTTCATACTCTCCAACGCCGCTTCAATAATCCGCATATTCCTTATCCCATCCGCTGCCGGAACTGGATTAGGGCCTTGCCCGGTTAATGCTTTATACACATCATCATAATAGCCCAT
>JANPMI010000262.1:0-1695 GCA_031422725.1 Chitinophagaceae bacterium | reverse complement strand
CCTGGAATTGGTACTTAATATGCTGGGCGAAGCAACCACTACCGAAATAAGTAAAGAAAAGAAGCCGAAAAATTTTGCTGAAAATAAAACCATTGCCAAACAAGGCGGTACCATAGCAGCCAATACCCGGAAAGCTATTGAGGCTAAAACGGGGAAGAAAGTAGTCAGCAATCTTAATGCAAAACTGTTAAGGCAGGGTACTGTAAAAAAGAAGTTGAAATAAAAAATGTCCGCCTTGGCAGGTGTTCGATAAAAAATAACACGCCGAATTCAAATCTAAAGGTGGTCGGTGTTTTCTTCCACCGACCACATGAATTAAGGACACCCAACCCCAATACAAAAATCCCCTTTAGTCAAATGGCGGATGAAAGATACTTCGACAAGCTCAGTACACCCGCCAATGGCGTAAAAATTTTTTTTATCCATATTTAAGCTATTCAGTGTGTAACAGAAATTAATTTTTACTTTTAAAGATGGAACAAGCTTATATCATAGCCCGGCTTAAAGAAATTTCAATTCCTGAGCTATTGGATGCTATTGCAGAAGCCAATGCAGGTAAAGCGATAGAGATTTATGAACATTTGGAAGCAGACCTGATTGATAGAACTACCGATACCTTATGGGAATTTATTAATGCCGTTAAGCAAATAAAAGAGTAAAATATCTCTCCGCCCTTGTGTAAAAGTTTATTTTTCTTTTTACTATCTTCCTCTTTCACTCTAACTGCCATTGATGACTGTACTGATAGTTATTACCTGTTTGCTGCTGCTGATCCTGCTGATCGCTGTTGCAAAATTTCACCCCTTTCTTTCTTTTATTATTGTTTCCCTGCTGGCAGGTTGGTGGCTGGGCATTCCATTAGAGCAATTAACTACTTCAGTAAAAACAGGTATTGGTAATATGCTGGGCGAACTGGTTATTGTGGTTTGTGCAGGTGCCATGCTGGGTAAACTGGTAGCCGAAACCGGGGCAGCACAAAAAATTACAGATACTTTAATTCAAAAGTTTGGCAGTAAACATCTGCAATGGGCCTTAATGCTAACCGGTTTTATTGTGGGCATTCCTCTTTTTTATAATGTAGGCTTTGTTTTATTGGTACCCCTGGTATTTTCAGTAGTGTATCGTACCGGCATGCCTGCAGTCTACATGGCTTTGCCCATGCTGGCCGCCCTTTCTGTAACGCATGGGTTTTTGCCACCGCATCCATCCCCATTGGCGTTATCAGCACAGTTAAAGGCAGATACCGGCAAGGTATTACTATATGGAATCATCGTTGCGATACCGGCTATTCTTGTGGCGGGTCCCTTGTTCAGCCGTACCCTAAAAAATTTACGGACACCATCCCTGCAATTATTTAAACCTGCATTGCTGCCTGCGGATAAACTACCGGGAACCTTCAACAGTTTCTTTACGGCTTTGCTTCCGGCCCTGTTACTGATTCTTTTTACGGTGGCTTTAAATGGGTTTCATTTCAGTGCGGGCACTAAAAAAATAGTAACTTTTTTTGGCGACCCGGTAATTGTTTTACTGCTATCCTTATTGTTCGCTACCTGGTCACTCGGCATCGCCAATAAACATAGTGTAAAGAAACTGATGACAGATTATGGTGAGGCGGTAAAAGATGTATCAGTGATCTTACTGATCATCGCCGGTGCAGGCGCACTGAAGCAGGTATTTACCGACAGCGGTGTAAGT
>JANPMI010000261.1:0-3997 GCA_031422725.1 Chitinophagaceae bacterium | reverse complement strand
AAAGGAGCTCCAAAGACCATTCCCAAACATCTGCACTGGTTTAAATATGAAGCTTATTTTACCTGGGTATCCGGCTTTGCATTGTTGTTTATCATTTATTATTTCAATGCATCGGCGATGATGATTGATAATAATGTGATGGAATTGAATACAGCACTGGCAATTGCCATCAGCGTCGGTTCATTTATTATTGGATGGCTGCTATATGATCTGCTTTGCAAATCTCCATTGCGTAAGCAACCCATCCTGTTTGCACTTGCCGGTATTATTATTTTAATTGGTTTCGCATATTTGTATAGTAATGTGTATAGTGGCCGTGCTGCTTTTATACATTTTGGAGCAATGATTGGCAGCATCATGGTGGCGAATGTTTTCTTTGTCATCATCCCTTCGCAGAAGGCGATGGTGAAGGCCGCAAAGAAAGGTGAGCTGCCGGATCCGCAAAAAGGAAAGAATGCATTATTCCGCTCCATACACAACAACTATTTTACGTTGCCGGTTTTGTTTGTAATGGTGAGCAATCATTTTCCTTCCACCTTTGGAAATAAATATCAATGGATTGTTTTGGCTGCTATCAGTATCGGCAGTGCCGGTATCAAACACTGGCTAAACCTCCGGGAACAGGGAAGGCTTAGTGTATGGATACTGCCGGCATCAGTTATACTATTACTAGCTGTGGCGTACGCTACCGCACCGGAACTTTCTAATACCAAATGCAATGAAGTAAGTTTTGCTGAGGTCAACAACATCATTCAGCAACGATGTGTCAGTTGTCATTCATCCAAACCAACGGATGCTATTTATACTGCACCCCCCAATGGCGTGGTGTATGATACACCAAATGACATTACAAAAAAGAAAGACCTGATTATGCAGCGGGTTGTCATCACCAAAACAATGCCCCCAAACAATAAAACCAATATGACACCGGAAGAAAGAGATTTTATACGATGCTGGATAGAGCAGGGGGCTGTGACGAAATAAAAGGATTACCCCTGCAAATCATAAAGAGATAAATTGTTTTTTTTTCTGGAAAACCCGTTATTTTTACTCCTTCCCGGTTTACCTGTCCCCTATTTAAGCTTTTTCAGTGTCCGTTCCAGATTCTGTAACTTTTAAACCAACATAAACACAATGAAAAAGATCCTTTTACTGCTTTCAGCAGGGGCTTTTATTATCGCCTGTAACAACGACAAGACCGCCGGTGCCAGTGGTGACAAAGGCGGTGGTGGCGGGAACACTGACAGCAACACCGTTACCGCAAAAACTGATGTAGCACTTCCCTACACGGCATCTTACTCTTCTTCCTTTGAAATGGGCAATCCGGCTTATGCAGCTATGATTTTGCAGGGAAGCTGGAAAGACTGGGAGAATAATACGCTGGACAATATGAAGAACTGGATTGCTGATACCATTGTGGCTTTTCACAGTGATAATGCGATGGTAAAAGGTCTTGACAGCCTGATGGCCCGCTGGAAAAGAGGCCGGGCTGATTACACTTCGGTAATTGATACTGTCAACGCCGTAATGCCGGTGTACAGCACAGATAAAAAAGAAAACTGGGTGCTGGTATGGGCCACCGAAATCAATACAGATAGCAAAGGCAAAATCGATACCATGGCACTGATGGAGACATGGCGTATCAATAAAGACGGGAAAGCCGATATGCTGTTGCAATTTGACCGGCATGCGAGGAAAAAATAATCATTCAATGCTAATGATACAACCCCCGCCTCGTTTTAAACGAGGCGGGGGTTTTTGTATTATGTACCTGACTGCGGGGCAACTATTTTACTCCTGTACCCTCGTAAAATTACTTTAGAAAAGGAGTACTTATAGGATTGCATACAAATAAAAAATGTATTTTTTTTGTCTTATCCAATATCCACTACTATGAAATTAATGATGTACCTCGGAAACGACCTGATCGAAGCTGTTCCTGTCAATGTCCTGGACCTGCGGGTGCCGGGTTATCTCGGCAAATTCAAACGCAGTCTTAAATTGAAATACCAGCAATTGCTGCAACAGGCTTCGGAGCCGCCTGAGTTTTTAGTGATTGATCCTTCTATACCTCAGCAGACTGCACAGGTGAAGAATAATAATTAAGAAAAGAGATTTCCCACAAAGACACAACGGTCACAAAGTTATTGCTTAGTGTGCTTCGTGTCTTCGTGGGATCCTGTATTTATATCACTTCCACACTTCTTTCCACAAAGGCCGTAAGGTCTGCTCCTTTTAATAAGCCCTGTGCCAGCATCGCCAGGTCAAAAGCCTGCTTCGCCATCGCCGTTTGCTGCCCTTCTTCTGCCTGCAATATTTTGCTGATGATTTTATGATTGGCATTAATGGCTACTTTATATTTATCCGGCATGGAGCCATAAAAATTCATGCCGCCGCCACCACCCATCTTACTCATATCTTTCATACGCCGCATCCATTCTTCCATGGTAATAGTTACCGGCATCCCATCTGCCTGCAGACTTTCCACTTCTACTTTCATAGCAGCATTGCTGATGGCTTTATCAAATATGGTTTTCAGTTTAGTAATCTCGTCTTCGGTAAGCTGATGTTTTGCTGCATCTTCTTTTACAATCAGCTTATCCACCACATCAGCATCCACTCTTTTTAATGCTGTTTTTTCCAACTTCATTTCAAGGTTATGAATGAAGTGTGTATCTATTGGTGAGTTCATCAGCAATACATCATAGCCTTTTTTAACTGCGGCTTGTATGTAGCTGTCCTGTGCTTGCGGGTCAACGGTGTAGAGATAAATTAACTGCCCTTCTTTATCCGTTTGAAAATCTTTTACCTTAACCGCATACTCTTCCAAAGTATTTTTTTCGTTGGCCGTATTATTCAGCAATAAAAATTCTTTCGCCTTCTCGTAAAATTTTTCATCAGACATGGCACCGTACTTTACAAAAATGCCGATGTCATTCCATTTCTCTTCGTAAGCTTTTCTATCTTTTTTAAACAGCTCACTCAGCTTGTCTGCTACTTTGCGGGAGATATAGCTGTTTATCTTTTTTACATTGCTGTCGGCCTGTAAAAAAGAACGGCTAACGTTCAGCGGAATATCCGGTGAATCAATAACACCATGCAGCAACATCAGGAATTCAGGAACAATATCTTTTACCTCATCCGTAATAAATACCTGGCGGCTGAATAGTTTGATCTTGTTTTTTGTAATCTCAAAATCATTTTTCAACCGGGGAAAATAGAGTACCCCTGTCAGGTTGAAAGGATAATCAACATTCAGATGGATCCAGAACAAGGGCTCTTCGGAGAAAGGATACAGTTCCCTGTAAAAATCCAGGTAGTCTTCGTCTTTTAACTCGGCTGGTGCTTTTGTCCAGATGGGATTGGTATTGTTGATGATATTATCAACTTCTACTGATTTATATTTTGGTTTGCCTTCTGCATCTTCACCATCCGGTTCTGACTCTGTTTTGGTACCAAACTGCACTGGCACCGGTAAAAACTTAGCATACTTATTTAATATTTCAGCAAGGCGATGCTCCTCCAAAAATTCTTCTGATTCTGCATTGATGTACAGGATAACATCCGTTCCTCTTTCGGTTTTGCCGCCTTCAGTAATTTCAAAACTTGTGCTGCCATCGCATATCCAGCGGGCCGGTTCGGCATCTTCCTGGTACGACAGGGTTTGAATCTCCACTTTATCCGCCACCATGAAAGCTGAATAAAAACCCAAACCAAACCTGCCGATGATCTCATTCGCATCTTTTGCTTCTTTGAACTTTTCCAGAAATTCCGTAGCACCGGAAAAAGCAATCTGGTTGATGTATTTTTTAATCTCTTCCGCCGTCATACCAATACCGCTATCAGAAATGGTAATGGTTTTAGCCTCTTTATCTACCGCCACTTTTACTTTCAGGTCGCCGAGGTCTTTGCCGTAATGACCCAATGATGCCAGCCGTTTTACTTTTTGCGTGGCATCTACCGCATTGCTCACTAATTCCCGCAGAAAAATTTCATT
>JANPMI010000260.1:0-3402 GCA_031422725.1 Chitinophagaceae bacterium | reverse complement strand
CCTCCGTAAAAGTAAAAGTAAACAAGGGCTTGCTGGTCTGGCGAAAAATTGTTGAGCATAAACCCCAGAATAACCCTTACCGGTTTGACAATTTTTCTTACGAATTGTATAACAAACTCGAACTTGATCTGAAAAATATCAATTTTGAAAAATTTGGCAAGTTCAAACCACTAAAACCAATCAGTGATCTGATCAACCAGAATATTGATACATCAGAGGGTATAAAATACCTGCCGACATACCTTACTGAGGCCTTATCTGATTATTACTACCAGAAAAGCCCGAAGAGAAGAAGAGAGATAATAAAAGCAGCTAACACCAACGGCGTAAAAAATGAAAGTGTATTAAAACTTCTTGGTGGCATGGACCAGGTGGTGAATGTATATAACAACTTTATACCTGTTTTTGACAAGCAATTTATTAGTCCCGCCAGTGATAATGGTGATTACTATTATAATTACAGGGTAGTGGATACCCAGGTTATCAATCACCAACGGTTTTTTCACCTGGTGTTTACACCCCGCCGCCAGGGTGGGGATACCTTTGAAGGCGACTGCTGGGTGCATGTCGGCACTTTTGCCATCCAACGAATGAATTTGAGATTAGGCAAAGAAGCCAATGTTAACTTTTTAGAAACCCTGAGCCTGATACAGGAGTACAAGATGGTAAATGATTCCATTTGGTTCTTGTCAAAGGATAAATTTGTTGCAGATATTTCCCCGGTAGGTAAAGAAAGACCGGGCTTTATCGGCCGCAAAACAACTACTTATAGAAACATAATTATCAACGACAGTTCTGTCATCAACGAACTGAAAAAAAATAAAATACTCGAAGAAATAATCACCCTGCCAAAAGCCAGTGAAAAAAATAAAGACTTCTGGACAGTCGCCCGGCATGAGCCACTGAGTAAAACAGAAAGCAATATCATTAAAATGATTGACACCCTGACCAATGCACCCGTTTTTCAAAAATTTACACGGACAATGGCTTTCATCGGCACCGGTTATAAAGACATCGGCAATTACGAGATTGGCCCCTGGTTCAACTGGATAACTTCAAATGGATGGGAAGGTTTCCGGGTGAGGTTTGATATAGGCACCAATAAATA
This sequence comes from Chitinophagaceae bacterium, assembly GCA_031422725.1. Classification (GTDB taxonomy): domain Bacteria; phylum Bacteroidota; class Bacteroidia; order Chitinophagales; family Chitinophagaceae; genus JJ008. The sequence goes on along the minus strand of JANPMI010000260.1, from coordinate 2,294 downwards.
TTTCAATAAGAAATTCCGGTTCCACACTTATCTCGCCTATGGTTTTGGCGATAAAAAATTAAAGGGCATGGGCGAAATTTTTTTCCTGCCGAAAAAAAGTCCGAGAATGTATCTCTATACCTCCTACACCAACGACCTGGATTTTGGACAGAACTATTATGGCGAAGTATCGTCGGATAATATATTTGCAATAGCCATACGTAAAAAAAATATCCCGGTAAAGAATATTAAAGTGAATGAGAAAAGGTTTGAATTTTTCAACGAAATCCTGCCGTGGATGTCGAACCTTATTGCTGTTACACACAAGTCAACAATACCATTAAGAAATCTTTTACCGGCTGATTCATTTAAGGTGGCCGGTAATGGCAAACCCTTTACCAATTTTGAAGTGTCCCTTCGCATTCGTTTTGCTTATCTCGAAAGATTTTTGGAAAGTCATTTCTACCGCACCAGCCTCGGCAGTGGTTACCCCATCGGCGAAATCAATCTCAGTCATGGATTTGCCGGGGTATTCAGCAGCAGCTATAAATACACAAAAATCTCCGCCAGTGTTTCTGATTATATAAATGTACCGCCCTTTGGAAACATCACATTCCTGGCATATGGCGGCAAAACGTTTGGCACTTTGCCTTATATCCTGCTCGATATTGCCCCCGGCAATGAATTATATTATTACAACAAGTATGCATTTAATATGATGAACAAATGGGAATTCATTCATGATAAATATGCAGGTGTTAATATTGAGCATAATATTGGTAATGGAATCTTCCGGTTATTTCCCAAACTCCGCTTCCGTCAACTGTGGACAGCCAAGGCATTATGGGCCAGCCTCTCCCCTGCCAACAAAACTCTTAACTTCAAGCAGGGGCATAATTTTCAAACATTAGATGGCAATACGTATCTGGAATTGGGCACCGGTATTGACAATATCTTCCATCTTTTGCGGATAGATTTTGTGTGGCGGGTGCTGCCAACAACACTTACCAGGCAAAACGATAAGAACTTCGGCGTCTTCGGAAGTTTCAGGGTGGCGTTTTAGAAAATTATTTACCGGGCTGTGGTGCTACTATCATCGTTCCTTGCGTCGCACACTTGTACAACATGAATTCTACTCAGCAATAACAACTTTTCACTAACTTCCTTTCACTAAATACTATTGCATGTCTTCACATTTTATTCTTGCCCTTGACCAGGGCACTACCAGCAGCCGCAGTATGCTCTTTGATAAACAAGGCAACATTGTCAGCGTAGCGCAAAAAGAATTCAAACAAATATTTCCCCAGCCCGGTTGGGTGGAGCATGATGCCAATGAAATATGGAGTACCCAATTTGGTACGATGGCGGAAGCAGTAGCGAAAGCACATATCACTATGAAACAGGTGGCCGGTATCGGTATCACCAATCAACGGGAAACAACGGTAGTGTGGGATAGAAAGACCAGCCAGCCCATCTATCATGCAATAGTATGGCAGGACAGAAGAACGGCTGCATATTGTGATGAATTAAAATCTGCTAATCATGCGGGCACCATACAACAAAAGACCGGGTTAATAATTGATGCCTATTTCTCAGCCACAAAATTGAAATGGATATTGGATAATGCAGAGGGAGCCAGACAAAAAGCAGAGAATGGTGAACTGGCTTTTGGTACCATTGATACATGGCTCACCTGGAAGCTCACCAATGGTGAAGTGCATGTAACAGATGTCTCCAATGCATCACGGACGATGTTGTATAATATTCATTCCCTGCAATGGGATCAGGAGCTGCTGAAACTATTCAACATTCCTAAAAGTTTGTTGCCAGAAGTAAAACCCTCCAGCAAAATTTATGGAGTGACGGGAAATATTATTCCTGATTCCAGAATTCCTATTGCAGGTATTGCGGGTGACCAGCAGGCAGCATTGTTTGGTCAGATGTGTACACAGCCCGGCATGGTAAAGAATACCTATGGCACCGGTTGTTTTATGCTGATGAATACAGGAGAAAAAGCCATTACTTCAAAAAATAATTTACTGACAACCATTGCGTGGCAGATTGACGGCAAAACAGAATATGCACTGGAAGGAAGTGTATTTATTGCAGGTGCAGTAGTGCAATGGCTGAGAGATGAGCTAAAAATAATCCGCACCTCTGCCGAAGTAGAAAGGTTAGCAGGGCAGGTTCAGAACACAGATGGTGTTTATCTTGTTCCGGCTTTTGCGGGTTTGGGTGCGCCACACTGGAATCAATATGCAAGAGGAACCATTTTTGGATTAACAAGAGGCAGCAGCAATGCACATATTGCCAGG
>JANPMI010000259.1:0-4365 GCA_031422725.1 Chitinophagaceae bacterium | reverse complement strand
CCCAAAGGCACCCAACGCAACAGCCAACCCTCCAAAAATAGCAGCCGCTACCAGGTAATTCTTATGCATGAAATATTGTTTCAATCAGTTTATCTAATTCAACGAGTTCTTCATCCACCTTTACATCAGCCTGCTCATAATATATTTTACGGTCAGCAAATTTTTTATGAATAAAAGCCTTTAGCTGATCGTCTGAAAGATCTCTTATCAATGGTCTCTTTTCTTTTTCCGCCATCAGCCGTTGAAAAAGAATAGTACCGGCAGTGTTAATCCACACGGTAGTACCTGCCTGGTTCATGTAATCAATATTGTTGAAATAGCAGGGCGACCCACCCCCGCAGGCCATTACAAAACTATTATGACTTTCAGTAATAATGTGCAGCACCTCTTTTTCCTGTAACCGGAATTGCTCTTCTCCTTCTGTTGCAAATATTTCCGGGATTGATTTACCGGCATGTTCCGTCACCTGTTCATCCAGGTCAAAAAAACGGATGCCGAGTTTTTCACTCAGTAAGCGGCCCCAGTATGTTTTGCCGGCACCCATAAAACCGATGAGGAAGATTTTCATATAAGATGTCCAAATATGTAAATATGCAGATATGCAAATTTAGGACTTCGCTGTAGTAATAATTTTTCCTAATACTTTTAATATCGAGACAATATCATTTAGCAATTTTCCGGGTTTCGGATAGCTTTCTGATAAATCGCATAGTTCCAGCCAATATTTACTTTCTTCGGCCTCTTTATATGCAATCTTCATTTTGTGAATAAAATCGTTTTTGCTTTCACAACCTTGTGCCTCTCTCACATTTGCACCAATAGAAGTTCCACTCCTGAATAGCTGGTTTGCGAGATTAAATTTCTTAGCCTGTTGGAGTATTTCAGAAAATGAAATTATATCCAATGCAAACTGAAGGCTTAAGGTAACAATCAGATTATCTTTCTTTTCCATCTGCATATTTACATATCTTCAAATCTGCACATCATTTAAACGCATTAAACCCTGTCACATCCATTCCTGTTATCAGCAAATGAATATCATGTGTGCCTTCGTAAGTGATTACACTTTCGAGATTCATCATGTGACGCATTACAGGATACTCACCGGTGATGCCCATGCCTCCGAGCATTTGCCTTGCATCACGACAAATATTCGTCGCTACTTCACAGGCATTTCGTTTTGCCATACTTACTTGCTGCGGTGTTACTTTCCCTTCGTTCATCAATACACCAAGCCGCCAGTTTAGTAATTGTGCTTTGGTGATTTCTGTTACCATCTCTGCGAGTTTCTTTTGCTGCAATTGAAAACCACCGATAGGTCTTCCAAATTGTTCCCGTTCCTGGGAATAACGAAGTGCAGTATCATAACAATCCATTGCCGCACCGATAGCACCCCAGGCAATACCATATCTTGCTTTGGTCAGGCAGCCCAATGGTCCTTTCAATCCTTTTACATTAGGGAAAATATTTTCTTTAGGAACTTTTACATTATCAAAAACTAATTCGCCGGTGGCTGATGCTCTTAAACTCCATTTGCCATGTGTAGTTGGGGTACTGAAACCTTCCATTCCTCTTTCTACAATCAATCCGTTAATTTCGCCAGCTTCATTTTTTGCCCACACTACTGCCACTTGTGAGAAGGGTGCATTGCTGATCCACATTTTTGCACCGTTTAAGATTACATGGTCACCGGCATCTTTAAAATTGCTCAGCATATTGCTGGGGTCACTGCCATGATCAGGTTCTGTTAGCCCAAAACAGCCGAGCCATTCACCACTTGCTAATTTTGGTAAATATTTTTTTCGTTGTTCTTCACTACCATACTGATAAATAGGAAACATAACCAACGAACCCTGCACGGATGCAGTAGAACGAACACCACTATCCCCTCTTTCCAATTCCTGCATCATTAACCCATAAGAAATATAATCAAGGCCGCCGCCGCCATACTCTGTGGGAACAGTCGGGCCAAAACAGCCGAGGTCGCCGAGTTGTTTTACAATCTGTTGCGGGAACTCTGCCCTTTGAGCATAATCTTCTATTATGGGGGAAATTTCCTTTTTTACATAACTGCGAACCGACTCACGGATGAGCTTATGTTCCTCCGTCAGTAATTCATCTACATTAAAATAATCAGGGCTTTGAAAATTGTCTGTTCGGGCCGCCATAAAGCAATCTTTTTTGTTGGCGCAAAGGTAAGAGAAAGAGCCGAAGTGCTTTGCCGTTTATCTATCTCTGTAATCTATATTCCATAAGAAGTAATAAATTGTGAAAAATTACCCGGCATGAAAAAAATTATGTTTCTCTCTTTGGCGCTTCTTTTGGTTTCTCAATTTTCTATTGGGCAAAAAACCGAAGACAAAAAGAAAGCAGAACCCAACATCAAAAAAATCTGGCTGGTAATACTTAAAACCGGGCCTAAAGACAAAGAAATAACCGATTCCACCGAAAGAAGTAAAATCTTTACAGGCCATTTTTCCAATATGGAACGGCTGCACAGTGAAGGAATACTAAAAGCAGCAGGGCCATTTGGTAAAAATGATTTTACCTGGCGGGGATTGTTTATTCTGGATTGTATAACAAAAGAAGATGCAGAGAACTATGTGAAAACAGACCCTTCGGTAACGGCGGGGGTTTTTATTTATGATATTGTACCGTGGTTTAGTGAACCATCCGGCAGTTTTGTGGCGGGGAAGCCGAAGAAAGAAAACTAACCTAAATAGATTTTCATTTCTTGCTGATACTGTAAAGCTACAGCCCCTGCTTTCTCTGCAAAATCTTCTCCATCCGAAGCATAAATAATAGCCCGGCTTGCATTCACCAGAATGCCGCAGTCCTTATTCATTGCTTTTTCAGAAATTTCTTTCAGGCTGCCGCCCTGTGCCCCCACACCGGGAACCAGATAGAAATGATGGGGCGTAAGTTTCCTGATATTGGTAAACTCATTGGCCTGTGTAGCACCAATCACAAACATTAAATTCTCAGATGTTCCCCACAAAGAAGCCGTTTGCAAAACCTTTTCATATAAGAACTCGCCACCTGAATGCAGTAATTCAAAATCATTAGCACCTTTATTCGAGGTCAATCCTAAAACAATAGCCCACTTACCAGCATGTTGTAAAAAAGGCTTTACACTATCCTCTCCCATGTACGGAGCCACCGTTATCGCATCAAAAGGTATCGTTTCAAAAAATGCTTTGGCATACTGGTCAGAAGTATTACCAATATCTCCCCGTTTGGCATCTGCAATTTTGAAGTGCTCATCGCCAATGTAATGAACTGTTTTTTCCATCGCCTCCCAGCCTTTTACTCCCAATGCTTCATAAAAAGCAGTATTTATTTTATAGCTGACACATAAATCTCTGGTCGCATCAATAATAGCTTTGTTAAAAGCAAATACCGGGTCGGGTTCTGCTAAAAGATGTTTGGGAATTTTGGTGATATCAGTATCCAAACCAACACAGAGATAGGATTGTTTTTTTCTGATTTGTTCAATTAGTTGTTTGCGGGTCATGATCAAAGTTAATTAGTTAACTGGTTAATTTGTTTATTAGGGAATACAAAAGTCTTACAGTTTGTAAAGACTTTCACCATATCACGACCCCAATTAACCAATTAACTATACAACTAGCTTACCGATGATAATACTTTCTATCTCCTCACTCTCCCACCTTGCCTCAATACCGTCCATCTTCATTACCTCCTTCATTATCGCCTCCTGTTTCTGCCCTCTCTGCAAGGCTTCACTGTAGCGGATATGCGGACTGAAGGTAACCTGTGAATAAGCCGGTATCCATTTATCCGGGTATTTTTCATGTAGTCTTGCTTCTATCTTTTTCTGCAATAAAAATTTCGGATCAGCAGTCTTTTCCCGCATTTCGATAAAATTATTCACGGCCAAATCTGCAATAGCATCTGCATCCGGCTTGCGAAGTGTTTGATATTGGTGTAAAATAGCTTTCCAGTCATCGCCATTCTTTTCTACCAGATCATCTAATATGCGGCAATCTTCAAAACCACAGTTCATTCCTTGCCCGAAGAACGGAACAATAGCATGAGCAGCATCGCCTATCAATGCAAATTTATCTTCCCGTATCCACGGAAAACACTTTACTGTTACCAGAGAAGAAACGGGGTTGTGAAAGAATTGTTTGTTGAGGTCGGGAATCAATGGAATAATATCAGGAAAAGTTTTTTTAAAGAAGGTTGATACTTTTTCCTCTGTATCCAACTTTTCAAATGACAGTTCGCCTTCAAATGGAAAGAACAGGGTACAGGTAAAGCTTCCATCCAGGTTAGGCAGGGCAATCAGCATGTAATCTTTTCGGGGCCAGATATGCAATGCATTTTTCTCTAATAAAAAAT
>JANPMI010000258.1:0-2885 GCA_031422725.1 Chitinophagaceae bacterium | reverse complement strand
AAATAGATGAAATGATGATAGCAACTGTAGCTTCTTTACAGGTGCCTTATATTCTGATGCATATGCAGGGAACCCCGGAAACGATGCAGCAGCAGCCGCAATATGAAAATGTGACAAGGGAAGTCCTTGATTTTTTTATATGGAAAGTGGATGCTTTACACAAAGCAGGGATAAAAGATATTATTATAGACCCTGGATTCGGTTTTGGCAAAACAATTGCCCACAATTTCGAATTACTGAAACATCTAACTGTTTTTAAAATGCTGAACTGCCCTGTGCTGTTGGGTGTTTCCCGGAAATCCACTATTTACAAAACACTTGGCATTACCGTTGCTGAAGCTCTTAACGGCACTACTGTTCTTAATACCATCGGGTTAATGAATGGCGCAACTATCCTGCGGGTGCATGATGTAAAAGAAGCGGTGGAAACAATAAAATTGTTTGATGCCTGCCGGAAGGCATAAAACAAAGAGGTTAGTTTCACGCAGAGATCGCTGAGTTCGCAGAGGGTATTAATAAACATTCTCTGCGTTCCCTGTGTACTCTGCGTGACTTTTTGTGGTTAATCAGACTTCCTGAGCTTACAGGTTTGTTCACAGGAGTACAGATATTTATTTGGCAAGCAAATAGTACGGTAGTTATTAGTTTCAGGGTTTGTTATTTTCAGGGGTGCGGACAGGTTTAACCGGATGCTGGACTAAAAACGGATCCATTCAAAAAAATACCCGCCTGGTTAAGGCGGGTATGAAGTTGCATCATTATTTGATTTGTTTCTTTTTTTAATTGAGTCGCATCAATTTTATTGTTGCTGGGGCGGCATCACCGGCACCTGCTGGCGGATCGGCTCCTTATCCTTCACATCTTTTATTTCAATGTCAAAAATCAGGTTGTCAAAAGGCTTAATAAGTGGTGAATTTGGATTAGCGCCATAGCCCAGCATAGAAGGAATGTAAACTTTAGCGGTGCTGCCGGGCCGCATAAATGTCATTGCCTCGTCAAACCCTTTTATCATCGCTCCGCTTAATACAACAAAAGAATAAGGTTCAGTATGATGAAAAGATGTATCCGTATTGCTGTCGAATTTTATTCCTGAAAAAGTGGTACCGGTATAGTTTACTGCAATGTAGTTGCCGGAATCAATCAGGTTGCCCGTACCCGGATTTAATATTTGCACAAAAGCACCGGAAGCAGTTTTCTGCGCTGTTATTTTATTGTCTGCCAGGTATTTTTCAACTGTTTTTATTTCTGTATCCAGCCAATCCTTTTTTGTGTTTTTGTCATCGGCCTGGGCCAGCGAATCAGTGGCAAACACCGCAATAATTTTTATATAAGTAATAATCCTGTCACCTTTTTTAAATCCCGGGGCAATATTTTGCGGAGCCCTTTTGATAAAGGTATCCATCATTTGTGTGGCTATTACGCTGTCACCCACCCTCAGGTTTGTCCATAACTCTGCAATGTCGTAAGCCTGGGGAGCAGCATTCACCTGCAGGAAGATGGGCAATTTCCCTTCCGTAGTGTAATACACACTGTCTTTAATCTTTTGTGTAAGATGAATCTTTACAAAATTTCCGGGATAAATCCGCTGGGTGTCTTTTCCTTTATACACCTGGTAAGGCATTCCGCCGGCTGTTTTTTTATACGATGCTTTGTTGCAAGCCGCTGCTACTGCAACGATAAAAAGAAACAATACCACATTTTTAATTGTGTTCATAGATTGATTTTTATTATTGTAAAACTGTTGAATTTTCTATCATAGCCTGTTTAAAATGCGCCACTGTTTTTTCAAGTGAATCACTGCTGCGGCCACCTGACGCATTAAAATGTCCGCCGCCTTCAAAATATTTTCGGGCAAAGGTATTACAGTCAAACTCACCTTTGCTCCGGAAGCTCCATTTTCTTTCCTCATCCCTGTCAATAACCAATGCCACCAGCTTAATGCCCTGTATGCTTTGCGGATAATTAACAAGTCCTTCTGTATCGCCGGTTCTTATCTGGTATTTTAACAGGTCGGTTTTAGGAATCGCAATAAGCACTGTATTATATTCATAAAACACTTCCATCCGGTGCAGCAATACATGACCCGTAAACCGGAGCCGGTTCTCCAGGAAATTATCGAAGAGTTTATCATGCACTCCGCCATGCTGTAACCCTCTTGATTTTAAATCAGCAACAAGGAGGTGTACTCCTGCATGTGCGGAAGAAAAACGGAAAGAGCCGGTATCCCCTATTACTCCTGCATAAATACATTCACTTATTTCTTCATTGATTTTATCTGCATTACCTGAGGCAACAATAAAATCATAAATCATCTCGCAGGTAGAACTTTTTTTAGTATCACTTACACCATAATCAAAGGAAGCCTCATCCGGTTCCTGGTGATGATCAATCAGTATTTTAGTGCAGTCTAATTGCGCCAGTTTTTCTGTCAGTGTTTTGGTACGGTGAAATATATTGAAATCAAGACAAAAAAGCCATTCTGCCTGGTCTAAAACGGCTGCTGCTTTTGGTTTATCCATTTCGTAATCCATCACTTCTTTAACACCCGGCATCCAGTTTACCCAGCCTGCCCAATTGGTGGGAGAAATTACTGTAACGGAGTGTCCTAATTGTGCCAGGAAATGTTTTAATGCCAGCGATGATCCCATGGCATCGGCATCAGGTTTTTGATGCGTTGTTATTACAACCCGGCGTGGTTGAGATAATAATGGAAATATGTCCTGTACGGGTTTCATAAAACGGCTGCGAAGATAAGAGTTTCTGGTTGCTGGTAGCTGGTTACCCGTTGCCGGGTATTAGTTACTGATTTTATCCTGCTATTCAGCAATATTGCATTCTGTAAAGATTGACAGGTAGTAATAAACCAGTAACAAGAAACCAGGGAC
>JANPMI010000257.1:0-1949 GCA_031422725.1 Chitinophagaceae bacterium | reverse complement strand
CCGTAAATGTCATTAAAGTCCACCAGCTCAATCATCGCTGTTTCAGCATTATCACCAACCCTTGCACCCAATTTAATAACTCTGGTATATCCACCGGGGCGACCAGCTACTTTCTCAGCAACAGCACCAAATAATTCTTTGATAGCTTCTTTATCCTGCAGGTAACTGAATACTACACGACGCTGGTGAGTTGTGTTTTCTTTTCCTTTGGTTATTAATGGCTCTACATATACTCTTAAAGCTTTTGCTTTAGCAGTAGTAGTTACGATTCTTTTGTACTGAATTAACTGGCAGGCAAGGTTGCTCAATAACGCATCTCTGTGTGCTTTCTTTCTGCCTAAATTTTTTATTTTGTCTCCGTGACGCATGACGTTTAAGTTTTATTCGGTTGTACCGTGTCAGGAATTACAACCTACTGTTATAAAAAGGCTACAAGCTACCCGCTGTACGCTGCGAGCACCTGGCGGCGATTAGCAAGAAGCTATATTAGAATTCGCTAAGATCTATACCCAATTTCACTAAATCCATTCCAAAATGCAAACCTCTTTCGGTCAGCACCTGCTCAATCTCCGCCAGTGATTTCTGACCGAAGTTGCGGAATTTCATCAGGTCTTCCTGTTCGTATTGTACCAGCTCACTCAATGAATTAATTTTCGCAGCTTTCAAACAGTTGAAAGCTCTTACAGAAAGATCCAGGTCTTCCAATGGAGTTTTCAATACTTTACGCAGTTGCAAAGTTTGCTCGTCCACCAGGTCTTCTTTCTTCTCTTCCTTATTATCGAAAGTGATATTCTCGTCAGTGATGATCATCAGGTGCTGAATCAGGATTCTTGAAGCCTGCTTCACTGCTTCTTCCGGATGAATAGTTCCATCAGTAGAAACTTCCATGATCAGTTTTTCAAAGTCAGTCCTCTGTTCCACCCTTGTATTCTCGATGGTGTATTTTACATTCTTAATCGGAGTAAAGATTGCATCAATAGGAATATACCCCAGCACCGCATCTTTTGGTTTGTTGTCTTCAGCAGGTACATAACCACGGCCTTTGCCGATGGTCAGCTCCACATCCATTCTTGCAGATGAATCTAATGTGCAAATCAGCAGATCAGGATTCATAATCTGGAAAGAATGAGTGCCTTCGCCAATCATGCCGGCAGTAAATTCAGTCCTGTTTTTTATAGACAACATGATTTTCTCATTGGCCACTTCATGGTCAACCGCTTTTTTGAAACGAACCTGCTTCAGGTTCAGGAAAATTTCCACCACATCTTCGCTGATGCCTTTCATGGTAGCAAATTCATGCTCCACCCCTTCAATCTTTACGCCAATGATGGCATAGCCTTCCAGTGAATTCAGCAACACACGGCGAAGTGCATTACCAATGGTTACACCGTAACCGGGTTCCAACGGACGAAACTCGAACTGAGCTTCGAAATCAGTTGCTTTCTGCAGAATGATTTTATCGGGCTTCTGGAAATTTAAAATGGCCATATTGAAATTTTTGATTTTAGATTTATGATTTTAGATTCCTGCAAGTTGTAAATCCAATTCACAACTCACCATTCACTATTCACCTTACTTACTGTACAATTCGACAATCAACTGCTCCTTAATATTCTCAGGAACATTTTCCCTTTCAGGATAAGTGATGAAAGTACCTTTCATCTCCGTCTCATTCCAATCTAACCAGCTGAATTTTGGATTTTTACCCCGAACCACACTGGTGATGGATGTTCTTTCTTTGCTACCTTCTTTAATAGTAATTACATCTCCCGGCTTCATCTGGTAAGAAGGAACGTTTAATACATCTCCATTAACTTCAATATGCTTATGGCTTACCAGCTGACGGGCAGCAGGACGGCTGGGAGCAATCCCCATGCGGAAAATAGTGTTGTCCAGACGGGCTTCCAGCAACTTAATAAGATTTTCACCTGTTACACCTTTGCGGCGGG
>JANPMI010000256.1:0-18949 GCA_031422725.1 Chitinophagaceae bacterium | reverse complement strand
ATAGAAGTGTTGTTTGAACTGATTCCGCATTTTCCCGAACTGGAAGTAATTGATTTGGGTGGTGGTTTCAAAGTACCTTACCAGCCAGGTGATGAGGAAACGGATATGAATCAATTAGCGAAAAAAATAAAAGAAACATTTGATAACCACCCGGTGGCTGACAATAAGAAATTCAAGTTATGGTTTGAGCCGGGTAAGTTCCTGGTTAGTGAATGTGGTTATTTACTGGCACAGGTGACGGTTGTAAAAGATACCGGCTCTGTTGTATTTGCAGCCGTTGACAGTGGTTTGAATCATTTAATCAGGCCAATGATGTATGATGCGTATCATCATATCGAAAACATTTCAAATACGAAAGGAGAACAAAAACGCTATACCATCACTGGTAATATCTGCGAAACTGATACGTTTGCCACAGACCGGCTTCTTCATGAAATAAGAGAAGGAGATTTTCTCGCTTTTTATAATGCCGGTGCCTATGGATTTGAAATGGCTTCTAATTACAACTCACGGTATAAACCAGCCGAAATATTGTTTATTAATACTATTCCAAATATCATCCGCAACAGGGATGTATTTGGGGATTTATTGAGCCATCAAGTGGAAATTTGTACCCCATAACGTATAAAACTTATTTTTATCTTTTATTTCTTATAGCTCATACTAAATAATTTTACTTTGACTGTAAATCTATTGTTTAAGTAAAATTTGTTTAATAGTAATATCTGTTAAACAGCTACTTAGATTCCTCCCCATATTAAAAATATTTATCTGCGTAGCAGGGGATTTTTTTTCTCACTTAATCATCATCATCAATTTTATTTGAATCCGTACAATCTGCCGGAATGATAGTTGCGTAAATCTTACCAGCTCAGAACCTTCTAACATTAATTATTCATTTAAAAATTTTAAGCGTATGCCAAAGATTATTACGTCTGGCGATGAAACGCTATTGTCCTCAATTTCAGAGAGCAAAGCTTTATCAAGAAGAAAATTTATTGGGTATAGTGGCGCTGCTGCAATTGCCATGGCGGCGGTTGTTTCATCCTGTGGTGACGACAACAACACTACTCCACCCCCCAACGCTATTGATTTAGGTAGTGGTGATGTAGGCATTCTTAATTATGCTTATGCCCTGGAGCAGTTGGAAGCTGCTTTTTACATCAGGATTTTTGCCTCGCCTTATTCTGGCGGCTCTGCTGGTGAAATGGCACTTTTGGCTGACATCAGAGATCATGAAATTGCACACCGGGAATTTTTTAAAAATGCAATTCCGGCCGCATCACGGATCCAGGATCTTACTCCTGATTTCAGTTCGATCAATTTTGCCGACAGGGCAAGTGTGCTGGGTGCCGCAAAAGCATTTGAAGACACCGGCGTTTCTGCTTATAACGGGGCAGGCAAACTGATTAGTCAGACTGCTACCGGAATGGTTTACCTAACATTGGCTGGTAAAATTGTTTCTGTGGAAGCCCGTCATGCAGCCTATATCAGGGAGCTAATATTACCGGGATCTTTTGCAGACAGCAGTGTTGTTAATGCACAAGGTCTCGATGTGGCAGCAACACCGCCACAGGTGGTAGTAATAGCCAACACCTACCTCACTACTAAGATTTCAGCAAGTAATTTACCAACCTCTTAAATCTACTTTTATGAATGTAAAAAATATATTAAACGAAATAGAAAAAGTGGATCCCGAGGTTTATGAACGCCTGGATACACGACGCAGTGCTATGAAACAATTTGCCGGGTTAGCCGGAAAACTTGCTACAGTAGCAGTTCCCTTTGCACTGGGTGGTATGTTTAAAAAAGCATACGGAAGAAATACCGGAACGGATACAGTTATAGATGTTTTGAATTTTGCACTGACATTAGAATACCTCGAAGCAAAGTTTTACCAGTTAGGCAATGCAGCCGCTACTGGTGGTACTCTTGCTATTCCTGCAGGATTAGAGAGAAACACTTTTACAACAATTGGTGCCCACGAAACAGCCCATGTTGCCTTTTTGAGAAGTGCTATTACAGCTTCAGGTGGTACGCCGGTAGCTGAACCTGTATTCGATTTTACAGCAGGTAACGGAACAGGCACCGGTCCTTTTATGGGAGTGTTTACTAACTATGCTTTGTTTCTGGCAGTAGCACAAACTTTTGAAGACACAGGAGTAAGAGCCTATAAAGGACAGGCAATAGATGTTGACCTTATGGCTAACAATGATGTGCTGCAGGCTGCTCTTCAGATACATTCTGTAGAAGCAAGACATGCGGCGCAGGTACGCAGAATCCGAAAAATGAATGGTGGATTAGTTCCTGCGGGAGTGGATGTAAAACCATGGATTACCGGTAATCAAAGTGGTATTATGTCTGCCGCTGTGCAGGCCAGTTATAATGGTGAAGAAATTACCAACCAGGCTACTATCGAAATAGTGGGCATCAACGGCCAGGCTATTTCAGTAACTGATGCTTCGGAGGCTTTTGACGAACCATTGACAAAAGCACAGGTATTGGCAATTGTGGATCCGTTTATTGTTTAGATTACTAATTATTCTTTTTTTCATCGCAGAATAAGAAAGCTGTTCCCGTATGGGGCAGCTTTTTTTATTGTAAAGATGGCTTTACAATAATAACAGTCGTTGTTTTTGAAGTAACAGGCAAAGTTCCAAAGGAAGCTTCCGTATTTCCGTTTGCATCTGTAGTAATTGTTTTTTCTTTGACAAGGCCGGTAATTCTATCAAGAATTATTTTGCCGGTTGACTTATTATTCATGGTGGTGGTAGTTTCACTGCCCATCATTTCTGCTTTGGTGACAGTGGTTGAATTTTCAGCAAAATCCACTACAATCGTCGAATCATTAATATCCGAAACAACATAAGCAGCGGTGAATTTTTCGCTGGCTGTTTCTTCCGATTTGGTCCAGGTATCCCCTTTACTTACTTCTTTGTCGGGAAGCACTTTAAAAAAACTGGCTTTCCCTTTCTGCGGAGGCTGCACCAGGTCCAGCACATCCTTCAGCAGGCTGGTAACAATGGCCATGCGGCTGTCTGTTTCAGCCAATTGAATTTTTTCAGGAACAGCCATCAATGTTTTGCCGGTGGTATCAATTATTATATCATACTTTTTTTCCAATATATCTTTTATTGGTTTACCGAACTGTCCGTTTAAATCTTTTTCTTCTTTAGAGTCAAAACTTCTTTTTTGTCCCATACCGTCAAAGGCAAAAGTGATACGTTGCACCTGGTGATGAAGGGTGCTGTTGTCTTCAGTGGTATTGGTTACTTTATAAGAATGGGTACCTGCAGCATCTACATTAAAATCTATGGCCTGACCCATTGCCTGCTGGGCAACTGTTGTTTTTACCTGCATCGTAATTTCCAGTGTTTGCCCCTGGTCAAATTTTAATTTCCCGGAAACTTTCTGCCCCGATGAAATGAGATGGATTGACAGCAATAAACAAAAAAGCAAGGAGGTATGTTTCATAAAAAGATTTAAAAGTAATTACCAATTAGACATTAATACAAGACTGTCATCCTGAGCTTGTCGAAGGATAATTCAAAAAGGCTTCGATAAACTCAGCCTGACATTTTCTTTCAGATACATTTTAATGTCTAATTGGTATAATTACCAAATTTGACGATTCTTCCTTACAATCGTTGCAGGAAATAAAAAAATTATAATAAGGTACTATTATTGCCCTCTAAATTGGCCCGGACTTACTATTTTTAATTACCTTTTACCATTAAAATTATTTTTTATGCCAATAAGAATGACCGATGACCCGGTAGATCCTAACCAACAGGATGATGATGGTGGTGGTGGCCGGAGACCGACTTTTCCGGGCGGCGGCGGTGGAGGGATAATGTCGTTGTTACCGATGCTGCTGGGTCTTTTCAAGGGTAAAGGCATTTTTGTGTTGTTGATTTTAGCAGCCGGTGCTTTTTTTCTTTTCAGGGGTGGTGGTTGTAATGTAGGAGATGTAGTAAAGAAATTTTCTGAAAGTGGTTATAGTTTTAATCCCTCGGAATTCAACAAAGCGTCGGTATATGAGGGATTAGAAGACGATGCCGGCAAAAACCCCTTACCGGAAGCTGTTTCGTTGTTAAAGTATGCACCGGAAAGAAGCAACCAGGGCCAGCAGGGCAGTTGTGTAGCCTGGAGCTGTGCTTATGCATCTCAAACAATATTGACATCTGCAGCAACGGGAGCAGATCCGAACCAAATCGTTTTCAGTCCTTCTTATTTATATAACCAGATAAAACTGGAAGGCTGCCAGGGTTCTTATTTGCAACGGGCTATGGAAGCTATGCAAAAAAATGGAGGTGTTCCGCTGAGCCAGTATCCTTATAATGACCAGGATTGTGAAAGTGAACCATCCTCATCTGATGTGCAGGCAGGCAGGCAAAATGTAATTCATGGATTTACCCGTATTACCAATGGCGATAATATTAATGAAATAAGTGTAAGAGGAATAAAAGAACACCTGGCCAAAAATGCACCAGTAGCTATCGGTATGATGGTAGGACAAAGTTTTATGCAGGATATGATGGGGCAGGAATTGTGGCAACCGACCAATATGGATGAATCGCAGATGGGAATGGGCGGCCATGCTATGAGTGTTATTGGTTATGATGACAGAAAATTTGGCGGCGCCTTCCAGATAATGAACAGTTGGGGACCTGAATGGGGAAAAAATGGCATCGGCTGGATACGTTACGGCGATTTTAAAAATTATGTAAGAGAGGCCTATGGCATTGATCCGTTACCCAAAAGAAGTAATGTGGCCAATATCCCATTGGAATGTACCATCGGGTTGGTAAATAATGATGGTGGCAAAAACATTCCATTACGGATTACTGCCGGCAATATGTTTCAGACAGTAACTCCAATTACAAAAGGCACCCGTTTTAAAATGTCTATTGAAAATGCTACAGAATGTTATATCTATGTTTTTGGAATGGAAACTGATGGCAGCAGCTATACATTATTTCCTTACCTGAAGCAGGGAGAAACGGTTTCCAAACATTCTCCTTATTGTGGTATTACTGGTTATCGTTTGTTTCCAAAGGCACAATCTATGCAGGCAGATAGTTTAGGCAACAGGGATTTTATTGCCGTGGTGGTAAGTAAAGATGAGTTGGATTATAATGCGTTAAACCAGGCCATCAGCCGCAGCAGCCGTCCTGATTATCTCGCCAAAGTCAATGATGCTTTGCAAAGTATTCTGATTAGTTCTGCCCGGTTTAATAATAGCAGCAACGGAAACATCTATTTTAAAGTGGATGCCAACAGTAATAAAGCGGTAGCTTGTGTGGTGGCAATTGATAAGAATTAAGATTTTTCGGATTAAACGAAGTAAGAGATATGAGAAAATATATTTTCCTCGCCATGATTTTATTTTCCGGGTTACTGGCTTCTTCTCAGGATATGACAAAATTCAAATTGTATAAACCTGCGGAAAATGCCAAAGAAGGAATTTCAGCAGCAGTAAAAGAAGCTAAAGCAGCGGGTAAGCATGTGCTGGTGCAAATAGGAGGCAACTGGTGCATCTGGTGTGCAAGATTTAATGATTTTGTAGCCAATGATAAATCACTTGATTCATTGGTTAACAATAATTATGTTGTCTACCATCTTAATCACAGTAAGGAAAATAAAAACAATGACCTGCTGGCTAAGTATGATTTTCCCCAACGCTTTGGGTTCCCGGTGTTCCTGGTGTTGAATGAAAAAGGTGATTTGCTGCATACACAAACATCCTGGTACCTCGAATCCGGAAAGAGTTATGACAAAGAAAAAGTAATGGCGTTCTTTAATGACTGGGGCAAGAAGGCGATTGATCCGTCACAATACAAAGAAGAATAAATGAATTCAAACCCGACAGCTTTCATCAAACTGATGAAACATCCTGTTAAGTTCAGGATGTTTCTGTTTACAAAATTACCCGCTGCTTTTTTTGCAGGAGTACGGGTAAGAGAAGTGGATGCAAACAGGTGCATGGTTTCTGTTCCTTACAAATGGCTCTCACAAAATCCATTTCGCTCCACTTATTTTGCCTGCCTGAGTATGGCGGCAGAAATGAGTACCGGTGCACTGGCGATGGCTCATTTGTATAAAATTAATCCACCTGTTTCCATGCTGGTAGTGAAAGTGGAGTCGGAATATTTTAAGAAGGCAACAGGCCGTACTTTTTTTGTTTGTGAGGACGGGGAACTGTTTCAAAAAGCCATTGAAGAAAGTATTGCCAGCGGCGAAGCTAAAACGGTAAAAGCAAAATCAACTGGTAAGAATAAGGAAGGAGAAGTAGTGGCAGAGTTTTATATTACCTGGTCATTTAAAGCAAAGGGTAAGAAATAATTTTTTATCATTAAAAAATCTCCTGGGAGAAACTACAAAGTTTTTCCTTCAGGAGGGGAGGAGGTATGAAAATAGCATTTCACGGCGCAGCCAGAACAGTTACCGGTTCAAAACATTTACTGACACTAAAAGATGGAAGAAAGATATTACTGGACTGTGGCATGTTCCAGGGTTTGGGTACTGAAACAGATATACTGAACCGAAATTTTGGATTTGATCCGGCAGAAGTGGAGGTAATGATTCTTTCTCATGCTCATATTGATCATAGCGGCCTTATTCCCCGGTTGGTTCAGCAGGGCTTTGCAGGAAAAATATTCTGCACACCGGCCACAAAAGATCTTACTACGGTGTTACTGGAAGACTCTGCCGAAATACAGGAAGATAATATAAAATATACCAACAAACGCCGTGCTGCGGAAGGTTTGCCTTACCTGCAGGCTTTATATACTATTGAAGATGCAAAGAGATCTGCCAGTCATTTTGCAGAACAAAACTATGGTCAGTGGTTTAATGTGATTGAAGGGGTGCAGGCTATGTTTACAGATGCCGGTCACATCATTGGCAGCACCTGTGTGCATGTAAAATTGAATGAAGGTGGCAAAGAAACACGGTTGACGTTTAGTGGTGATGTGGGCCGCTACAGGGATGCTATATTAAAATCGCCGGAAATATTTCCGCAGGCAGATTATATATTACTCGAATCAACATACGGCAACAGCCTGCATGATAATAATGTAACGACGCCGGACATGCTGCTTCGCTGGATTGAAAAAGCCTGTTTGCAAAAAAAAGGAAAACTTATTATGCCGGCCTTTAGTGTGGGGCGTACTCAAGAACTGCTCTTTGCATTAAACCAATTAGAAGTGGAAAACCGCTTGCCTCCTCTTGATTATTATGTGGACAGCCCGTTGAGTGTAAAAGCGACCATGATTGTAAAAAACTATCCGCAATATTTCAACAGGACCATTCAAAAACTAATGCAGTCAGATAAGGATCCTTTTGCTTTTAAAGGGTTACGTTATGTGCAGACGGTGGATCAATCCAAACAGCTCAATTTTCAAAATGGGCCCATCGTTATTATTTCGGCCAGTGGTATGGCAGATGGTGGCAGGGTAAAACATCACATCAGCAATAATATAGAGAACAGCCGAAATACTATTCTACTCACTGGTTATTGTGAACCCCGTTCACTCGGAGGCCGGTTAATGGCAGGTGACAAAGAAGTAGGAATTTTTGGAGTAAAGCATGAAGTGCATGCTGAAATAGGTGCAATCCGGAGCATGAGTGCCCATGGAGATTACGAAGATCTGAGCCAATGGCTGGCCTGCCAGGATATGCACCAGGTAAAAAAGCTATTCCTTGTACACGGAGAGTATGAAGTGCAGCAGGATTTTAAACAACGGCTTGTTAAAAAAGGTTATTCAGAAGTTGAAATTCCTGAGCAGCATTATGAAACAGGATTGCCGTGACAATCTGCTGACAAAATCCTCTTCTATTATCAATTTGTGTTTTGATTTTCTTTCATCAGAAAATGTTTACAAGCATTTTCACATCTCTTTAATAATCCCTGCACAGTTTTTGCCGTTTATATATCAGATTTTTTAACTCATTCAAAAAAAAGGAAAAAAACTATGATGAAGAATCTGAAACTGTGGAGTGGATCTTTAGCTTTCGTCTTCTTGCTTGCAAGTTGTGGTACCACAGCGCATATAGAAAAAGACGATACTGCCGATTTCAACAATTACAAATCCTTTGCCTGGATAGATAAAGACGGCGAAGGAAAAGAAGATCAGAATAGAAAGAACGACCTGACTGAACAGCGGATCCGGGATGCTGTAAACAAGGAACTGGAAAAAGCCGGTTGGAAAGAAGTGAAAAACAGACCGGATGTATTACTGAGTTACGATGTACTGGTAGAAAGAGCTACTAAAGAAAGTACGAGTCCTGTTTACTCAAGACCCCAATCAAGGGTGGTGTACAATCCTTACACCCGGCGCTATGCCACTATTTATTATCCTTCACAATTTGTGGGATATGAAAGAGATGAGCGGCCCATTAAAGAAGGAACGGTAACCATTTCGATGATTGACACAAAAACCGATAAAACGGTATGGCAGGGCTGGACCACCGATGAGGTAAACAGTAAGAACCTGACTACCCGTGAAATTCAGAACATTGTGCGGTCAATCTTCAAAAAATTTGATGTAGCGAAAAACTGATATTCACAAGGACGGCTTCGGACAACGACCTCCGCCAACTGGCGGAGGTTTTTTATGCATCAGGCCGCTCTAAGCGGCCAGATGCATAAAATAGATACCATCCATGACCAGCACTATTTGTTTCCGAAGGTCTTGGTATTATTATCCTCTTTAATACCGGAAGTTTTTTCTGTTGACTTTTTTTCGAAAATAAAATGCGCCTGGGGATCTGAGTACTGAAAATTTCCTTCGCAGACACCCGTAGCGGCGGGAGGATGACTTTTCAACTCGCCTATTATTTCATCAGCGGTTACAAAATTTTTATTCAGCGCAGTATTCCATAATTTACTGATAAAGCTGCTGGCAAAAGGGGAGTGCTGGCCGGCTTTGCCATCAGCTACATATTCATGTCCACCTGATGAAATACCTTTATTAAAGGCTTTATTTTTTGTCATGCTTTTTAAGGAGAGAAGATTTTTTGCATCTACTTCCTGCGGTGTGCCCCGCACGGTGCTTTGATCAAAGAAAGAACCGGCAAAGCAAGCATCTAATACCAGGAAGATTCGTTTGCAATTGATATTTCTCAAAAAAATAGTGCCCAGTACGTTGTAAGAAAGATAAGTTTTCTTATTAGGATCATTCAGCCGGGAATCTTTGGCAGCGAGATAACCCATCCGGGCCTTTTCATAATATATTCCATGACCTGCAAAGAATATAAATAACTGGTCGTTTGGTCCAAATTTTTTATCCCTGTATTCACTCAGCTTATTTTCAATTTCATCCAATGTTGGGTTTTTAATTAATTCAGTGGTGAAATTAAAATTTTCTTTCAGCATATCTGCAATGGTGGTTGCATCATAAATAGGATTGATAAGTTTCGGAAATTCTGCGGCATTGTCATAATTATCTGTGGCAAAAAGCAATGCATAGTTTTTTTGTTCGCCGCCAGCAGCAGCATCAGCAGTACTGCTGTTGTTATCATTTACTTTCAGCCCCCGGGTGGCAAGCTGGGAAGCCGTGCTGTCAGTGGCAGATGTTTTATTTTCAAATACGAGGAAATCTTTACCTGATGTAAACGATAAAACCGGCAGGTAATATTGCCCTCTTCCGATAGTATAAGAGGCTTTATCAATAAAATCTTTGGCAGAGAATTTATCTTTTTTCTGTAATTCATTCAGCGTATTCACTAATTCATTGGTGAAAAGCGAACAATTATTTTTTTGTACGGGTGTTTCAATTCCGGGACAGACAAAAATTACTTCTGATGAGGAGTTGATAGCGGTGGTATATTTTGCCGTAATAATGGATAACAATTGCGGATTGGGCTTATCCATAATAATCATTTTCTTCTGTGCATAGATGAGGTCTATGTTATTCATCAGTTCAGTAACACTTATCCTCCCGTTCACGGTGTCTTTGTGATTAAAAGACAGAAACGATTCTTCTTTATCATGTATGGTATTGCCTGAGTAATAAAATATAAATATATCTTCCGGGCGGGATTGTTGACGGATTTGCTCCAGTGATTTTAGTAATTTGTCTTTTGATAAAGCTGCACCGTTCAGTAACTTACTGCTGTTACTGGTGTCGGGGCTGCTTCTTAATTTGCTAAAATTCTCAAATAAGAGTTTTGCATTTGATTGGTTGGAAAGTTCATCAATTGCCATAGTGCCACCCATACAGGTAAAATATAATTGCGGTGTGGTATATAGTTCTGTTACCTTATGTGCTTCGGCATCATACAGGGCTTTATATTCCTCCGCTTTAGGTTTATTCTTAATTTTTGTATAGAAATTATAAAACCGGTTATAATTACCTACGATTAAATCATTATCCCGGGTGGTATATTCATTTCTCTCTTTAACAAGGTGCTGCAATGCCATCTGGTGGGCAATTTCATAATACTTTATAGTGCTGTCAGGCAGATTGATATTGTCATAGGATGATCCAATCCAGTTATAAGCATTATGTATGGAGGAATAGGGCGGGTCTTTTACTTTATCAAAAAGAGAAATATACCGGTGCCATTCTTTTATTGCTAACTTATATTTTGCAGCATCATAATATTTTTTCGCTTCATCCCAAACAGTGTTACCTGTTGTAATGGCGAAGTATTTTTCATTGAATTCATTATCTAACCAGTCGGCCACTTCTCCTACATTCTTTCTTTGCCATCCTTTGGTAAAAAATATTTCAAAATCTTTTTTTGGCCCATCATAATAATCGGCAGGTTTGACCAGGCTTTCAAGCATTTTACTGTAATAATATTTCGCACTGTCCATATTCCCTTTCAAAAGAAAAGTATGCCCGTAGTTAACCGAAAAAGCCACATTACCCGGTTCGCCATAATAGGCTTCCCTGCATAAACGAATGGCCTCCTCTAGTTGGCCTGCCACTAATTTATACCAGCCGTAATTGCCTGTTACGTTCACATTGCCGGGTAATAATTTTTGTAACTTATCATATAATGCAAAGGCACTGTCAAAGTTTTCATTTTTACCATAAAAACTGGCAAGTCCGTACATGTAATTGATACTGCTTTTATCAGCATTATATGCTCTTACGGCATCCCGGATCGCCTCCTTTTTTTTGCCTTGTGCATCTTTTATAAAAGAACGGCTGTAATAAAATTCATTTTCAGCATGACTGTCTTTTAGTCTTTTGGCTATGTACAGTAGTTTGTTGGAAAGTTGTTCAGCTTCCTCCAGGTTGTTGCCGGCCTGTAGTTCAGTTAACCGGTTTGTCCATTGATGTAAGGTGTCGGAAGTAATATAATAGCTGGTTTTATAAAGTAATGAATCCAGCTCCGATATGTTTGTATGCTCAATAATTGGTAATAACCATGTCATATTACTTCCACCCTGAATCGCATCATTCAACACCCAGGTGGCATACGTTTCATTAATCTTCCAGCTGGTTCCCATATACTTTCCCGGAAAATTCTTTACAAAATTGAAAAAACTATTCAGGTCATAGTGTGTGGTAATTTTAAAAGCATCAATCAGGGTATAACCTTTGAACCGGCCTTTTTTATACGGTGTGGTGAAGGTGGCAAGAGTGTCATATCCTTTTATGTCGTCATAAAAATCAGTTATTTGCTTTGCGTATAGTTTAAGCAACATATTTTCAAGAGCAGGATCTGTATTGAGCAATATTGCTTTCTTGCTTACAATTTCTTCCCGGCTGTTATCAAGAAACAATACGTTCAGCCGGGCCATCTCAAAAAAAATGCTTTTTTGTGCACCGATTACCGGATAGGCTTTAAGTGTCAACAGGTCTTTGGGATATATCTGTACACCTTTGTAATCTTTATAGAAATGAACAACTGCTTTAGCGGAATAATCAGTAAGTTCAATAATTTTTGCTTTGCCCAAAAACTCGTTGGCCTCACGGCCGGGTACATTTCCCACGGCATAAGAAGATACCATATTACCTTCTGAACCCAGGAAGAGCCCATCCTGTTTTCCTTCATTGATGGTAACAAAGGCAGAATCTTTGGTAAGTGAATTAACGGCGGTAATAGCAAAATATACTTCCCCGGCATCAGTAGAATCAAAGGCAACTGATTTTAGCCGTACATTATCTTCCCTGGCATTTTCATAGGTGGCGGTAATGTCTTTCAGTACGCTGAAAGTTTTCTCCAGGTCGTTTAAACTATAAAATAAATCTTTGCTTTTGAAAAAATTATTTAAAGCTTCATTATAATTACTTTTCAGATAATAGCAATAGCCGGTGTAGTGATGAGCCGTTGCAAGTTTATAATTGTCCCGATTGGCTGCAGCAGTAAACTGTGAAATACTTTTTAACAGGAAGGGCAATGCCTCTGTATATTTTTTTTCTTTATACAGTTTTACACCCTGGGTATAATCAGGCGGTTCGGTTGTTTGCGAAAAAACAAATCCACAAGCCGGGATAAGAAGCAGAAAAAGAAATATTTTTTTAGACATAGGTAATGATGATAATTAGTGATCAGGCTTCTCTGTTTTAAAAATACGGGTCAGATTAAACGGGCAACCGTACCGGTGCAGAACACCCTTAGCGGCTGGCCGTCAATCCGGCAGTAAGTTATTGCAATAAATTAAACTTTTTATACCCTGGGGAGGGTAGGCTATTACCATATATTCCAGTCCACGGCAATCGTTTCATTCCGGGAAGTTGGTTTTTGTAATCCGTTGGTCAGTTTTTCCACTCTTTCACCCACAATCTTTTTCAGCTCACTTATTTTCATGGTAGAGTTATTTTTCATTGCCTCAAGAATGGAATAAGTGAATACTCCGTTCTTCAAATCATTTCTTTCCAAGGCAAACTGTGTTCCTGCTGCAGCGGATATAATGGTGGCTCCGGTACTTTTGCCCACATTCACAAACAGGCTCTGCATCAGTTCAAAACTACTCTTTAATCCAAGGTGTTTTTTGTTTTTATAGGCCACAGGCTTTAATCCTCTTTTCAGTTTTAGCGAATCGGATGTGCTGTTAATAGTTTCTAATTCTTCCTTATCCACTTCGCCACTGTGGCAGGCATCTATGAGCATCAATTTTTTTCGGGCAGGAATACTGTCCAATAAATTTTCCAGGTCATCGTATGGCAAACCATTTTCTGATGGTTTATCAAAATTGACAGTGTAGGTAGAAAGATAATAATCATAGTCTTTGCTCAGTAACCCGTGGCCGGAGTAAGCAATGATGATCTTATCATTGATACCTGTTTTAAACAAAGCCTCTTTCAGGGCTTTGATATTCCCGGTTGTTACCTGTTCATTGAACAGGGTATCAATGCGGCAATTGTTTCCATATCTCTTTTTGAAATTAAGGGCCAGGTCCCGGATGTCTTTAACACTCCAGTTCAGGTTGTATTCTGTACTGACAAAATTGTTGATTCCAATCCCGATGAAATGCAATTTTTCAATCTTCGCCGCTTCTTTTGAAGGAATATATTTTACCAGCAATGGAGACCGGTAACTTTCCATACCATTTGTATTGGTGACGGATGTTTCAATCCTGTTTTCTCCCTGCGACAGGGTAATAGTGATTGTAGTATCGAAATAATTTGTATGGCGTGATAAAATAGTAATGCCCTTCAAACCAAACAGCGGCACTTCATTTACCCAAATATTAAAACGGTCAAGCCGGCCGGTGCTGTCGCTTCCCTGGATATGCAGTGTCAGCATTTCGTCTTTCTGCTCATCTTCTATTTTTTCCCGGTTTGTAAAATCTGCTAAAGGCACACTGTAGCCTGCCTGGAAATAAGTGGTATCAATGCCCAATTTTTTTATACGTTTCAGCCAGGCTTTCCGGTAAGCATCAGTCAAAACTGTATCAGGGTAGCTTATATGTTCCAGTACCTTATCGGGCCGGTTGTAGCGGATATCCAACTGTGCAAAATTGATTACCTGCATTCCCTTTACATAATGGAGTGACCTGGTCGCATCCGGGCTGCAGGAATAATAACCAGAAGGTATGCGGGTTAAGTACCCTGTACTGTCCACCGGGAAAAAAGTAAACAATAGCCTGCCGGTAACCACTTCCCATTTTTTAATGGTCTGGTCGCTGGAGGTGTAGAGATATTTATCATCGGGTGAAAATTCGGCATACCTGACAAAGTCTGCATCTCTTGACGATGTCAGTATGGTGGTGTCGTTTCTTTCAAGATCAATAATTCGCATATCCTCTTCCCCATCCACAAAGAGGCTAAGCAGTTTTTTGCCGGATGAACTGATAAAATGGAAATCGAAACCGGCAGCATCAGGTAAAATAAATTTACCGGTTGCTGCATCCCATAAATAGGGATCGTCCGGGTAGCCGGCGGAACCGCCATTTACCTGTATCATGATAATCTTTTTCCCATCCGTACTGAAAAAAGGAGGTTTGCATATATCCGGAGAATAAAATTCAGTAAATTTCTCCAGGCGGGAAACAATGTTTTTATCATTTAGATCCAGGATCAATCCATTTGTTGTTACAACGCTGTTGTCCACGGGGCTTAAGGTTGCAATACCGGTATAGCTGGCTAATAATGTTCCATTGCTGATATTCCAGCTATAAGAAATATTTTTGGCAGCCGATGTGGTTATAAATTTTTTTCCATCGTGACTGAATCTGCCATCGGTAATTCCCGGAATTTTTTTGATCAGCGAACCGGTACTGGTGTTCCTGATTTCGGTGCTGTTATTTTCTTTATAAGATATTAACAGCCTGGTTTTATCCGGAGAAAAATAAACTGACTCTGCCGGCAAACTGCTTATGGAAAATTTTCCTGTTCTTTTTAACTGCTGCAGATCATAGATTTCAAGATAGCCCTGCTTTGGCGTTTGAAAGAAAAATGCCGCCAGGTCCCCGTTATTAGTGATTGCCGGAGCTACGCTGCCTTTAAAATTTCCTTTCGACTGCAATAGCAGTCTTGCTTCCTTTGAACTCCATACCTGCCAGGAACCGTTTTTTACGGTTACGAACCGGTCTCCGTCTGAAGCAGGTACGATTTTAATATCGTCTTCAAAAAAATCTTTATTATGACCGGCAAATCCTGAACTAAGTACAGTGCCCTGATCGCTGTCCCATATATTAATGTATGAACTCGTAGTGAGTATCCTTTTTCCGAAGGAATTGAACACAATACTATAGTTGGGGATATGCCCATGCCAGTCCCATTCTCTTAGTACAGTTCCCGTTTTACTGCTAAATACTTTTATCACTGTATCTGATGCAGCTGCCAGCCTGCCTCCGTCTTCGCTGACAGTAAATGAAAAAGGAGCATTCCATGTTCTGGTAAATTTTTTTGCAGGGATATTCCAAACCTCCACCCGGCTATTAATCTTATAATCATCGTCAGCATCTCCGGAAGGAATGTTGGTTTCTTTTATTAGTATTACGTTTTCGTTATCAGGATAGAACTGCGCAGACGAAATGCCCGTCCATTGGTATAACAATTCTTTCTTTTCTATATCAAACAGCAGGGCTTTATTATTATTTTCTTCGGTGCCCGGTTCCTGAATAACCGCAATCAGCCTCCTGCTGTCGGCGCTGACAATAATTAAATCCGGAGCGGGGCAGACGACTTCACTTTGTATGACTCCTGTTTCCATGTCGGTGATAAACAGTTTCCCGGACTTTGGCCAGATTAATTTTTTGCTGTCGGCAGTAAAATAGACAGGTTCCGGGCTTTCCTGCTCAAAACGGATGCTGTTGTCAGGAATATTCCAGGCAATTATCTTTTTGTCTGATCTTGCGGCCAGGTATTTTCCATCGGGGCTAAATTGCAGTGACCTTATTTTATCTAAATCATTATTCAACTTCCTGACAACTTTACCCGTTGCAATATCAATAAGAGAAACCAGTTTATTGCTTATTGAAGCAATTATAGTTCCGCCGGGGTTAATTGGATTATACCAGGTAGCGTCTTTAAAGTCATCTGCAGCGGGATCAATACCTTCATCCAGGTCCATCAGCAATTTTTTTTTCTCCACATCCCATAGCAGGCTGCGGCCTCCCCAACTATAAAGCTTTCTTCCGTCATTACTCATCTGAACGTTATTAAAACCCCAGAAAGCGATGGTATCATTGAATGTAGCGAGCAGTTTACCGGTTTTTACATCCCAAAGAGCCAGCATTTTATCTTTAAATGCTGTGGTGGCTATCGTATTTCCATCGGGGCTGAAATAAAGCGAACCGAAACTTGATTGATGGCCAACAGGTAATACCAGTTCCGGTTCCTGCGCCGTAACAAAAAAGGAAAGAATACTGAAGATGCTGACAGTAAGTAACTTCTTCATGGTATTAAGTTACACAGATATTCTGTATTACCATAAACTCCAATCCACCGCAATCGTTTCATTCCGGGAAGTTGGTTTTTGTAAACCTTTGGTCAATTGTTCTACTCTTTCACCCACAATCTTTTTCAGTTCACTTATTTTCATCGTAGGATGATTTTTCATTGCCTCAATAATGGAATAAGTGAATACTCCGTTCTTCAGATCATTTCTTTCCAAGGCAAACTGTGTTCCTGCGGCAGCAGAAATAATAGTAGCCCCGGTACTTTTACCCACATTTACAAACAGGCTTTGCATTAGCTCAAAACTGTTTTTCAAACCCAGATGCCCTTCTTTTTTATAGGCCACCGGTTTTAATCCTTTTATCAAAGAATCAGAACTGGCATTGAGGGTAACAAGGTCTTCTTTGTCCACTTCACCACTATGACAGGCATCTATCAGCATCAGTTTTTTCCGGGCAGGAATACTGTCTAATAAATTTTCCAATTCATCATACGGCAAACCATTTTGTTCTGGTTTGTCAAAATTGACAGAATAGGTAGAAAGATAATAGTCATATTCCTTGCTCAGCATGCCGTGACCGGAGTAAGCAATAATCACTTTATCATTTTCTGTTGTTTGCTGTAGTTTTTGTTTCAGAGCTTTTACATTACTCACCGTAACGTTTTCATTGAACAGTGTGTCAATGATGATATCATCTTTGTATATCTCTTTTAGCTTCACCGATAAATCCCGGATGTCTTTGGCGCTGTATTGCAGGTTATATTGATTGTCAGCAAACTTATCAATGCCTATGCCTATAAACCGGGTCATTTCTCTTTGTTTTACAACCGGAGTATAATTTACTATCAGTGGCATCCGGTAACTTTCTGTACCATTTATATTAGTGATGGAGGTTTCAATCCGGTTTTCTCCCTGTGAAAGCTTGACTGTAATTGTTGTATCAAAATTATTTTTATTTCTTTTTCGAATACTGATACCCCTCTGACCATATACAGGGGCTTCATTTACCCAAACATTGAAACGGTCAAGTTTGTAAGTGCTGTCATTGCCTTTGATATGAAGTGTGAGTGTTCCGGTCTTTTGTTCGTACTCAATGGCATCTCTGTTTACAAAATTAGCTTCCGGCACACTGTAACCATCTCTGAAAGCTGTGGTATCAATTCCCAGCTTCTTTATTCTCTTTTCATAAGCCTTGCGGTACGATCTTATTAAGGCTGTATCGGTACTGCCGATGGCTTCGAGAACTTTGTCCGGGCGGTTATATTTTATATCAAGTTGTTCAAAGCTGATGACCTTTAAATCTTTGGTGACATAATGCAGTAGTTTAGCTGCAGCAGTAGTGGTTTGGTAATACCCGGTTGGGATTTGTGTAAAATAATCTGTTTTATTAACAGTAAAGAATGTATAGATCAATTCACCTGTTTCTTCGTTCCAGACCTTGCATGTATTGTCAGCAGAAGCCGTTACAATTCTTTTTCCATCAGGACTGAATTGAATGGAATTAACATCAGCGTCATGTCCTTTTAAATCAGCCAATAATTTTCCTGTATTTGCATCCCATATTTTAGGATTATTATTAGCGGAAACGGTTATAATTTTTTCTCCGCCAGGGCTGAATTCAGCAAGCTTGATATAATCCGAGTGTCCTTTTAAATTAACCAAAAGGATCCCGGTTAGGGCATCCCATATTTTAGCAGTTTTATCATAAGAAGCTGTCACTATTTTTCCCCCATCCGGACTGAATTGGGCAGTGCTGACATAACCCGTGTGTCCTTTTAAATCCGTCAAAAGGGTTCCCGTTGCGACATCCCAAATTTTAGCGGTACTGTCCCATGAAGCAGTAACAATTTTTCTTCCATCCGGGTTGAATTGTGCAAGCTGGACAGAACCTGTGTGTCCTTTTAAATCAGCCAACAAATTTCCTGTAATTGCATCCCATATCTTAGTTGTATTATCTTCAGAAGCCGTAATAATTCTTTTTCCGCCGCTGGGGTCTTCCGGGCAAACCGGACTAAATTGAGCTGATACCAAAAAATCGTAATGACCTTTTAAATCAACCAAAAATTCCCCAGAAGTGGCATCCCATATTCTGGCAGTATTATCGTAGGAAACCATCGCAATTTTTTTTCCATCCGGGCTGAACTCGGCAGTGTTCACAAAATCATTGTAGCCTTTCAAATCAGCCAGCATTTTTCCTGTATTGGCATCCCAAATTTTAGCGGTACTGTCCCATGAAGCAGTAACAATTTTTCTTCCTCCGGGAGGATCATCGCTACAGGCAGGACTGAACCGGACTGAATTGACATCAGCGTTGTGACCTTTTAAATCAATTAAAATAGTCCCTGTATAAGTATCCCAAATTTTTGCAGTATGATCTTTTGATGATGTGGCAATCTTTTTTCCATCGGGACTAAATTGAACGGATTTGAACTCATCGGTATATCCTTTCAAATCTGCTAAAAGGTTTCCAGTAATCACTTCCCATACTTTAGCAGTTTTATCGTAGGAAGCCGTCACAATTTTTTTTCCATCCGGACTGAATTCAGCGGTGTTGACATCTGCATTGTGTCCTATTAAATCTGCCATCAGCATTCCAGTAACTGCATCCCATATTTTAGCAGTTTTATCGTAAGAAGTCGTC
>JANPMI010000255.1:0-3126 GCA_031422725.1 Chitinophagaceae bacterium | reverse complement strand
TTGTTCAATTACCTCCCATGAGTTATCACTGCTGCCATCATCCACATAAATTATTTCATAGCTGTAATTATTTTCAGCCATCACCTTTTCAATCCAGGCCGATAATTCCGGCAAAGATTCTGCTTCATCTATTAGCGGTATGACGATGGATAAGTCCATTAATTATTTTCTCCTGGTTAAAAGTGCTGAAACAATAGCTGTAACCCCTGCACCAATTATCAAATATCCGAAAATTGCCCCTGAAACAAGTTTTAAAGTGTATTGTTTTTTAAAAGTGGCAACAGCCGATTCTATTTCTGGAGGTGTCTTTTGGTTTTCTTTCACTAACTGTTCCTTGTATGCTAAGGCCGTCTCCGCTGCAAACTCAGGATGCTGGTAATTAAATGTTCCGTAGAAAATGGCCATGATAAGTGTAACTATAATGAAACATTTAAATCCCTGGCTGAAGTTAGCCCCGAATTTGCCTGTAAAAGATGGCGATTGCCGGTAAGCTATAATAGTCCATGCAATGCCCAGTGCATAAAAAATATAGACCAGATATTGCAGCCTTGCATCAGCATTTTTGCCGGAATAATAAATGCCCAGAATTACGGCGATCATCAATGCAGCCGTTATTATTCCTTTTATGGCAGGAGAGATTGTCATTTTAATATCTTGGTTGAATCAGGAGATGGAAATTTTGTCTCCGTTAATAATTCCTGTCACTTTGCCTGTCAGTTCTTTTCCGATGAATGGTGAATTTTTTGATTTTGATTTCAGGTGCTGTTCAGTAACTGTCCATTTTTTTGCCGGATCAAATAAAGTCAGGCATGCTTTGCTTCCTTCTTTTATTGCCACAGTATCCAATCCAAATAATTTCCGTGGATTTGCTGATAATAATTCTACCCATCTTTCTGGCTTTAGTCCCGGGAGTGAAGTGCCTGATACGGCAAATGCCGTTTCCAAACCGATCATACCAAACTTTGCATATTCAAATTCCAGCACTTTACTGTCGTATTCATGTGGTAAATGATGTGAAGCGATACAATCAACTGTACCATCTGCCACAGCTTTTCTTAAAGCCTCCCTGTCTTCTTTATTTCGAAGTGGCGGATTTACTTTCAGGTTGGTATCGTATCCCTGCAAATCTTCATCACAGAAAAGGAGATGGTAGGGTGTAACGGAACAGCTTACCGCAGTGCCGCTTTCTTTACCTCTTTTGATATACTCTAATGATTTTTTAGTGCTAACCCCGGTGAAATGCAATTTTGATTCAGCATACCGGGCCAGTTTAATATCTCTTGCTACAATCAATTCTTCGGCCATTGCTGGTTTGCCCGGCAGCCCCAATTGTGTGGAGATAATTCCTTCATTCATCAGTCCATGCGGATGGATACTTTTATCATCCGGCATTTGTATTAATATGCCATCAAAAGCTTTTACATATTGTAAGGCTTTTACCAGCAAGCCGGCAGATTGCACACAGTTTATTCCATCACCAAAAGCAACAGCACCACTGGCTTTCATGTCATACATTTCAGCCAGTTCTTTTCCTTCGGTATTTTTTGTAATAGCCCCGATAGGATGAACATTAACCGGAAGGGACTTACTTTTCTGAGTAATGTATTCAACCCCGGCTTTGTTATGAATAACTGGATTGGTGTTGGGAATAACCAATACATCTGTATATCCCCCTGCCGCCGCTGCTGCTGCTCCTGTCTCTAATGTTTCTTTGAATTCATAACCGGGGTCGGCAAAGTTGGCAAACACATCCACCCATCCGGGAGATACATAAAGGCCTTTAATATTTATTTCTTTATCAGCTTTTACAGAAATGGCAGTACTGATTTGAGTAATAATTCCATTCTCAATAAAAATATCAGCTAATTGTCCGTTGAAAGGAGAGTGGGGATCAACAACCCGGGCTTGCTTAATGAGTATTGTCATTAAGGAGCGAAGATAAAGGTTGTTTTCGGTACTGAAAAATGGTAAAATGCCCTATTTTTACCTCCCGTTGATAGCTTAATATTCGGGACGTAGCGCAGTCCGGTAGCGTACTAGCATGGGGTGCTAGGGGTCGCAAGTTCGAATCTT
This sequence comes from Chitinophagaceae bacterium, assembly GCA_031422725.1. GTDB lineage: Bacteria > Bacteroidota > Bacteroidia > Chitinophagales > Chitinophagaceae > JJ008. Next base: position 1,053 of record JANPMI010000255.1, on the reverse strand, counting down.
GTCGTCCCGACAGATTTTAAAGACTCTTGATTTTTCAAGGGTCTTTTTTATTTTTTGAAAACGCAGCATTTATTTGCTGCCAAACAGTTTTTTTATAACCTTTTTCTTCAGCGTATCACTAACTCTTTTCTTCAACGTGTCTTTGGCATTTTTAATAGATAAGTTAGTGGTATCTATTCCGGCATCTGCCAGCTTTTCTTTTGCTTTGTCTTCAGCCTGTTTTTTTATAGCCGTCAATGAATCCAATGTTTTTTGTTTGGCACTGTCTAATTTGGCCTGTACAAAATCTTTGGCTTGCTCTTTAATCTCTTTCATGGCATCGCCTGCCATTTCTTTGAGATCTACAGACAGGGAAGGATTGCTGATGCTTCCGGTTAATTTCAGACTCAGGTTCACCGTTTCTCCTGCTTTAACAGGAACGCCTTTTGCAGTTGCTTTCACAACAAGATCATCGACTAAACTATTTCCTTTTGCTCCCATCACAGTTCTTGGCAGTTTCATTTTGATGGCATAGTCTATGGACTGATCGAAGCCGTGAAAGCCTGCAATTTCCATTTCTATATCTTTTATTTTAACAGTGAAAGGCTTTACCATCACTTTACCATTACTGAATTCAATATAGTTTTTGATTTCTTTTACGCTGATTGATTTTAACCGGTCAATTTGTAACACCGCAGCTATTTTCTCCAGGGGGGCAAATTTTGCCAGCACACCCTCCAGCATTAACAGGTTTCCTTTTCCGGTAAGACTGTTTAATAACGGCATCATCTGCCCGTCTAAATTGCCAACCATTGAAAGTTGTGAATGTAATTTCCCTGACAGAAACTTTCCAATGGGCATCAGGGACTGAATAGTATTGTACGAAAAAAATGCTTTCTGCACATCCATGTTCTTTATGTCATAGCTTAAACTGATGTCAGGCTTTGTTTTATTTATTTTAGTCGAGTAGGAGCCATTTATTAAAATGGTGCCGTCTAATGCTACTGTTTTAATATTCTGCAATGTTGCTTTTTCATCCGCAATTATCAAGGCACCACTTATATTGGCATAATC
>JANPMI010000254.1:0-1681 GCA_031422725.1 Chitinophagaceae bacterium | reverse complement strand
AATCTGTCAAGTCCACTATTGTAGAAGGGTATGGAAGGAAAAGATATAAGGCCGAATTTATAAAATTCCTGGTTTATTCGCTTGGGTCTAATGATGAAACTATTGATCACCTGGAAACTCTGTTTAAAACGAAATCACTTCAGGATGAGACTTTGTATAATTACCTTCATGCCAAATTGGAAACACTTGGCAAGAAAATAAATCTTTTTATTAAAGGGGTTGATAATACAGATTGGAATAAACCAGTACCAGCAAAGACCCCGGTTTCGTAAGGAAAACCAGGGTTTGGAGTAACTAGCAACCAACAACCAGTAACCAGCAACATGAGCAAAGAAATAACATCAAGGGAAAAAGATTATTCGCAGTGGTACAATGATCTGGTATTAAAAGGTGAACTGGCTGATTATTCTGCCGTAAAAGGCTGTATGGTCATCAGGCCCTATGGTTTTGCCCTCTGGGAAAATATGCGGGATGCTTTGGATAAAATGTTTAAGGATACCGGGCATGTAAATGCTTATTTCCCTTTGTTTATTCCCAAAAGTTTTTTGAGCAAAGAAGCTGCCCATGTGGAAGGCTTTGCCAAAGAATGTGCAGTGGTAACGCATTACCGTTTAATGAATGATCCCAATGGCGGCGGCGTGGTGGTGGACCCAACAGCTAAACTTGAAGAAGAACTGATTGTTCGCCCAACCAGCGAAACGATTATCTGGAATTCTTATAAGGATTGGATACAATCTTACCGTGACCTTCCTCTTCTGATAAATCAATGGGCCAATGTGGTTCGCTGGGAAATGCGGACAAGACTTTTTTTGCGAACCACTGAATTTTTATGGCAGGAAGGACATACCGCCCACGCCACTTCACAGGAGGCGGTGGAAGAGACAGAAAAAATGCTGGAAGTGTATGCCACTTTTGTGGAAGAGTTTATGGCGGTGCCGGTGATAAGAGGTGTAAAAACACCTAATGAACGTTTTGCAGGTGCCGTTGATACTTATTGTATTGAAGCATTGATGCAGGATGGAAAAGCTCTCCAGGCGGGTACTTCACATTTTCTCGGACAAAATTTTGCCAAAGCATTTGATGTAAAATTTTCCAATAAAGAAAATCAGCAGGAGTATGTGTGGGCTACCAGTTGGGGAGTGAGTACAAGGCTGGTGGGTGCATTGGTAATGGCACATAGCGACGACCAGGGATTGATACTGCCGCCGAGGATTGCCCCGCAGCAGGTAGTGATAGTTCCTATATATAAAGGGGATGAACAGAAAGCATTGATAGATGCCAGGGCCAATGAAATTATTAAGGAATTAAAAGCATTGGGCATAAGAGTGAAGTATGATAATAATGATAATAACAGACCGGGTTGGAAATTTGCAGAATATGAAATGAAAGGTGTGCCGGTACGTCTTGCCCTCGGTGCAAGGGACCTGGAAAAAAATGTAGTGGAGATAGCCCGGAGAGATACAAAAGAAAAAAGAGTGGTGGGCCTGGATGGTATTGCGCAATATATAGAAGCTCTGCTGGCAGAAATACAACAAAATATGTTTAACAAGGCAAAGACTTACCGGGATGAACATATTACACCTGCTGATAGTTGGGCAGCGTTTGAAAAACTATTAGATGAAAAAGGCGGTTTTATTTCGGCACATTGGGATGGCACTCCTGAAACGGAGGAAGCCATTAA
>JANPMI010000253.1:0-2247 GCA_031422725.1 Chitinophagaceae bacterium | reverse complement strand
ACGCATTTCCCATCGCACAACATTTGCCCATTGATTAATGAGTAAGGGAAGATCCCGGTAAGATTTTATCCAATCTTTATACGTATTCCAGATAATCGTTTCGCTGGTAGGACGAATTATCAATTCTTCTTCCAGTTTTGCATCGGGGTCAACGATCACTCCTCCGCCGTTCGGGTCATTTTTTAACCGGTAATGCGTCACCACGGCACATTCTTTAGCAAATCCTTTCACATGAGCGGCTTCCTTGCTTAAAAAACTTTTAGGAATGAATAAAGGGAAATAAGCATTGACATGTCCGGTATCCTTAAACATTTTATCCAATGCATCCCGCATATTTTCCCACAAGGCAAAACCATAGGGCCTGATAACCATGCAGCCTTTTACGGCAGAATAATCTGCCAGTTCCCCTTTTAAAACAAGATCATTATACCATTGTGAATAGTCGGTTGCTCTCGATGTAATTTCTTTGCTCATGTTTCTGGTTACTGGTTTTTAAAAGCCTTGCGTTCAGCTTTTTTTTAGATTTTTTATTTTTTAATTAACAGCCACTACCGCAATAATTTCAAACAATGGCTAAATCTTTGTTGCCATAACGGAAACGATTGTGTTTTTATGGATCTGTCTCAGTTTGAATAAAAGAAAGTCTTCCCACAAAGGCACAAAAACCACAAAGGAGTTAAAATCAGCTGTGTTTTCTTTGTGTTCTTAGCCGCTTTGTGGGATACAAAATTGAAACTGAGACACTACCCTTTTATCAGAGTCGCACAAAAGTAGTAACTTCATTTTTAACCCGATAAACCATTTGCCATGAAATCAGCAATTTTACTCCTGGCATTCTTTACAGCCGCCTTTACAAGTTGCACCACCGCTTACAAAACAGGTCAGACTCCGGATGATGTATATTATTCCCCCGTCCGGCCGCAAGGGGATGAATATGTGCAAACAGACAAACAAGATGACCGCCAATACAGTAATGATGAATATTATGATGACCGCTACCTGCGGATGAAAGTAAAGAACCGCTATCGCTGGAGTGATATGGATGATTCCTATTATTATAACCGCCGCTATAGTTATAGTTCCTACAACTGCTGCTGTTTTGGCAATCCCTGGACACCCTACTCGTACTGGAACAATTATTACAACCCCTATTCTCAAAAGTATTCAGTAGTAAGCCCTGCAACAACTGCAACCTACAACAAACCAAGAACTTTCAATCTCAACGCTTATAACAGCAATGCCCTTACCAACAATAACTATACTAATCAAAAGTATAGCAGCCCGGGCAACAACTCTAATAATAACACGAATGCTGCACCCAGGAACAGGAATTCAAACCGGAACAATAATGCCGGCAATATCCTGAGAGATGTTTTTAGCGGGAATAATAACAGCAGTTCCACTAACAACAATTCCTCTAACAGCAATTCCAATAATTCTTCTTCCAGCAACAGTAATTCCAGCAGCAGTTCCAGTTCATCATCAGGCAGCAGCAGCGGAAGTACAGCGCCGGTAAGAAAGTTTTAAATGACTTCGAAGAGAATGTCTCAAAAGGGCTGTCAGCCGTTGTCACCCTGAGTTTATCGAAGGGTTATCGAAGGCTATCAATTTGATTGCCAATATTTCGACAAGCTCAATATGACAATCAAATTGACTTTTGAGACATCCTTTTAATTATAGCAACATCGTTCAAATTTCTGAACCTATCATTCATTGCATTTAATTTATTATACCATGAAAAAAATATTTTTCATCATCGTATCCTCCATGCTTTCATCATCCTTAATTTTTGCCCAGGAACCGGCCGATGCACTCCGCTATTCCTGGTATGTGCCAGGTGGCACTGCCCGCCAGCAAGCTGTTGGCGGTGCTATGACATCGCTGGGGGGTGATCTTTCGGCAGCTTTTGTAAACCCGGCAGGACTTGGCTTTTATAAAACAGGTGATTTGGTATTAACACCCGGCTATACTTTCGGGAATAATAAATCAACTTACTATGGCCGCACAGAAAAAGACAATAAAAACAATTTTTCTTTTGGCACTACGGGTGTAGTTATCGGTAGCGGAACCAATGACAGGAAGAAAAAGAACTCCGGCTTAGCCGTTGCCATTGCCGTTAACCGGACAGCAGCGTTTGGCAGCAATACAATCTACCGTGGCGCTAACAATCAAAATTCTTACTCACAAAAGTTTTTAGAAGAACTAAATAATAACAATGATAAGGATGCCAACAGTGTAGCATCGAAC
>JANPMI010000252.1:0-18635 GCA_031422725.1 Chitinophagaceae bacterium | reverse complement strand
CCAACTGAGGTTTCCTACGTAAATGTTCATTTTGAGAGGTTTTAAAAAAAATAAAAGTGTCAACAGCTAACAGGAACCAATGAACATTCTACGTTATTTCGAAACGTTCAGGACTTGTGAAACTGAAAGAGCACCAAATGCAAGACAAAATAACGGATTTTTTTGCCACATATTGCCAAATTTTTATAGGGCAGCGCTAAATCTCTCTGTAATGAGAAACTTCTTCATCACTAAGGGTAGCTTATCAGTGACATTAAACTAACAGAATCAGCATTTTAGCACTCAATTTGAAAAACTGTGATAAAAAAAAGTCTCTCCAACCGGAGAGACTTTTATAACTAGTTTTCGACGTTTTATTCAGCTACTACTTCAAACTCAACCTCCGTACTCTTGCCATTACCAAAATCAATAGTGGCTTTGTAGGTACCGAGTTCTTTTACTTCATCAGGAACTGTGATTTTCCTGCGATCAATTTCATAACCTTTTTGCTCACGGATGGCACGGCTCAATTGGAGAGAAGTTACACTGCCGAAAATTTTGCCACTGGTACCTGTTTTAGCACCCAGTTTCAAAGGAGCTTCATTCAGTTTGGCAATTACACTGTTAACTTCCGCCAGCATTTTGTCTTCTTTCTTCTTTACCTGCTTCATCCTTTCTTCCAATTGCTTCTTATTGCTGGAGCTGTTCTCAACAGCCAGTTGACGGGGCAGTAAATAATTACGGCCATAGCCGTTCTTTACTTTTACTACTTCGTTCTTTCCACCAAGATTATCTACGTCCTGAATTAAAATAACTTCCATGTTCGTTGTTTTTATCCCAATGAATGAAAGGCTTCATTGTCTCCCGTCCCGTTTCAAACGGGACGGGATTAGGGATGCAGCCTATTTTAAAAGATCTGTTACGTAAGGTAATAATGCCATCTGCCGTGCTTTTTTCACCGCATCCGAAACTTTGCGCTGATACTTCAGGCTGTTTCCGGAAAGGCGGCGTGGCAACAATTTGCCCTGCTCGTTCAGAAATTTTTTCAGGAATTCTACATCTTTATAATCAATGTAGCGCATACCGTATTTTTTAAAACGGCAGAATTTTTTAACCCTTTTGTCGCTTTTAATAGCGGTCAGGTATTTGATTTCATTTTTTGCCATAGTTTATACCTCCGCTAGTTTTTCGGTTCCTGTTTTTACACCACTTTTCTTTTTAGCATTATACACGACGGCGTATTTATCGAGTTTAGTGCAAAGCTGACGAAGCACTGTTTCGTCACGCAATAACTGAATTTTCAGTTTCTCATTGAAATCGGATGCTGCTGTATATTCAAGCACCCAGTACAAACCCGTTGTTTTTTTCTGGATCGGGTAAGCCAGTGATTTCAGTCCCCAGGGATTTTCAGCAATGATAGAGCCACCGGCATCGGTAACCAGCTTAGCATATTTTTTTTGCTCAGCCTTAAACTCATCATCGCTCAAAACAGGGGTAAAAATCACCATCAATTCGTAATTGTTCATTTTACCTGTTTAAAAGTTTAAAATTCGATTTATCCCATTGGACATCCGGCGTTGTGCTGAAAGAATCTGCGAACACAGATTTGGGGCGGCAAAGATAGGGGTTTGAGGCTGAATCCGGCAGGGAGATAAAGACTAATTTTTGGGAGATTGAAAAAGGGATGGTTTTTAAATTAATAGCTTGATTTGTAAGCATAAAAAAAAAAGCGCCTTATTATAAGGCGCTTTTTTAGTCTTGCATTGTGTTTTATAATTTTACCAGTTTGAATACTTTTCTTTCAGTACCCTGGATAATTTCTGCAAAATATAAACCTGTTTTCAATTCACTGCCTAGCCTGATATTATTAGAATTGGCAGACAATTTTTCAAACTTGCCTACTTCTCTTCCATAAACATCAGTGATTCTTATACTAACCGGCTCCACAGTCATGCTTTCAATTGTAAGTATGAAATGCGAACTGCTGGGATTCGGAAGCACTGAAACCTGCAATGATGTTTCTGTAGTGCCTAAGTGTTTCGTTGCCCCAGTTATAATCATCTGCTGTGGTGCAGAACAAGGATCTTGTCCGCATTGGCCCAACTTATCACCTGAATGATTAGCCAGGTGCGCTGCAACGGCATTAGTACTGATAGCTAATGTCTGAGAATTATTTGGATTGCCAGTTGCATGACAGAGATAAACTTTTTTACCATTAGTGCCCGGAACCCTTATATCAAGTACACAAATAGTGATACTGCAGGTGGTAGTGCAACCATATGTATTAGTAACTGTGACGGTAAAATTATAAACACCCTCAGCGGTTGGAGTAAAGACAGGCGCCGCACAATTGGTACAGCTTAAATTGCTGCCAGACCATGAATAGGAGAATGGAGCTCCACCCGAAGGAGTAACATTCAGCGTTACACTTTGTGGTCCGTATCCTAAATAAATATTGGTTGGTATACCACCCGTATAAATATTATTTGATGGTATAGCTGTAATAGTACAGGAAGGAATAACGCCAACTACAGTTACAACTGCCATACAAGTGGAAGTATTACCTGCTGCGTCCATTACAGTAAGCGTTACATTATTTGCACCAATGTTTGAACAATCAAACTGCGATGGAGAAACAGATAAAGTTACAGTACCGCATTCATCTGTACTTCCATTATCAATATCAGATGGTGTAATGGTCGCTGTTCCGTTTGATAATGTTATAGTAGCTGGTTTACAGGAAGCCGTAGGAGGTATTACATCAGTAAACAGGATATAAGCAACCGGCGCATCATGATCTGAAATGCGTTCAGGTCTTAAAGGATCATTGCGATATATCTCAGGAAAATCAGCATCAAGTCTTGCAATACTAAAGCGACTTACTTTGTTCAAAGCATTCTGATTAACCAAAATATGATCAAGTACCTGTGCACTTCCAGAGAAACTATAAGAATAACGTTGAGCCGATGTATAAGTATCTACCAAGTCTGTAAGATCAGGATTTACCAGATCAGTTGAAGATAACACAACTTGGGATGCTGGTGTCGGTGTGCCTTTTATAGTTCCAATCATATCTACATAGCCATCGCTGAATTGGAACGCATTGTAATCACCAACAGAAATAATATTAGCTGTCGGATCAGTGGTTTGAAATCCCTGGATCAGGTTAGCAAGAAATTCTGCCTGCGCCTTTCGTTTTGCCCTTACTCGAGTTCCATTTGACCCTACATCATCAATACCATTCAGGGAGCGAAGGTGATTAACAATTACAGTGATGGGATTAGTAGTGGTACAACCCGGTTTTGTAAAAGTTCCATTTAGTACCAATGGTGGCCTGTCATTCAGCAAAGCCTGCAAGCCTGTTGTAGGATCGGTATATGTTGTGGTTAATCCGTATTGTATAACACTTGCAACATTCACCCGGGCAGATTTAACAAGGAAGCCCACATCTATTCCACCCACATCATTACCTTCTACCAAATATCCCACATAGTTTGGATTAGGATCGCCATTTAGAACAGCATCATTATTTACTTTCGTTGCAATGGCCTGCAATACGACAAGCTTTTCTACTTCTACCACCCCAATAATATCAGGAGTACGAAGCACATTGCGGATAGCCAGCGAAACTTTATTGAGACGGTTATTATAGGCTGTTGTTGTTAGTGCCACATCACCTACTACCGGGTCATTGATATCATCATAAAATCTTTCCATGTTAAATGTTGCTACGGTCAATTCATCTGCAGTTTGTGCAGGAACAGCCGTAAAGGTTAATCCATTATTACTGACAACAGGGGAAATGGCGGGATCAATATCAATTGTATATGCACGGCTCCGGTAATCAAGTGGGCCTACTACGTTGGTAAGTATGGCACCTGTTGCTACATCAATTGCCGGACCACCGATTGAATTACTTCCTACACCAATCAATTCCGGATTGGCATCCCATCGGGTAACAGTTATCGGTGCACCAGGTGGTAAAGGATCTGGCAGGGCAATACCCGGTTCACGGAAAGGTCTTGCCACACCGCTGATAACGCCATAGAAAAATCCGTTACTCACTGAAGTGGCTAAAGGCTCAGTTTTAATTCCCTGTGTTGGTGCAACCACTGTCATTGAATTTATTCGCACCCTCATGCTTTCAAATTTTTCTAATTGATAAAGACTGCCAGCAGGGTCAGTATTTGCACTGGTTAATAAAAATGGCACTGGCAATGGATTACCTGTACTTAAAATTGTTACAGACGGAGAAGTAATTTCTGTTTGCGAAGGACTGTTTGGATCAGCTGATGGAATGAACTCTGTCACAGTACCTGCAACACGAAGATTATTACCAATAACAACAGTTGGCGGCGGAACAGCTCCGGTAAATACAAAAATACCTTCAGAAGTATTTGGATCAGCATCAGCACCCACATCCGGTGTTTGCATGAAGAATCCGTTTGTTCTTATGCCGGTTATTATACCGCTGGTGATAACTGTTTCGCCAACAAAAGGGGAAGTATTTGCGGATCCCTGAATTTGAGCAATTGTAACTAAATCATCATTCACAATTGTACCAGTACCCTGCAAATCACTTGTATTAGCACCAACTACATTTGTTACATTGACGAAAAAAGTTTCATTGGGTTCCGCAATACCATCTCCGTTGACAAGAACGGTGAAGGAATAAGATGAATTACCAGCCGCAATTGTTTGCCCGGCAAGTGAGTTGGAAGTATAATCTCCATTTGCAATTGTTGCCGTATTATCCTGTGAAGCGATGTCAAATGTAACCCCACCTGCACCGGCAGGTGAAGACAGGCTTACAGTAAAAATAAAGTTTGTAGTGCCTGCATTTCCCTCACTCATAGAAACGTCATTGACCGAAAGGATGGGCGTAGGACTGCTGACTCCTGTAATGGCTATATCATCAATGCCTATCCATTCATCAGAACCCACAGCGTCTGAGGTCATTATTCTTAATTCAACCACTGATTGGTTTTCGCAGGCGGCAGGTAAAGTAACGTTTACCGCAGTAACAAGTGTTGCCAAACTTGGACCCGTACTTGCATCAGCTACAAAAGCTGCAGGAATGTTAGTGAATGTACCGCTACTGCCAACCCTGTATTGCAAAGCAACAGGTTGTACAGCATTATCTGCTGAACCATCTATATCCCGCAGATTATATTGAACATTTATATTGGTACTGCCTGTTGTATTGAGGTAGATTTTTATGTAAGGTGCTCTCGCTGTACCCGATCCCTGTAAAGCAACAACTGGGTTAGCGATATGGAATTCAGACACTCCTCCGGTTGTAAAAGTATTCGGGTTGGTTAGATTGGCATTAACATCAATAACACCAGTGCCATCAGCCGCCAGAATGGTTTGTGGATTTACCCCAGTGCTTCCTGCTAATCCATCTCCTCTAAAACCCTGGATACTGGGAACACCAGTCCAGTTATCATCAACTGTAATTAATCCAGTATTAGCCCAGTTTTGTGTAAACGGCCCACCAGATAGTGTAAAGGTGGAGGAATCAAAAGGTTTAAATGAAAAGAAAAGGGCAGCTAAAATTAATACGTAAATCTTTCTCATAACATTTTTTATTTTTTAATAAAAGAAATTTTAATCTGGTATCAACAGTTGGTTAGTTTATCAAACCGATAAATTTGGATTGAAGGAAGGGCTTTTACAGGAAGGAATTATCAGACAGCGGGCAAGCTAAGTAAAAAAGAAATACAGTCGTTAGTTTATTGTTTTCACTGTATCGTAAAACTACCATCAAAACTGAAAATGGTATAGTGGTAACAATGATATAATGTTCTTTTACTTCATTTAACCTTCGGATAACCTGAAATCTATTACCCTTATTTGTAATTTTTTTTGTTCATTCCATTCGTTCTCATCTACAGTAAAAACAATATCAACAGGTTGTTTTTGCAGGAGGATGTCAAATTTAGCAGCCATACCAAACCCAATTCCGATAATTGTTACATTATCCTGGCGAACAGAAAAACGAATATGTTCTTCTTTCACCACTTTTGACCAACCGCTGTCCAATACTTTTTTTGCAATGAAAACAGGGCGAAGATTCTCGGGTCCGAATGGCTCCATCTGGCATAGAATATCATAGAAGGATTGCTTAATGTCTTTCAATGTTATTTCTGCATCAATTACAATTTCCGGAATCAGCAGTTCCGGTAATATGCTAGCAGAAACAACCGCTTCAAACTTTTCCCTGAAAGCATTGACCTGGTCCAGTTCTAATGTCATTCCGGCTGCAGCAAAATGTCCACCATAACCTAACAAGTGCTCCTTACAGGCATGAATGGCTTCGTATAAATTAAAACCAGGAACACTTCTGGCACTGCCAGCCGCATATTCACCTGATTGGGTAAGAACAATAGTGGGGCGATAATAATGTTCAATTACTCTGGAAGCCACAATACCAACAACTCCTTTGTGCCAGTGCGGCTGAAACACCACCGTTGATTTCCGGTTTTTCCAATCCGGGTTTTCATTAATTAAAGCCAGGGCTTCCCCGGTGATGGTTTTATCGGCTTCCTTTCTGTCTGTATTATCGCTGTGCAGCATTTCGGCATATCGCAGAGCTTCTTCCTCCGTTTCAGCCACAAACATTTGAACTGCCTTTCTTGCATCATCCATCCGTCCGGCGGCATTTACCCTGGGGGCAATCATAAAAACGAGATTAGTAATATGCAATTCTTTTGTAAGCCCACTAAGTTTTGCAAGGGCTTTAATGCCATTATTGGGATTAGTATTGGCTTTTACCAGGCCATGATAGGCCAAAATCCTGTTTTCATCGCTAACCGGAACAATATCGGCTGCAATCGCAGTAGCGAGCAGATCAAGGTATTCTAAAGCGGATGAGGGTGGCAGGTTCATTTTTTCAGCCAACGCCGTCATTAATTTGAATCCAACGCCACAGCCGCAAAGTTCTTTGTAAGGGTAATGGCAATCCTTTTGTTTTGGATTAAGAATGGCAACAGCGGGGGGCAATATTTCATCAGGCAAATGATGATCGCATACTATAAAATCAATACCAAGCTCTTTTGCATAGGCTATCAGGTCGGCTGATTTGATGCCACAATCAAGTGAAATAATTAAGGTGAATCCATTTTCTTTTGCAAAATCAATTCCGGCTTTGCTTATGCCATATCCTTCCCGGTAGCGGTGAGGTATATAAAAATCAAGATTGGAATGCATTTTTTTGAGAAACTGGTACATGCTGGCGACAGATGTAGTGCCGTCAACATCGTAGTCACCGAATACTAATATTTTTTCATCCTCATTGATTGCGGTGATAATTCTGTTAACCGCTTTTTCCATGTCTTTCATCAACCATGGACTGTGCAACTCCGCTAGTTCGGGACGAAAAAAATCTTTGGCTTGTTCAAATGTTTCAATACCACGTTGCACTAAAATGGTACAAATAACAAGAGGCACTTTAAGTGATTGCTGCAACAGGGTTACCTTTTCTTTGTCAGCAGTTAATATGTTCCATCTTTTTTGCATGTTGCTTCTTTCTCTTTGCTGGTTACTGGGAGCGTTCCGGGTCTCAACAGCTATTCTTCTTTAGGAATCAGTAACCAGTAACAAACAACCAGCAACCAATTTCGCTTAATATTTACGATCCGTCACAAAAAGCACCATATCCTCTAACCCTTTTCTGACGGGGCTTTCAGGGAATTGGTGAAGTATGTCCAATGCCTCCTTTTTGTAAGCATTCATTTTATCAGTGGAATACGCAATTCCCCCGGTTGCTTCCACCTGGTCAATCACCCATTTCACTTTTTCTTTATCCCGGTTATTATTTTTTACAATGTAAATAATTTTTCTGCGAATTTCTTTTTCAACGTTGTTCAGTGTGTAGATCAGGGGCAATGTCATTTTTTTTTCTTTAATATCATTCCCCGTTGGCTTACCAACATTTTCACTGGCATAATCGAACAGGTCATCTTTTATTTGAAACGCCATACCTGTTTTTTCACCAAACAACCGCATTCTTTCCGTAATTGTTTCATCTCTGCTGGTGGACCATGCACCTGCTGCACAGGCAGAAGCAAGCAGGGAGGCGGTTTTATTGCGGATGATTTCGTAATAAATATCTTCCTTGAGATTCAGACTTCTTGCTTTTTCAAGCTGCAGCAATTCTCCCTCACTCATTTTGCGGACAGCATCAGAAAGAATGTGCAGTATTCTGTAATCGTTATTATCAAGCGAAAGCAGAAGACCTTTTGCCAGCAGGTAATCTCCTATCAGTACATTGGCTTTTGCCTTCCAGAGAGCATAGGTAGAAAAGAAACCTCTCCGTTCCATGGAATCATCCACCACATCATCATGAACAAGAGTGGCAGTATGTAATAATTCTACCAATGAGGCTGCCCGGTAGGCCGGCTCATTAATTTCGCCGCAAAGTTTTGCAGAAAGTAACACAAACATGGGCCTTAGTTGTTTGCCTTTACGTTTTACTATATACCGCATTATACGGTCAAGCAAGGGGGCCTGGCTCCGTGCTGCTTCTTTGAAACGGGCTTCAAAGATTTTTAATTCATTCTTTATTAAATCGGCGGGTAAATTCATTCCTGATGTGGGCAATTTACGCCGCAAAAAAATAATTAAACAATCAGGCAGCAAAATCGGGCCAATTTCTGACTAAGTAATTGAAAAATAATATTCAAATAAGTATCAAATATTTCTCATAAAAATTTGGTAATTAATCCTCAATATCTATTTTTGCGTATTATTTAGGACATTGTATCACAAATCTTAATCCTTAGTTATGGCAAGTAAAAAGTATTTATTATTGGCAGGTATGTTTTGCCTGTTAGCGTCTTATAGTTTCTCCCAAAGGGTGGGAGCCAGTTATGACGTAAAAGATTCGTCTGTTGTTCCGGACAAAAGAATGGCTCAGCACACTGAGTTTCTTAACGGAACATATAATTTTCCTGCAAAACCCCGCAATCAGTGGGAAATAGGTATAAAGCTGGGAATGATGAATATTAGTGGCGATATTCCCTCAAAATTAGCATTTCCGAGTGCCGGTCTTCATGTAAGAAAAGCATTTGGTTATATTTTCTCGCTGCGCCTTGAGTACATGTATGGAACAGCAAAAGGCAGAACCTTTAACCCAGCTGAAAATTATGGTAAGAACCCTGCCTGGTCTTATCTTGGTGGTTATTCTGCCCCCTGGCGTGACAATGCCGGAAATATAGTTTCCTGGCAGACATTATTTGGTGGAAATCCAAACACTCCCCGCCAGGTTGTTTATTACAACTACAAAACAAAAGCACATGAACTTTCTCTGGAAGGTATTGTAACGTTAAACAATATTCGTTTTCACAAAGCTAAAACCGGATATAATTTCTATTTCATAGCTGGCGTAGGCGGAATGATATATGATACTAAAGTGAATGCTTTGGATGAAAATCTTGCCAAATACCAGTTTGAAACATTTGTAACTACCAACAGTGTTTATAAGAAGCGTAAAGAAACATATGATCAGCTTAAAGCAGGTATGGACGATTCATACGAATCAGCTGCTGAAAACCAGGGGCCACGCCGTCCTAAGCTTTTTGGTAAAACCTTCAAGCCTTCAGGTACCTTTGGTGCAGGTATAGCTTTCAAACTTAGCAACAGAATTAACCTTGCCATAGAAGACCGCCAGACATTTGTAAAAGATGATCTGCTGGACGGACAACGCTGGCAGGAACATGCTTACGGAGACGCTGTTCTTACCCGTGACTACGACTCTTATAACTATCTTTCAGTAGGATTGAATTTTAACCTGGGTGCCAAGTCTGTTGAGCCACTGTGGTGGTTGAATCCGCTGGATTATGCCTATAGTGAAATCCGCAATCCCCGTTTAATGCGTTTGCCAAAGCCTGTATTACCTGATAGTGATGGCGATGGTGTTACAGACCAGTTCGACCAGGAGCAAACTCCTGCTGGTTGCCCTGTTGACAGCCATGGTGTAACAAAAGATACAGATGGTGATGGTGTTCCTGATTGTAAGGATAAAGAATTGATCACTCCAACCTATTGCCAGCCTGTTGACGCTGATGGTATCGGTAAATGCCCATGTCCTGAAGGATGTGCAGGTATTGCTCCTCCGGAAAAGACCTGTGCTGAAAAATTGGGTTCATTGCCAAGTGTTTCCTTCAAAGTTGGTAATAACAAGCTGAGCGATGATGCTAAAGCAGTTCTTTCTACTGTTGCTGCAAACCTTCGTAACAATCCAGGTTGTAAAGTAGTGGTGATCGGCTATTGCTCTTCTAATAAGAAAGAACAGCAGTTAAGCTGGGATCATGTAAATGCAGTTATCAACTATATGGTGGATAAGGAAGGCATCAGTGCTGACCGCTTTATCTTCAACTATGGCCAGGAAGGCGGCGACTGTAACACAGTTGATCTCCGTGCTGCCGGTGAAGGTGAAGATGGACCAAACACGGTTGAGCCTCCCCACCCGAACCTGCGTAAGAATAACTAAGATTCAATGATTTTTCATACAAACCCTCCCTGATCCGGGAGGGTTTTTTTATTAGAAAGTTTGAGGTTAATCTGACTTTTCAAATGATAATAGAACGGTATAAGCAGATGATTTTCATTTATCAAAACCTTAACTGCCTCTTTTAGGGAAACATATCTTTTTTATGCAAGTTTTGCCGGTATCAGTTAACTTTGCCAACCTTTATGAAATATAGCTGGATAATAATTATAGCAGGTGTTTTTTTGAGCGGCTGCGGTGGGGGAATGACTAAGCTTTTGAAGAACCCCGACCCGGCTTATAAACTTCGTATGGCGGAGCAGTATTTTGTAAAAAAGAAATACAGCAAAGCACAAATGGTCTATGAGGATATTATGCCTTATTATAAGGTAGAAAAAGAGTTTGAGGATATTTATTATAAGTATGCTTACTCTGCTTACTATCAGTCAGACTATCTGAATGCTGAGAATCTGTTCAAAACTTACCTGGAGATCTTTCCCAACAGTCTTAAAGCTGAAGAGGTGGATTATATGAGGGCTTATTCATTTTACAAGCAATCCCCAAAAGCGGAGTTGGATCAAACCAATACCATAAAGGCAATAGGGATGATGCAAACTTTCATTAATACACATCCCGGATCAGCAAGAAATAAGGAGGCTACGGAAATTATTGATATTTCCAGGGCAAAATTAGAAGTCAAAGATTATAAAAGTGCCCAGTTATATTACGATCTCGGGCAGTTCAGGGCTGCCGGTGTGTCCTTTGCTACACTGATGAATACATATCCGGAATCAATGAAGGGGGATGAATACAAACTGATGATAATAAAATCATACTACCGTTTTGCAGAACTGAGTATAGAAGAAAAAAAAGTGGAGAGATTCGAGCAGGTGATTAATGAATACAATGAATTTATTGATCGTTTCCCTGACAGCAGGCTTAAGAAAGAAGCTGATGAGTTTTTAAATTTATCGCAAACCAATATTAAAAATTTAGGCAATGAGTAAATTAAGACGCCAGCTTAGCGCAGGCATCACTAATAATGTAGAAACCCGTAACCTTGATGATATTAAAGGTAAAACAGGGAATTTGTATGAATCAATTTCCATTATTGGAAAAAGGTCTAACCAGATCAATATTTCGCTGAAGGAAGAATTGCATAATAAACTGGAAGAATTTGCCAGCCATACAGACAGCCTGGAAGAAATTCATGAGAACAAGGAGCAAATAGAAATTTCAAGGGCCTACGAAAGAATGCCCAACCCGGCTTTGCTGGCTACCCAGGAGTTTATGGATGATAAGGTTTATTTCCGCAAAGGAGAAGATGAGCTTTTCAGTTAAGAAAACTTAATTTGTTATTGAAATAAGTACAGCGATGGTTTTCCGTCGCTTTTTTACTTTCAAAAGCAATGGATGGCTGATTATGGCCTTTTATAAGTAAATGGTATTTTTGATAAACCATGTTGAAAGGAAAGAAAATATTGCTCGGCATAACAGGCAGCATTGCTGCCTACAAATCCATTTACCTGGTACGACAACTGGTAAAGGCCGGGGCAGAAGTTAAAGTGATATTGACACCCTCTGCCAAAGATTTTGTTTCCTCACTTACTCTTTCCACGCTAAGCAGGAATACGGTGCTGGTTGATCTTTTTGATGAACAAAGTTGGGCCAACCATGTAATGCTGGGGCGTTGGGCCGATATAATGCTGATAGCTCCGGTAAGTTGCAATACGCTGGCTAAAATGGCAAATGGTCACTGCGATAATCTTTTATTAGCCACTTATCTTTCAGCTACCTGCCCGGTAGTGCTGGCTCCTGCCATGGATGAAGATATGTGGCATCATCCTTCTACAAAAGAAAACCTTGCTAAACTTGAATCATTCGGAAATAAAATAATTCCTGTTGAGAACGGCGACCTTGCCAGTGGTCTGCAGGGCGAGGGCAGGATGGCAGAACCTGAAAACATCATCTCCTGGATCATACATAATTTTTTTTTGAGCCGTCCGCTACAGGGTAAAAAAGCTTTGGTAACTGCCGGACCCACATACGAACACATTGACCCGGTTCGTTTTATTGGCAATCACTCGTCAGGGAAAATGGGCATCGCTATTGCAAAAGAATTACATAATCGGGGGGCTGACGTAACACTGGTGCTGGGACCTTCGCCGCTGGCTGCTTCCGCTAACGGGGTTTCGGTTGTCAATGTAACTACAGCCGGAGAAATGTACACAGCCTGCCTCGATGTATTTGATAAAGCGGATATTGCAATCATGGCAGCGGCTGTTGCGGATTATAAACCTGTTGCAAAAGCAAAAGAAAAAATTAAAAAAACGCAGGAAAAAATTACTGTTGAGCTAACGAGAACAAAAGATATTCTTAAAAGCCTCGGAGACATAAAAAAGAAAAACCAGGTACTGGTTGGTTTTGCACTCGAAACAAACAATGAGAAGGGGTATGCGTTGGATAAGTTAAAAAGCAAGAATGCTGACATGATTGTTTTAAATTCATTAAATGATACCGGTGCCGGATTTGGGTATGATACCAACAAGATCACAATATTCGAAAAAGGGGGGCAGGAGTTCAGCTTTGATACTAAATCGAAAACCGAAGTGGCAAAAGATATCGTTGACACATTAATACATCTTTATTATGCATAGAAAAAGTATAATTGTTTTTATGTTCATTTTGTTTGCTGCCATTTCACAAGGGCAGGAAATACAGGCCCGCCTGACGGTGATAACCAGTAAGGTTAGTACACAGGTGGATAAAAAAGTATTTCAGACACTGCAAACAGCACTCACCAATTTTTTAAACAACCGCAGATGGACAACGGATGTATTTCAGCCATCTGAAAAAATTCAATGTAATTTCTTATTGAATATTGACCAGGACCTTGGAAATAATATTTATAAAGGAAAACTTACTGTGCAGGCAGCCCGCCCTGTATATAACACCACTTATGATTCTCCCATCATGAATTTTCTGGATGATAATATTGATTTCAGGTATGTGGAATTTCAACCCATTGAATTTAATGAAAACCGGATCCAGGGAAATGATCCGCTGGCTGCTAATATTACAGCCATACTGGCTTATTACGTTAACCTTATTCTTGGTATTGATTATAATTCATTTTCGCTGCGGGGCGGCGATGTTTATTTTCAAAAGGCCTGGAATATAGTAAATAATGCACCGGAATCTGGCAATAAAATAAACGGATGGAAATCATTTGAAAGCCTTCGTAACCGTTACTGGCTGGCTGAAAACCTGAATAATAACCGGTTTGCCCTTGTTCATGATGCTTTATATTCTTATTACCGGACCGGTATGGATATTTTTTATGAAAATGAGGATGCAGGCCGCACGGGTATTCTCAATTCGCTGAACTTTTTAAACACCATCAATACCGAAAACCCTAACTCGATGTTCATCCAGTTTTTTTTCCAGGGAAAAAGTAATGAACTGGTAAAAGTATTCAGCAAGGCAAATGCGGAACAAAAAGCCCGGGCAAAAGAATTATTAACCCGGCTGGATATTACCAACGGTGCCGCTTATAAAGAACTCAGATGAAAGCAGGGTTACTGATATTGTTTTTTTCTGTAGTTATTGTCAGTTGTAAAGGGAAAAATAAAATTCCCGGAGATGTTTTGCCACCACAAAAAATGGAAGCTGTATTGTGGGATATAATGCGGGCCGATAAATTTCTTTCCGATTATGTCTTCTATACAGATACCTCTAAGGAGAAGAAAGCAGAAAGTATAAAGTTGTACCAGCAGGTTTTTACTATTCATGACATCACCAAAGAAAAATTTCAGCACAGTTTTTCCTGGTATCAGTCTCACCCGGCATTTTTAAAAAGCATTATGGATTCGCTGAGCAACAATGCTGCATCAGCACCCACAAAAATTATTGCAACGGACGATACTATTACCGCCCCATTTAAAAAACCATTTTTGCGGGATAGCTCTTCTCCATTCAGGAAAAGAAAAATTGTTAACCCGATCTAACCACGAAATGGGAGATACTACTTTCAAGTTTCTTATTTTTATCCTATAATCAGCTATAAAAATGAACAAAGTTTTTTCGTCAGCAGATGAAGCTATCCTTGATATCGGGGATGGAACTGTAATAATGCTGGGTGGATTTGGATTATGCGGGATTCCGGAAAATTGTATTGCCGCCCTTGTTAATAAAGGAATTAAAAACCTTACCTGTATATCCAATAATGCCGGGGTTGATGATTTTGGAATAGGACTCATGCTTCGCCAAAAGCAGGTAAAAAAAATGATTTCTTCTTATGTTGGCGAGAATGCTGAATTTGAAAGACAGTTGCTGAGTGGAGAACTGGAAGTGGAACTGATACCGCAGGGAACATTAGCTACACGGTGTATGGCAGCCGGGTATGGTATGCCTGCGATTTTTACACCGGCAGGTGTGGGTACCGAAGTAGCAGCTGGTAAAGAGCTGCGTAATTTTAAGGGAAAAGAGTATTTATTAGAATATGCATTTGATGCAGACTTTGCCATAGTAAAGGCATGGAAAGGTGATACGGAAGGAAATCTTATTTATAAAGAAACGGCAAGAAATTTTAATCCACTGATGGCCATGGCCGGGAAAATAACCATTGCAGAAGTGGAAGAACTGGTGCCTGCCGGTGAACTTGATCCCAATAATATTCACACCCCCGGAATTTATGTGCATCGTATTTTCCAGGGAATGAAGTATGAAAAAAGAATTGAGCAGCTAACCACCAGGAAGAAAGATTAAAAACAATACTACATGGCTTTGACGAAAGAACAGATTGCGCAACGCATCGCTAAAGAATTAAGGGATGGTTATTATGTCAACCTGGGAATTGGTATTCCAACATTGGTAGCTAATTATATTCCCGCCGGAATTAAAGTAGCACTGCAAAGCGAAAATGGATTACTGGGCATGGGACCTTTTCCTTTTGAAGGAGAAGAAAATGCTGATCTTATCAATGCCGGTAAACAAACCATTACTACAATAGCCGGTTCTGCATTTTTCGATTCAGCCATGAGTTTTGGAATGATAAGAGCCGGCAAGGTTGACCTGACGGTACTGGGAGCGATGGAAGTGAGTGAGGAAGGTGATATAGCCAACTGGAAAATTCCCGGAAAAATGGTGAAAGGAATGGGAGGGGCGATGGACCTGGTGGCGAGTGCCAAAAATATTATTGTGGCCATGATGCATACTAATCCTAAAGGAGAGTCAAAGCTGTTGTCTGAGTGTACACTTCCTTTAACAGGAATTAAATGTGTAAAGAAAATTGTTTCTGACCTCGCTGTGCTGGATATTACTGACGGGGGTTTTAAATTATTAGAAAGGGCCCCTGGAGTAAGCATTGAAGAAATAAAATCAAAAACAGCCGGCAAACTGATTATTGAAGGAGAAATCCCTGAAATACAGTTTTGAAATTTCTGATAAGGTCTCGTAGCTCACAGCTGATGGCTCGCAGCTTTTCTAATCAATCAAATTATTCTTTACTGCGAAGAAAACAAGACCTGCGGTATTCTTACTTCCGAACCGTTCCATCAGCCGGTCCTTTATTGCTTCGACGGTGCGGGGGCTGATCTCCATCTTCTGGGCTATTTCCTGGGCTGTAAATTCCATACAGATGAAACGCAGCACATCTTTTTCTTTGTCGCTCAGGGTGATTTCACTGTTGAGTGAAGGAATTACTTTTTGCCGGGAATGAGATTTCTTCAGCAGGATCCGGTTGACAAAATTATTGAGGTAATAGCCTTTTTCATATACTTCCATAATGGCCCGCCTGATTTCCTGCGGCTCTGCATTTTTAAGCAGATAACCATTGGCGCCATTTTCCATCAGGTGGTAAACAAAACGTTCATCCTCATACATACTCAGCACCAGCACTTTTATCTGGGGAAATTTTTTGCTGATGGTTTTGGTAGCTTCTATACCGTCTTTTCCCGGCATCCGCAGATCCATCAATACCACATCAGGATTTGCATCAGGCAGACCAGCTAAAAGCTCATCGCCGTTTTCTGCTTCAAATACAAACTTAATATTGGTGAAAGGACGAAGGGAAAGAATGACTCCTTTGCGGAAAATTTTATGATCATCAGCAATCGCTACCTTAATGGGGTTCATAGTTATCAGATATTGGGCAAAGTTAATAGTTTATAAGTTCACAAGCCTGCCTGCCTGCCGGCAGACAGGTTTGCCAGTTCATGTAGTTATCCTGAATTACAGGATTGATTGGTTGAACTTCCTGAATTTTTAAACTGACGGAACTTTCCTACTGGTAAGGTTCATCTTTCGGTAACTCGATGGTTACTTTATAATAGGTTTGAGAAATATCTTTTTCAAAATTGATGTTGCCCTGCACCAATCGTAAACGGCTGCTGATGTTTTTCAACCCCAGGCCCACATTACTTTTATTCAGTTTATCAAAATCAGATTGTACAATGCCGCGGCCATCATGATGGATGCGCAGGTAAAATTTATCAGCATGTACATTCTGTGTTAAATGGATAAAGCTGGCGCTGCTGTGTTTTAAAATATTATTGATGAGTTCCTGGACAACACGGAAAATAACAAGTTCCTTTTCTCCTTTCAGCCGGTCTTTGTATTCATGAAAACGGCTGCTGGCATTTATGGCGCCTGAACCGCTTATTTTCTGAAACAAATCATTCACAGCAGATTCCAGCCCGAAATTTTTCAGGGTAGGCGGCATCAGGCTGTGGCTGATGTTGCGGACTAATTGTATGGTGTCATCAATAATCTGCCGTGCCTGGAAAATAGATTGTAGTTGGGTGGCTTTATCCTGGTTCACCAGGTTCTCATTCAGGTACAGGCGGGCGGTGGCCAGCAGCGGGCCGGCATCATCATGCAGGTCGGCAGCAAGGCGTTGCCGTTCTTCTTCCTGTAGTTTGATGGAGGCATTTAGTAATATTTTTTGCTGCTCCTGTTCCATCTGCTGTAGTTTATTCTGAAAACGGAGCACCCTGCGCTGGTGCATGATGATGAAAACGATAAGGCTGACGGTAAGCACTACCATGCCCAGTGTGCCGAGAAAGAGCACAACGGAAACTCCGGATTTGGTGGTGGCTTGCAGGAAGAACATAGTGGTTGGTGGTTACTCGGGTTAAATCATGTCTAAGTAAGGTACAGCAGCGACTCTTTTTTTTATTTTTTCCAATGGATAACGGGCATAAACGAAAATTGCAACACTAAAAAGAATATTCTTAAAAATTTCAGTTAAATATATCAGGTTTCCAAATGTGTTTATCTGGCTCTGATTAAGATAATTGATTAAAATATAAAAGAAAAATGACCCGCCAAGATAAATTAGAATGCCAACTGATAACCAAAAGCAGTAGTGATTATATATATAGCTTGTGGTTGTTTTTTTTGCAGACTCATAAAAAAAATAAAAAATGTAGCTAAGTATTAATATTGTTTCTATCCCAATAGGTATCGAATCAAGCCTTACCAATTTAGTTTTGAGAGTATAAATACATTGGAACAGAAAGAAAACGACTGAAAGGAGAAATATTGTTTTTTTGGCTTTTTTGTTTTCAATATTGCTCCAAAAGATAAATACAAAAAAGAAATATTCGAGAAATGTATATAAAGCCTGGTAGTATTTTTTTAAATCTTTAGGTATGTCGTTATATATAAATGTCAAAGTGCAAAACAACACACCGTAAATTGCTAAAACAGTAGTTATTTTCCCCTTAGTCTTTTTCCAGGTTAATAATGCTATTAATGGAATCAGTAAATATGACGGGGCAACAGTTTCTTCTATATAAAAAAAAAGCTTTTCTATAATTTGGATTTTGTCCAAAAATAGAAAAACTTTTTAATTAATGAAATTACTTAGCCTTAATCTTCCCAAACGAAAACGTCTATATCGTTTTCCCATTTTCTGGAAGATTTTACATTCTTTTTCATAACAGTAACATTTTAAAGCCTTTCGAATTCGAATTTGTAACGTAAAAATTGAATTTCGGCTGGATTATTACAATCGGGTAGGTAGTACACATTAAGACTTAAAAATTAATATAATGCAGCACAGGTAAGGCTTTAAGCGATTTTTCATCGTAAACATACCTATAAAAAACAAGTAAAATAGCTAAGTAATTTTCGTATTTTTACGGTCATAAAAATAGTAAAC
>JANPMI010000251.1:0-11675 GCA_031422725.1 Chitinophagaceae bacterium | reverse complement strand
TTGAAAACCCACCCGGGTAAATCCACTTTAAAGTTCACTTTATCAGAACCCAAGAACAGGATGAAGGTCAGCTTAGTGACAATGAATAACGGCTTTGAAATTTATACCGTTTGCACCTGCACATCAAGTTCAGGGCTTTTTTCCAGGAACTGTATCATTTCTTCATTCATTTCAAAGCCGTTATTCATTGTCACTAAGCTGACCTTCATCCTGTTCTTGGGTTCTGATAAAGTGAACTTTAAAGTGGATTTACCCGGGTGGGTTTTCAAATTTCGTTCAACAAAATTTACCATTTCTTTATTTATATCCTGTGGATGGGCTTCAATGGTTACCTGTTTCGTCATATTCCGCTTCATGGTTTCGGCCAGTGAAACAGACATTACTTTAAATTCAAATTCTTCTTTATTATACCTCGGTTTGAAATAACCGTTTATCAACACCGTACTTCCCTGTTGCAAAATAGGAGTAAGGCGCATATAATCTTCGCTGAACAAAGGAAATTCTGTTTTACCGGAGTAATCTTCTATAATAAAATTGCCATACTTGTTTCCGCTTCTTGCTATCCTGTGTTGTGCATCTGCCACCAGTCCAACAATACGGAAGGGTCTGCCGGGATTGGGCTGCATTTTAATAGCATCTTTAAATTCATTGAAATCATTCAGTGCTGTTACCCCATAATGTTTCATTTCAAATTTGTAATTATCTAATGGATGGCCACTTAAAAAGATGCCGGTTACTTCTTTTTCATGGTCGAGTTGTTTAATCAATGGCCAGGGTTCGCAATCAGGAATTCTTGGTGGCGGTATCTCCATGCTGATAGGTAAGTCGCCAAACAATGTATTGGTTACTGTTGCATTTTGCGTGGCGTAAACCTGTCCATATTTAATTATTTTTTCCAAACCATTAATAATTTCACCTTCAGGAACATTAAAATATTGTGCCCGGTGAAGTTCTGTAAAACAATCAAATCCGCCGGCATAGGCCAGACTCTCCAATGTTTTTTTATTGACGGTTCGCTGGTTGATGCGTTTGATGAAATCAAAAACATTAGAGAAGGCGCCGCCTTTTTTTCTTTCTTCAATAATACTTTCCACCGCAGCCTCACCCACACCTTTTAATCCACCAAGGCCAAAACGTATTTCACCTTTATCATTTACAGCAAAACCTTTTAAGGATTCATTGATGTCAGGCCCCAGCACTTTTAATCCCATCCGTTTACATTCTTCCATAAAAAAAGTAATCTTGTCAATGCTGCCGGCATTGTTTAATACAGCCGACATATACTCAGCAGGGTAGTGGGCTTTTAAATAAGCCGTTTGGTAGGCTACATAAGCATAACAGGTAGAGTGAGATTTATTAAAGGCATATTGCGCAAATGCTTCCCAGTCCGTCCATATTTTTTCTAATCGTTCAGCAGGCAATAATTTTTCGGTTGCCCCGGCAATAAACTGTGCTTTCATTTTATCCAGCACTGATTTTTGTTTTTTACCCATTGCCTTCCGGAGTACATCTGCATCTCCTTTGCTGAATCCGGCTAATTTTTGCGCCAGCAACATTACCTGTTCCTGGTAAACGGTGATGCCATACGTTTCTTCAAGAATCTCAGACATCTCAGGCAAGTCATAGGAGATGGCTTCTCTTCCATGCTTGCGGTCAATATAGTTGGGAATGTAAGCCATCGGGCCGGGACGGTACAAGGCGTTCATAGCGATCAGGTCGCCGAATTTATCAGGTTTTAATTCCCGCAAATATTTCTGCATACCTGCACTTTCAAACTGGAATGTGCCAATCGTAGCGCCATGCTGGTAGAGTTCAAATGTTTTTTTATCATCGAGAGGAATTTTATCAATATCAATTTCTACTCCATGAATTAGTTTTATAAGGGCTAATGCATTTTTAAGAATGGTAAGGGTTTTCAATCCCAGGAAATCCATCTTAAGAATGCCTGCATCTTCAATATCGTTTCCTTCTATCTGTGTCAGCCACAAGGCTGACTCTTTGGAAGTAGCAATAGGAATCATTTCCATTAAATCTTTTGGAGCAATGATGATACCTGCGGCATGAATACCGGTGTTGCGGACAGAACCTTCTAACCGCTCTGCTTCATGCAGCACTTTGCTGAGTATGGTCTCTTTCTGATTATATATCTCCCGAAGTTTTTTTACATTCTCCATGTCATCATTACCCATGCCTTCTTTTTCTTCTAAGGATTTTTCACCATCCTTCACTCTCATGGGTGCATGTAACACTCTTCTCAATTCTGTACCCGGACGGTCAGGAACTAATTTGGTTAACGCCCTGCTTTCCGGCAATGGCAAATCCATCACTCTTGCCACATCAGCAATACTTGATTTGGCAGCCATTGTTCCGTAAGTAATGATTTGTGCTACCTGGTTTTTACCATATTTCTCCACTACATAATCAATCACCTTTTGCCTTCCTTCATCATCAAAGTCGGTATCTATATCCGGCATTGATTTACGGTCAGGATTTAAAAAACGTTCAAACAGTAAATTGTATTTAATCGGATCAATATTAGTGATGCCAATGCAATAGGCAACAACAGAACCAGCAGCAGAACCACGGCCGGGTCCGATAAATACACCTTTGTCTCTTCCAGCTTGTATAAAATCACCCACAATTAAAAAATAGCCTGCAAATCCCATCATCCGGATGGTGAAGAGTTCAAACTCTAACCGTTCTTTTATTTCATCGGTCATTTCAGTGTAGCGTTTGGCTGCACCTTCGTAAGTAATATGTTTTAAATATTCCCATTGGTTCTGTGATTCTGCTGATACTTTGTATTTACCAACCGTTTCTTCTTTGGTATGAATCTGAAATCTTTTTTCAATCGGAAAATTGGGGAGTAAAATATCACGGGTCAGGTTCAGCAGTTCAACTTTGTCAACTATCTCATTTGTATTGTCAATGGTTTCGGGCAGGTCATGAAAGACCTTGCTCATTTCTTCTGTTGTTTTAAAATAGAACTGGTCGTTGGGAAAAGCAAAACGTTGTTTGGTTTTTACCTGAACATCGTCGTCATTAAATTCCCGCAGGGCATCGTCATTTATTTTTGCCCCGGTGTTTATACAAAGCAAAATATCATGTGCATTAAAATCATCCTGCTCCACATAATGGGAATCATTGCTGGCAATGATTTTCACCTTATACTTTTTGGCAAACCTTACTAATACTTCATTTACTTTATCCTGGTCGGCCATGCCGTGCCGTTGTAGTTCCACATAAAAATCTTCCTGGAAAATATTTAGCCACCATTTGAATTCATTCTCACCTTCTTCTTCTCCTTTCTTCAAAATGGCTTGCGGTATGGATGCGCCGAGGCAACAGGTTGTTGCTATTAATCCTTCATGGTATTTCTGAATCAGTTCTTTATCAATACGGGGATACTTGCCATACATACCTTCCACAAAACCAAGAGAGGTAAGCTTGATAAGATTTTTGTAGCCTACTTCATTCTTTGCCAGCAGTATCTGGTGGTGGCGTTTATCTTTTAGTTCTTTAGTAAATGTTTTTATGTGCCTGTTTTCAGTAATGTAAAACTCACAACCAACAACCGGCTTCACTTTTACCTTCCCATTTTCATCTTTGTTTTTGTAAGCTTCGGCTACAAATTCAAATGCTCCGAACATATTACCATGGTCACTGATGGCGAGTGCAGGCATGCCGTCTTTAATGGCTTTCTTGTAGAGATTTTGTATGGATGCTGCTCCGTCTAATAAGGAGAATTGGGTATGTACATGGAGATGGGAAAATTTCATGCTCACTATCCTTTATTTCTTTTTAAAAGTGTAAATGCTAATCGAACCACTACTATAACTGCACACCCATGCTTCCAGTATATTATCATTCTCATAAATATCTGCACCCACCGGGCGGCCACCGCAGGGCAAAGATGCCACTTTCTCAAAGTTGTCAGAATTGATTTTGTACACATCCAGATAATCACTGGTATAACAAGTGACAAAAATGAATTTGTGATTCTTTGATAATACAATCGTTCTGGGTTGTGAATGGGTTTTCGCAGAAAATAATTGTTTGCCCGTGGCCATATCAATGCAGGCAATAGTGCCGAGACTATTGTACGAAACAAATAAATGACCGCTGGTGTCCATTACTATATGCCGTGGGCTGCTCCACACATTCATAATGCTTTCACTTTTCCAGGTGTTATTGTCCACTACATTCAAACTGGCACCACCCATGATGGCGATATACGATTTAGCGTTTTTATCATCTACAGCAATACCCCGTGGAATGGCCGAAACAGGAATAGTGCTGATTACTTTTCCATAAGGGTAAACTGCCGCATCCATTTCCAGCACACTGGTATTCCTGGAATGCCAGTTGCTCACTAATAAAAATTTACTGTCAGCCGTTCTTGAAATTACTTTCGGGGTTTTACCTGTTTCAATTAATGGAACCCTGAATGAATCTCTTTTATCAGTGCCGGGATAAAGGACAGTAACTGGTTTTGTTTTTTGTTCTGCATTTATCCTGCCTGTATTTTTTGAAAAATTATTTACCCAAATCGGCACTATGCCATCTGCATTATGCAACGATACCCAAAGTATAGAATCGCCATGACTGAAACATGCCTCTACCGGTTTTTCCTGGAAAGAGTTAATAGGACGGCTGCGGTTATAATCCCAACCCATTCCTTTTGTTGGAGTGAACTTGAATTCACGGGTCAATTTTCTGCTGGCCTGGTCAAATTCATAAACACTCATGCCTTCGAGATTCATGGCATATAACTTTGATCCGGTAGAATTAAAAAGGACTGATTTGGTGCCCCCGGCGGCAGATAAAATTTCCTTTTTTTCATATACAATTTCTGTATAGCGTTTTGGAGAGGGGACAACGGGAATAGTATCTTTTTTAATGACCAGCGATGTTGAATCCTCATTAATCTTACTGCTACCCGAACTCTGGCAGCCGGTACTTAAAATGTATAAAGTGGCTAGGGATAGTAAGGTTTGCATGGCTCATTATGTATATCAATAATATGCAAATAAATGCAGGTGGCAATTAGGAGGGTTTTTTAATATTCACACCCTGTTAAGAAGTCTAAACTTCTTAATTACAGTGTTTTAGCCATCAGGCAATTAAGTTCGGGGAAATTCGTTTACAGAATGTGGCTTTTTTTGGACATTAACCTATATTTTTGCCCGCCTTCGTTATAATAATCACAGGTGATTTTATAAAGAGGGATAATCCAGACTGCTTCGGAAAAAGTTGAAACCCAATATTCTTTAATATCTAAACTGGAAAACAGATGGTTAGGCAGATTATCCCGTTTATTACATTTCTTATTTTTCTGAGCAGCTGCTCTACCTTTAAACCGTTGAATTTTACCAGCAACAGGCAGGTTCCGTCACAGCAAACAGGCAATCCTTCAACTAAATTTATTGATGATATTTCCGTGACTCCGCAGATTTCTGTTGATAATACAGAAGTAAAACCTGAGCTACAGCTTGCATCGGGCACTACACGGGGTCTTAGCTTTATAGAAACTCCTGCTGAAAAACAGGAGGCTCAGGAGGTATCCCAATTTTTAGCCAGCCGCCGGACTTCCGTAACCGAAGCAGTTTCCCAGGTGCAGTTGAAATACGCAGCTTTACTCAATACTGAAATCGAATCGTTGCCCAGTAAAACTTTATTGGATAATGTAGATGAATGGTATGGTGTCCGTTATCGTACAGGCGGGAATACCAAAAACGGCGTTGACTGTTCAGGATTTACAGTTGCCGTTTATGCGGCTGTATATGGTATTATGCTACCAAGAGTTTCAAGGGATCAATACAGGACAAGCCGTAAAATTTCCACTACCGAATTACAGGAAGGTGACCTGGTATTTTTTAATACAAACGGCAGGGGTGTATCTCATGTAGGTGTTTATCTCGGCAATAATAAATTTATTCATGCCTCCGTTTCAAAAGGTATAATGGTGAATGGTCTTTTTGAATCCTATTACCTGAAACGTTATGTTGGTGCAGGACGAATTGATGATAAACAAACAGTGAGCAACTAATCCTTTTTAATTCCCAGTCTTTTTTTGATGGTGAGTATCACCGGCCTGATGTCGGGTGATAATTTCATGTAAGTAATTCCAACTACATACAGGAGTATGAATACAAGACTGCGGGTAAACATTCCGGCCAGCCCATGCATATTCCTAAATGCAAAATGACAAATTCCATAGCAGGCCGCTGCCAGTAAAACAGTATATAAGGAGTGAATGGTCAGGGGGAACAGCCTGAATTTTTTCCAGAGAAATACAATGCGTATGATATTGTAAATGGTTATTGAAACCATAGTAGCTATGGCCGGGCCAATGATTCCATAATTTTTGGTAAGGATATAAGTAAGCGGCAGCATGATAATTAATAGTATTACACCACTTACCAATTCAAACTTCCAGTAATTAGAAGTGGCAATAATTTGTGCATTAACACCGGTACCCATATCAATAATAGTGGTAAGGCCGAGAATAAAAAAAATCCATGCACCACTAAGATAGACAGGCTTCACTCCGAAAGTAGTGATGCCATCAGCAAAGTTCATCCAGATGAGTAAGAAAATAGCACAGGCAAAAATCAGCAGGTTGATGGATGACCGCTGATATATTTTTTGAAGCAACGGCATGTTTTTATCCTTCCATGCTTTGGATAAATGCGAAACAGATGCTGAAATAATACCTCTTTGCGGCGCCTGTATGATACTGGTCATGATGGTGGCAAGACCAAAGATGCCGGCCTTGGCTGCCCCGTTATTTAACAGGGAGGCTATAACAATGGTGTCAAAAACCTTTGATATAGTAAAAATCAAAACACCACCATACACAAAAGAACAAAGGGCAATAATCTTTTTTAAAAACCGGCGTGAAACCTTGCTTACTTTAAAAGTGAAATGAATTTGTTTGGTGAAAAAAAGGTAAGCAAATAAACTAACAGCAATACCCGGATAAGTAAAAGCAAAAAGTTTAATGAAGAGATCGAAATCTTTGATGGTATTTGTAATAAACAATACGATCAGTACAGTAGTGAATAAACGCCATTGTACTTCCCGGAAAAAATTAGTGACTACTGATTTATGAAGGCTCCAGGCATAGGCTTCCAGCACAGTATATATTGTAAGGCCAAGCCCCATGGGGAATATCCAGTAATAATAGGCAACTAACTGAGGTGAGTTGGTGCCGAACTTTCTTATCACCAAATGCTTCAATGCCCAGCCGGCTATCATTACCAATACAAATCCAATGGTGCTTACCAGCAAAGCCCGGGTTATCATATCATTCTTTTTCGGAGGCAGATGCTCGTTGTAATAAGGATGGAATTTGAAAATATAGGATGGCATAGCCATAGCAGCAAAGGCCGCCATCATCGTAGCGATGGCAATAAAAATAGTAGTTAGTCCGTAGTCAGCTTCAGTAAACCGGGTGCCCTGGCGGGTAAAGAAATAGGTATTCAGCAGCCCGACAGCAAAGCCAATGTATATAACGACAGATGAAATAATACTTTGCCGGCGGATATTACTCATGCCGTAAAGGTAAGAGGGGGAATGGAGAGTGGCAAGTGGGGTTATTGAACTTTCTTTATGGTGATGTAGAAATTTTTGCTAACATCCATATTATAATTTAAAGGAAGATCTAAATTCTGCCATTCTGTTTTAGGATAAATCAGGAAAGGACTCCCACCAGTTAATTGTACAGGCATATTAAAGCCTGCAATACAATTTGTCCAGCGATAGGATAATTTTCTTCCATTCATTTTATATTCTAATACAGGAATCTTTATCGTCCTTAAATACTGGTCAAAAATTTTAGACAAGTCTTTCCCGGATTGTTTGGAGAAATAATTTTCTACATCCTTTGAGTCAACTGTTTTATGATAGAAATCTTTATTCAACCCTCTCAGTATTTTCCTGAAAACTGAATCATCATTAATCACCTGCCGGATAGTATGCAACAGGTTAGCTCCTTTATTATACATATCACTGCTGCCTTCCTGGTTTACACCATAAGGGCCTATCAGCGGTTTATCATTGCTGATATTTTCCCGGATACCCTGGACATATTCATCAGCCGCTTGTTTACCGTAATAGTATTCTACAAATAATGCTTCTGAATACATGGCGAATCCTTCATGCACCCACATATCTGCAATATCGTTGGTGGTAATATTATTGGCAAACCATTCATGTCCGCTTTCATGTATAATAATATAATCCCATTTCAATCCCCAGCCAGTGCCGGAAAGATCAGTGCCGAGATACCCGTTCTGGTAATGATTGCCATAAGCAATAGCACTCTGATGTTCCATGCCCAGATGCGATGATTCTACTAATTTAAAACCATCTTCGTAAAAGGGATAAGGGCCAAACCAGTATTCAAATGCTTTCAGCATCGGCTTTACATCACGGCCAAATTGTTTTTTTGCTTTCTCCAGGTTATAATCAAGCACCCAATAATCCAATGAAAGGTTTTTTTCTGTTTCTCCAATATAGTTGTCTGAAAATTGAACATACTTGCCGATATAAGGAACGATCTCGTAATTAGTGATTGGATTTTTTACCTGCCAGGTATAAAGCAAAGTGCCGTCTTTCTGATCATCTTTTGAATACAATCTTCCGTTGGCAACGGCCACCAGGCTATCTGGAACTTTTACCTGTATCAACGCTCCGAGATCCGGTTCATCACTCTGATGATCTTTACAGGGATACCATACACTGGCACCTAATCCCTGGCAGGCAACTGTCATCCAGGGACGGCCCTTTGAATCTTTGGTAAATATCCAGCCACCATCCCAGGGAGGATTGACCGCCTCACGGGGTTTGCCATGAAAATAAATTTTGATACTGTGAAGAGGAATGGCTTTGTCTTTTTTTAGTAGCGTTCTTGCTGCGGTGAATTTATAATTGCCAAAATCTATTAAGTAAACATTTCCGTTTCGTTTGAATGACTTTATCTTTTTATTATTAAAAATAATACTGTCAATGGTCATAGGTTGCTGCAGGTCTATCTGCATCTTCCTGTTTTTCCCATCACTGTTTATATCAAAGCTTATTTGATTCCAGCCTTTTATGGTTTTTGTTTTATAATCGGGTGCCACATAAATATTATACGAGGCAACATCCCACCAGGCTCTTTCAGGTGTAATGCTTCCACGCAGTGTATCCTGGCGGGTAAACCTGCTTTTCTTATTCAGTGGCTGAGTACAGGCAGAATGAAAAATACAACAGGTAAAAAATAAAATGTAAAATGAACGGGTGACGTATTTCAAAATCATAAGTTTTGTTACTGTAAATTTAAGGCTTGATAAGTAAGATGAAAGTTAAAAGTAAATACTTGCTGGTTGCTTGCTGCTGGTTGCTGGTTGCCTGCTACAATAAAAAGAACAGCAGTGGCGGCATCTTTCATTATAATGAGTCTAACGGGATAGCCTCTCTTGATCCTGCATTTGCTAAAAGTCAGTCAGTGATGTGGCCTTCCCATCAGTTGTTTAATACATTGGTGGAGATAGATGACAGCCTGCATATTATTCCTTCATTGGCCAAAAGCTGGGATATTTCGGAAGACAGAACGGTTTTTACCTTTCACCTGCGGGATGATGTTTTTTTTCATGATGATGCGGCGTTTCCAGGCAACAAGGGAAGAAAGTTGACAGCAAAGGATGTGGAATACAGTTTTGCCCGGATCATTGATAAAAAAACAGCGAGTCCGGGTGCCTGGATATTTAACCGGAAAGTGGACACCACCCAGCCGTTCAAAGCGATTGATGATACTACCTTTCAGTTAAAACTGCTGCGTCCTTATATTCCCATACTCGGCATTATTTCTATGCAGTATTGCTCCGTAGTGCCGGAAGAAGCGGTAGAAAAATACGGAACAGATTTTCGCCGCCATCCTGTTGGCACCGGCCCATTTCAGTTTGTAGCCTGGGAAGAAGGCCAGGTATTAATATTAAAAAAGAATCCGCACTATTTTGAAAAAGATACTGCCGGAAACAGGCTTCCTTATATTGACGGGATCAACATTTCATTTTATGACAGCAAGGCGACAGAATTTTTATTGTTCCGGCAAAAGCAACTGGAGTTTATCAATGATATCGAAGCTTCCTTTAAAGATGAAGTGCTGACAAAAAAAGGAACGCTTCGCAAAGAATGGGAAGGAAAGATTGTGATGAAAACAAATCCTTATCTCAATATCGAATATTTTGGGATATTGGTTGATTCAACTAATATATTGGTTAAGAATTCACCGATGCGGTCAAAAAAAATCCGCCAGGCGATTAATTATGGATTTGACCGGCGGAAAATGATTTTATACCTCCGCAATTCGTTGGGCACACCTGCTGAATCAGGTTTTGTGCCCATGGGCTTACCCTCTTTTGATTCATCAGTAGTGAAGGGATACCATTACAATCCTGCAAAAGCAAAACAATTGCTGGCTGAAGCCGGTTACCCGGACGGCAAAGGATTACCTGCAATAAAATTGCTGACCGTTGCTATTTATGCCGACATGGCCAACTTTATTGCCAAACAATTAGAAGAGTCGGGCATACCGGTGCAGGTGGAAGTGGTGCAAAAATCTTTATTGCTGACAATGACATCCGGCTCCACCGCCGCATTTTTCCGCGGCAGTTGGATTGCTGATTACCCGGATGCGGAAAATTATCTGTCCGTATTTTATTCAAAAAATCCGGCTCCACCCAACTATACCCGTTATAAAAGTGCGGCGTTTGACGAAGCATTTGAAAAAGCTATCGGGGAAGATAATGATTCCATCCGCTACAAGCTTTACCAGGAGGCAGACAAAATAATGATTGATGATGCACCGGTAGTGCCGCTTTGGTATGATAAGGTAGTGTGGTTAGTGCAGCCGGATGTAAAAAACTTTACACCCAATGCACTCAACCTGCTTGAATTAAGAAGAGTCAGGCTGAAATAATCAAAGGCTGTCTCAAAAGTCAATTTGATTGTCATATTGAGCTTGTCGAAATATTGACAAGCAAATTGACTGTCTTCGATAAACTTGTCTGCTGACAGCAGCAGCTTCTCTGAATTAATTCCCTTTCAACTTATCCTTGAAGACTTTTCTGAACTTCTCCAGTTTAGGTTGTATCACCACACGGCAATAAGGATTTGTATTATTGTTATTCTCATAATACTGCTGGTGATAATCTTCTGCAGGGTAAAATTTACTGTAGGCAGTTATCTCTGTAACAATCGGTCTGCTGAAAGCTCCGCTTTTATCTAATTCCACTTTATATTTTTCTGCTTTCTCTTTTTGTTCTGCATTGTGATAAAAAATGGCACTGCGGTATTGCGTACCAACATCAGCACCTTGCCTGTTTAAGGTAGTGGGGTCATGTGTTTCCAAAAACACTTCCAGCAATTCATCAAAAGTTATTTTAGCCGGATCATACACTATCTGCAAACATTCCGCATGACCTGTTTCGCCGGTGCCGATGTCTTTGTAAGTTGGGTTCTTCGTCATGCCGCCTGAATATCCCGAAGTAGCACTTGTAACGCCATCGAGCTCCTCAAAAATGGCTTCAGTGCACCAGAAGCAGCCATTGGCAAAAGTGGCAGTTTGCATATTGGCGGCAATTGAAGGATCTTTTGTTTCCATTGTATTATTATTGATATTTATTGAA
>JANPMI010000250.1:0-2066 GCA_031422725.1 Chitinophagaceae bacterium | reverse complement strand
AATCAACGTGGATCATACAACACAACTAATTTTACAACGAATGGATATTTTGTTTTCCGCCCGGACATTGTTTATGATATAAATGATCCCGGTATAAGTGCAGTGAATTGTGTGGTGCCTGCAGTAGAAGAAGTGCTGAAGACAGGAATGATTGACAAAGAGAAAGTAGGTTTGATGGGGCATAGTTGGGGAGCTTATCAAACGTCTTTCATTATTTCACAAACAAATCTTTTTAAAGCAGCTGTTGCTGGTGCACCACTTACTAATCTTATCAGTATGTCCAATTCCATTTACTGGAACTCCGGTACACCGGATGCAAAAATATTTGAAACAAGCCAGGGACGTTTTGATGGCCCGTGGTATGAAAGAATGGAAGAGCATATGCGCAACTCACCGATGTATAATGCTGCCAATATAAAAACTCCATTGCTGGTTGCTTTTGGTGATAAAGACGGAGCAGTTGACTGGCACCAGGGTATTGAAATGTACAGTACCATGCGCCGTATGCAAAAACCGCATATCATGCTGGTGTATGCTGACGAAAACCATGGTCTTGCTAAAAAAGAAAACCAGATTGATTACCAGAAAAGACAAAAAGAATATTTTGATTATTACCTGCTAGGCAAGACACCTGAAAAATGGATTACCGAAGGAATATCACAACAGGAAAAATTAAAATTAAAACCAAAGGAGAATCTGAGCAAGCCGTTTTGATAAAGGGTAAATATTATTTGTATAGAATTGTATTGAAAATTAATCCTTTTCGATACAAGATGTTGCGTAAATCAGTAGTTGTTAGCGGTAAGGCTAATTAACGCTACCAAAAACAGAAAGATTTTGAAATTATATATGGAACATAAAATTTATAACCTTGTAAATAATAAATTATGAAACTTATCAAAATTATCCTGCTTTCATTTTTTTTAATTAGTGACTTAAACAAAGTAAATGGACAAACCAAAGAACCAAGTGCTGAGCACAAAAAACTATCAGCCCTTGTAGGGCGTTGGACTCTTCAAGGAATGGAGAATAGGTATCTTGAAATTTGTGATTTGTATCAGGGTGGGTATTTTTTAGTATGTAATACAGAATTTAAAACAAAATCAGGTGCAGTTAGTAAAAGTGTAAGTATCATTGGTTACTCGACTGAAGGTAAACATATAACATACTACCATTACGGCAGTTCAGGGGAAACGCAAACATTAACAGGGAGAACTGATGAAGAAGGAAACTTTTATTTTGAAGGAGAAGAGCTGATGCAAGGTAAGCTGACTAAGACTCGCGTTGCCATGATAAAAGCTGGGGAGATTTATAACTTTAAAGAAGAAACTTCTGTAGACAATGCTCCTTGGACAACTTCAGCAGAGATTGTTTATATAAGAGTAAAGTAATTTGAGAATGATACAAAGCCCAGCCGCTAACATAAAGATTAAAAGAAATTTAAAAAAGAAGGGCGGCATCGGTTAGGATAGATTGAATAAGTAACAAACATTATCGTTGATGCAAAAAATGCGAACTACTATATGGAGAAAATTCTATCTATCTATTCGCATTTTTTGCGGAGAGAGTACAGCTATCAATCCCTTCTTTTTTAAACTTCTTTAATCCCCGATGCGTTATAGGCATCCAATTGCACCGGTGCTAATACAAACTTTCGGAATTCTAATTAAGTTATAAAAAAGTGAAAATATCTGAAATTAAAAATTCTAAATTACTGCTTGATCACTTTGGCTATTGGACAAATTTTCATGATAGTGAAATCATTGAGATGTCTTTTCATAGAAATTATCCAGATGAACCGATAATTAAAGTCAAGATTTATGCTTTTGAAATGTCCGACAAAGTAGTTGGAAAATATTATAAACTTATTAAACATTGTATCATTGATTTTGAATTTAGCGGAGTACAAGAAAATTCATTTGAAGGGTTTAATTTTCAAAACGCAATGGATGGACTAGTCATAGGTAAAGCCGAAGGACTATTTAAAGTTGAGTTCGGAGATGTACATGGTGTTGATGGATATTTAAATTGGAAAAATATTGAAATTGAAAATCTGAAGTTCGGCG
>JANPMI010000249.1:0-1577 GCA_031422725.1 Chitinophagaceae bacterium | reverse complement strand
CCGTTTTGGGTGGCACTTCAAAGCTCACCTTGTCAAGCGCCCTGATTCTTCCGTAATTTTTTGTAAGATTATCAATGCTGAGTATTGCCATAGTTCAAAATATAAATGGCAATGAAGATAATTGAATTTTGTTAATCTGGTTAAGGCAAATGTTTTTCGTGCCATACAGAGGAAAAGCCGCCGATGATGGCCAAGCCTTTTTCATTAAAACCAAGATCTCCTAAATGCAGGTCGTCAATATCTTTTTGCAAAACCTTGCGGGTGAATGGGTTCAAAGTGCCGCCCTTTTCACCTGCAGCAACTTCGGGATAGTATTGAAAATGCGGATCAACCAAAGTGCCACGAGGATACATGATACCCGGCGTTCCTTCTCCCCTTATGTCAAGGTTGTGGGGATGAAGCAGGCCAAGTGTATGACCAAACTCATGCGCTGCAGTGGTGGAATTATCGAGTATATTTTGCAATTTAAAATAACCGGTATTGGAGTTGATCTCATCAACAAAAGATATATCGCCATGCACAAATTCTTCTACACGAAAATAATTATTACGGGGATTCGTGTTTTCAAAAACTATTTGCGGAGTAAGCATGCCGTAGAACCTGCCTTCAATTTTAAACCGCACGTGGTATATTTTTTTGGAGAACCAGCCATCACGAATGGCTACCTTTCAATCTGCATCATTCCAGAAATGTTCAATATCCTTTGCTACTTGAAACGCCAGATCTTCATTGGCAGCATCGCCGTAAATATTAATTAAGGCATGAATGATTAACAGATTGTTATTTGGCTGAAGTTCAGCTTCGCCCATGTTGAAAGTATTAAATTTATATTCATGAAACCGGCCTTGGTACATGGTCTGACGTCCTCGTCTGACCATGTACCAGGCAGTTTGACCATGCTATCAGACCAATCCACAAATTTCTTTCGCAAGTTTAATATTACAAATAGAGTTTGATCTCAAACCCCTATAAGAACGATACGATGACCATTTCCACAATTCTGCACTTACTACAATACCGGCTTCCAAAGCCTGGTTGTGAATATAGTTAAAGGTATTGAGATAATAATCCTGCTTTGATCCGAACTTATTATCCAGTTCAGCTTCATCGCTTAAACAGATAGATTTTGTTTTTGGTCTGAATAAAGAACCACTCCGGCTATTTTTTATATTGAATTCATGGGCATAAGTACTCAGCAGTTTTCTAAATCCGTTTGTAATGGGATCCAATATTAATCCTCCCTGCTTTTTTAATTCGAAGCAACGGGTATCGGTATAAATCATAAAGTGAAAATGATTGTTCATTAAGCACCATGCCAATGTTTCGCAATGCGGAACTATGTATTCTTTGTATAACTGAAGAAAATACCTGAAGTGAAAATCCTCAATAAAAACATGCTGTTTATTATTTCCCTGGTTGTAAACATGGTAAATGTTTTCAGGAATGAATTTCATTTTTTAACTTTTATCAAATAAAGTTAATACTTCACAGGAATTAATACAAGGTCAGACGAGGACGTCAGACCTTGTATTAATTCCTCAACGGCTTACCAGTCTTTAATATCGACTGAATTCTTT
>JANPMI010000248.1:0-1682 GCA_031422725.1 Chitinophagaceae bacterium | reverse complement strand
ATAATTTTGTGATTGATATTACCCCGGATATTGAAGACTATCAATACCGCATCCGTTGTATTGATTTTGACCAGCAATCCTACGAAGGCCGGAAAAATTTATACCTGCCACAATTCTTTAAAGAAAATTTTTCTTTTGTTGACCTTACGGTAAAGCATCTTAACAAAGATTCCATTGACCAGTACCAGACGGAAGAAAGAACCATGATGTCTGTAAGGCTTGCATCATCCCGCTACCGGGTGAAAGAATTATTAGAGATTATGATAAAAGACACCATCTCTTCTCCCGAAAAAACCAAACAACTGAGCACTGAGCTGGCTGCTTATCATCACAACCCTGCTTTTTTAAAATGTCAGTCGCAGGGAGAAATAGTGAAAATGAATATGAAGCAAATGCTCCGTAAAAACCTGGCCCTCATCGCTAAGTTGCAAAGTGGGTTGGAAGACTGATGTTCAGTCAGCAATTGCCAGTATGCAGTCAATTCTTCGCTCTGTCAGATTCCAGACTGCTGACTGGAGACTGCCGACTGTGAACTTCCTTTCCCTATCTTTGCCCTCCAAAAAATCAAACTAATATGGCTAATAAAAAGACAGTTGATCTGCTTGGCGATAATGCCGACTACCTGTTGAACCACCAGTCAAAAACTATCAGTAAAGATTCATTACACTTACCCGGTGCTGATTTTATTGACCGCATCTGGACAGGCAGCGACCGTAATCCGCAGGTGCTGCGCAACCTGCAGGCGATGTACGGCAATGGCAGACTATCAAATACCGGTTATCTTTCTATCCTCCCGGTTGACCAGGGTATTGAACACAGTGCAGGTGCTTCGTTTGCTAAAAACCCCATTTACTTTGATCCAAAAAATATTATTGACCTCGCTATTGCCGGCGGATGCAATGCCGTGGCTACGACATATGGCGGTCTTGGTTTTTTGGCCCGCAACTATGCACATAAAATCCCCTTTATTGTAAAGATCAATCACAACGAGTTCCTGACTTATCCCAATAAATTTGACCAGTTGATGTTTGCGTCTATTAAACAAAGCTGGAACCTCGGTGCTGCTGCTGTGGGTGCCACTATCTATTTCGGCAGTGATGAATCTGCCCGGCAGATACAGGAAGTGAGTAAGGCATTTGAAATGGCGCATGAAATGGGGATGGCTACTATTCTGTGGTGCTACCTGCGCAACCCTGCTTTTAAAACAAAAGAAAAAGATTACCATGTATCGGCTGATCTTACAGGACAAGCCAATCATTTGGGTGTGACTATTGAGGCTGATATCATCAAACAAAAACTGCCGGAGAACAACGGTGGTTATAATGCACTTAATACAAAAGAATCGGCATACGGTAAAAACGATAAACGTATTTATGACGAACTTACCAGTGATCACCCGATTGATCTTTGCCGCTACCAGGTGGCCAATTGCTACATGGGCCGTGCAGGATTGATTAACTCAGGCGGCGCATCATCTGGTGAAAGCGATATGGCAGAAGCAGTAACTACGGCTGTAATAAATAAAAGAGCAGGTGGTATGGGATTGATAAGCGGACGCAAGGCATTTCAACGTCCGATGAAGGAAGGTGTGGAGATATTGATTGCGATACAGGATGTGTATTTGGATAAAGAGGTGACGATAGCTTTAAGAAATGTCACCTTGAGCTTGTCGAAAGGTGAGT
>JANPMI010000247.1:0-7030 GCA_031422725.1 Chitinophagaceae bacterium | reverse complement strand
CCGGATACTACCTAAAAATGAAATAGCCTGTACGGGATATACAGGCTATTAATATCATTCTATTTATTTGGTTTAAAAGAGGCAGTCTTTCACCAACCGCTGCATGGAAGGTGAGTTCATATCTTCTTCCGTTAAGTTACCTGCATCATTTACATTGGGATAAAGTGTTTCAAGCTTTCTCTGCATGCAATTGCAGTAGCTGTCAGCTTTGGTCCGCTGCATCCCCCCGTTAACAGCAGAAGAAATACAATTAGTAGTAAAAGCATCAACCTCTGCTGAAGACCAACTGCCTCTGCTATTGTTATTTCCGTTGTTGTCTTTGTCCTGGTCAGCATTATCATCCTTGTCCTTATCCTTGTCTTTATCTGAGGTAGTCTTGTAATCATCTGTTTTAGTATTCGCAGTGTCCCGGTCAGTCGGGTCATTTTTTCCTTTGTTATTATTACAGGATGTAAAAAGACCGGCAGCCAGTAAAAGGATAAGTAATTTTTTCATGTTTTTTAGTTTTGATTTAGATGAATAAATGTACTTATTCTTTTTGGGTTGGAAATTATTTGTACCGGATTTTTTTTACTTTATGGCAAGGATATCAGCGATTTTGTAGCAATCCATTATTCAAGCACCAGCAGCTTTTCACCAAGAGCATTCACCCGGTAATATTTACCCTCTTCCAGCAGCAGGGCTTCAGAATGGCCTTTTGCATGATGCACATCCGTATTTAACACTCTCCCTTTATACAATACGCTGATGGTATCTGCAATAACTGTATGCCCGGTGGCAATGTGTTTTACGCCATATTTTGAAAGGGTGCTATCCACCTGCATACTGCTGGCTCTTTTATCTCCATGATAATAACCACGGTACCAGAATGGCCCCAGATCGCTGTACAATGTATCGGTTTGAGGAGTATCATAACTGTAGGTGGTGTCAGGATAGTAAGGTCTTACCAGTTGATTAATTTTCAAAGTAGAAAGATCCATCCTGTTAACAGCTGACGATATACCTGCATGGCAAAATAATATCTCGCCGATTTTCTCTACGACATTTTTGGTGCGGAGCCATCTGCCCAGTTCAGCGTTTTCACCATAAAGCGTTACAAATTTTTCATTCAGCAAACCGGCATGTTCCTGGTATCGTGGATGAAGATAACGCAGATCACCACTCATGTTCATTATTTCATGATTGCCGAGAACATAATGAACATAGCCACCGGCAGCTTTTGCTTTTTCTTCCAGCGAATAAATAAGCCAGAGAACTTCGGTTTGCTGATTACCCCGGTCAACAAAGTCGCCGGTTAATACCAGGTGACCGGTACCAAAAGTCCAGTTGAAGTTTGTATCTATCACATTATTTGCCTGCAATAATTTCCGGAATGCTTTGAAATTGCCTTCAATATCAGATACAATGAACTGTTTACTTACATCAGCAAATTCAGTTGGTTCATTTTGCAAGGCTGATTTTATCTTTACGGTAAAAGTTTTGCCGGGCTCATCCGTTAGCACCGTAAGAGAAAGGTTTGCTTTTTCTGACAAGGCTACACTGTCTTCCTTCACTGATTTAACTCCTCCCTTGTCGAGTATATATTTCACCATTATTTTATCTCCCTTGTAGGACACATAAGGGCCGTCAGACTGACCAGGATTATTCTTATTACCTGAAGTATTTTGGCGGCAACTGTCATCAGGCAAAACAAAACCAGCTAATAAAAACGGAAGAAAAGCGGAAGCTATTTTTTTCATGATGGCCATTTAATAACAGTGAATAGACAACAATCAGACCAGCGATAGTTGCCTGTACCCTATTAAATTTAAAGATATTTTAAATTATCAGCAATAGCCTGTTCATAAATGCACCCAATCCACCAGCTATACGTTCATATCCGGGTTGACCATGCCTGCCGAAAACGAATCCTGCTTATGTGGTTTTGGTGCTTTTATTTTATCTGATGCCATATTTTTGATCTGTGTAAGAGTTTCCAGGCAATTATCAACTATCGCCTTTGAAGTTCGCCGGATATATTCGCTTTGTTTAAACTGCAGCACATTTTTATCCATGTCTTCTGCTGTCCAGCCGCGGCTCCATCCCATGAAGCT
Source organism: Chitinophagaceae bacterium (assembly GCA_031422725.1). Classification (GTDB taxonomy): domain Bacteria; phylum Bacteroidota; class Bacteroidia; order Chitinophagales; family Chitinophagaceae; genus JJ008. The sequence goes on along the minus strand of JANPMI010000247.1, from coordinate 4,937 downwards.
AAAAGGCGGGAAAGTAAAACCAAGATCTGTAAAGAACACCATCATCTGTCCGGCCACCTGCTGAATATTGTCCTGCCCTCCGGTTATAATAAAAGAGGCTACTTTATTTTTCATCAGCACCTTATCCTTAATGGTAATCTGATTCTGCACACAATTGAGACGTTCTGCCATTTTAAAATAAAGCGATGAAGCATTGCCCCAGCGGATAGGTGTTGCTACCAAAACGATATCGGCCCACAGTATCATTTCTCTGTAAACGGATGTCATTCCATCATCAGGCTCCATTTCAGTAATGCTGCAGGGCCAGGTGCAGGCATTCATATGCTGGCTGTAATATCCTTCACAGGCCCGGAAGCCAAGCTCCCGCAACTTCAGCAATTTGGTTTCAGCACCATGATTTTCTTTGGCATAATTCAAAGCCATTTCAAGAGCGGCTTCTGAAGTGCTGTACCTCGGCAGGGCTTCATTCATATTGGTAGTGGAAATGCCCAGGATATTTTTTGATCCGGGAGTTGTCTGGTATTGCAATTTTACCAGGTCTTCAATTACTTTCAGATCATGCAGCTCCCTGTGTGCTTTTTTTATTGGCGTCAAACTGATAAGAATATTTCCCTCTTCCACTTTTACATCATACACAGCCTGCTGGTCTTTAAACCCGGGAGGTGCTGATCCTGTTTTGATATTATATTCCCATCCATGCCAGGGACAGGTAATATAATATCCATCATATTTCATTTCCACTAATCCCAGACCCAGCGGGCCGGCCTTGTGCAAACAGGCATTGGCGATAGCAGTAATTTCATTGTTATAATGAAACAAAGCAACTTTATGCGATCCGCATTCAACAATTTTTTGGGAATTGAGCGGCAATTCATTTACTGAACACACTTTGATATAGTCCATGCCCGGCATTATTGATGAACTATTAAATTGAGGAAAAAATATGGGAGGAAGAAATATTTTTTAGTACCTGAGCTTTACCGGAGGGAGATATCCCTGTTTTTCCACTCATCCGCTGTCATTTCAAATTTTATTTCCCCTTTACCGTGGGTTCCCACTTCTTTCCAGCCTGCTTTACGGTAAAACTGTTCAGCCCTTGTGCCGGGTGCAGTACCCAGCCAGATGGTTTCTTTGGTTTGATCAAAATACCAGTCCATCATCATTTCATGCAATTTTCTGGCAATCCCTTTTTTGTCGTAACCGGGTTGTATAAATAAAGCCCAAACATTGTTATCTGTTACAGATACAATGGAAAATCCAACAATACGATTATCCATCTCACATACCCATCCCTTTCCCCTTCGGATAATGTAATCTTCAACATCTTTATCTGGTACCAAAGCAGGATCAGATAAAGTATTTTCCTTTACAGCGTTCCGGACTACCTGCATTCCGGGTATGTCTGTTATATAAGCCTCCCTGAATGTCATTTACGTTTATTTGTAAAGAGAGATTACTTTAGTTAAAATATTTTTGACCTTACTAACAGGTATATTTTTACCCGGATCAATTAATAGTATTTTCATCTTTACCCTTTTCTCCACAAGCAGGTCAGGGTGATTGACTTTTCCTCCTTCTACAATACCAAGATAAGGCTTACCAAGTTTTTTGTGTACCCACAGATAAAAACACCTTTTTGTCTTATAATAATAAAAGGGCATTCCGTATTGCCATTTTTCTGTTATCTCCGTATCATGCTTAAGAATGTATTGCCGCAAAAAATACATACAACTCTTTACAGGCTCCGATTGCTGCAGAAAATAATTATCAACAGGTTTTAGCATAATAAAGGTTCTATTGAAGGCAGGAATAGACGACAGTGTCTTCAAATTTACCTGCATAAAAAAAATCTTCTTTAAAATAAGCCTCTTTAATGAAGCCGGTTGATTCTAATACAGCAGCAGAAGCTATATTGTCCGGATTGATGCGGGCCTCGATGCTGTGCAAACCCATCGTTTTAAAACCATATTCAAGCACTTTCAGTATAACTTCTTTCATAATTCCTTTCCGCCAATATTTCGGATTCAGCGCATAGCCAATTTCTGCCCGGTAATGTTCTTTGCTTAACTGCCAGAAACAAATACTGCCGATTACTTCAGCAGGATTTTCTTTTAAGGCAATAGCCCACGTTACACCATCGTTGTTTTGAATATCAGTGAGGATACGTTGAATAAAATCCCGGGCTTCCTGCATGGTTGCCGCAGGTGCTTTGCTCAAAAACTGCACGATGTTTTCATCAGACCGCAGGAAAAAAATCGCAGGGGCATCTTCCATTGTTATTCCCCTCAATAATAGCCGTTCAGTGGTGAGTTGCGGAAAAGGGGTAAAGTCTGGCTGGAGCATTTTAAGCTCTTAAAATTAGTTAGGTTGTTTAATTAAAGACAGTAGTATTATGTGATTACTCAACTTTAAAAACAGGATTTTGTACACACACTTTACGGGTATTATCGTCCTGTTTGCACCAGGTATGATTGGCTTTGTTAATAGTTTGCGTTTTTGCTGTAGTTACCAGGCTATTCCAGGCAACATTATTTGAAAAGGGGCCCATAAATTTTTCTAATGTTTCCCGGAAATTAAAAGTGAAAATTCCACCATCGTTTGTATTGCCTGCCGACAATTCACCCTTAGCAGCGGCTGTCATTAATATGGACATCGGTTTGGGATTCATAAAAAGAGCCCTGCAATTATCCATATCCCACCCGATGGAGGAAGTCCGGGTGCTGGCAACATCCGTACTGATATTACTGCTTTGGGAAGGATCATTATTGCAGCAATCGCTGAAAACGAGATTCATTCTTGCTCCTTTTGCTTTTATCTTCTGGTAAACCGATTCTATGTTAAGTGTATATTGGCCGCCATACTTTTGAAAACTTTTGTCCCGGAGATCCATATAGGGAAACTTGTAGGGGTCTTTTTGATTGTTGAAACCATGACCGGAATAATAAAAAACAACAATATCAGCCTTTGCTGGCTTCATACTGTTAATAGCTTTGTCAACATTAATCTTGCTAAACTCTTTACCATATATAACTTTGGGCACAAACTGAATATCCAAAAATTCTGCTACCTGGCTAAAAGTTTTGTAAGTGGCGTCTTTATCTATTACACAGGTTTTGCCAATGGAGGCGTCTTCTGTATTAGCCACCAGTAATAAAAACAACTGGGTCTTTTTTTCCTGTTGGTTCAGGGTTCTTACTACAGTTTCAAAACGGTTGATATAAAATTCATCCTCTTTGGTAAAATACTGCAGCACCAGTTCTTCGGTAAGGTCTGCATCATCCAAAAGTCTTACTTCCGTAATTTCACCTTCCACTTCTGTACCATCGTCATTAGGTGAAACGACAGAGTAAGGTTCATAGAATCCCGAATCGCTCAGCTTGAATATAAAAACATCAGGCGGATAGTTTTTATCTCCCAGGATCAGCTTAGGATCAACACCTTCAAAAACCAGCAGTGTAGAATCTGCGTTTCCTTGTTCATCAGTGCCATAATGTTCTTCCATTTTCATTTCTGCTATGTTCCTGGTATTGGTCGCTTTATCAAAGTATTCCGCCCTGATAAAACCGGTGCCATCATCATTGCGCACCATAAAGGCCTTGTTATGCTCCCTTTCTTCTCCATCTCCAAAAAAATAATCAAATTCGTAAATGGTTTGGGAATAAATGCAGCTACAGAAAAATACGGCTAATAAAAGGAATAGAGTCCTGAATTTCATGAATGGCTGTTTTGATTGTTGGAAGCAAACTTAAATCTACTTATGTATTCTGAGAATTCAAAAAAGAAACTTTTCCGGGAAAATACTCCCGATCCGTTATTAATAATTAAATTAGGACTTCTAATTCACCAATGACTACCATAATCGCTGCAAATTCCCGCTGCCAATCAACAGCAACAAAAAAATATTGCTGCCTGCTGATTTTTTTATTTTTTTCCATGGCGGCATTCTCTCAAAAAGCAAAAGCAGACAGCCTCAGTAAATTGCTGGCCACAGAAAAAGAGGACAGTAACCGGGTAAGATTGATGTGGCAACTGGCCGGTGCTATTAATTTTTATAACCCCGATACGGCACTCACCTTAGCCTACCAGGCATTATCGCTTGCCCGCAGCATCAAATATACAGAAGGAGAATCCAGGTCGCTGGGTATGCTGGCCAGTACATTCCGGAAAATAGGCAACTATCCCCGGGCATTGGAATTAAATATTCAAAAACTAAAATTAGAGGAAAAGCGAAAACAACCCCGTAACCTGGCCAGTGTGCTGATAAGTATTGGAGTAGTGTACCGGGAGCAGGAAGAATACCGTAAGGCGCTGGAATATTATTCAAAAGCTGATTCTGTTATCCGTCAATACAATATAGAAAATTTAAAATATTTCATTGCCTTAAACATTGGTGATGCGTATGATCTTCTTAATATTTCAGATTCTGCTTTTGTTTACTACAAGAAGTCATTGGAGATTGCCAGGGCTCTTGATGACGGAGACTTTATGGGCACTTCCATGACGGGGCTCGGGCACAGTTACCTGAAGCTGGGAAGCTATCGTTATTCATTAATAAATTACCAGGCGGCTATTGGCCTTTTGCAGGCTGCTAATGACGATGAAATTCTTTGTGAGGCGGCATTGGGTTTGGCAAATTTATTTGAGCATCTCAACGAATATGATTCGGCTAGTTACTATGCAAACATGTCATTGACTATCGCTAAAAAAGACGGTTTTCTTTCTAAAGAATTAGAGGCGGCTGAGTTCCTGACAGAGCACTATAAAAAAACAAAAAGCATTGACAGTGCCTTTAGCTATGTAAGTTATGTCCGTAGTCTGAATGATTCTGTAAACAGTAAAAGCAAGATCAGGGAATCGCAGGTTATTTCCAGCAATGAACAATTCCGTCAGTTGGAACTGGAAGAAATAAGGCAACATGAAAAAAAGGAACGGTTTGA
>JANPMI010000246.1:0-1808 GCA_031422725.1 Chitinophagaceae bacterium | reverse complement strand
CGGGATTTTATGACAGAAGTGCCGCAGCAATATTTTAAAGATCTCCGTGGACGCCGCAATTCTCCCAAAGGTCAGCTTTCTGTAAGTGAAGAAATAGGGAAGAAAGATTTTATACGTTTTAATGCCAATCCTTTACCCCGCAGTTTTACTTACGCCGTGGTGGAGTTTAAACAAGGACGCTACCAGGTGGTACTGATGGAAAATTTTGTGAACAAAAAAGTATTACTGAAACTCGGTGTTCGTACCCGGGAGGAAGAAAAACATCCCAACTACCCGATACTTGCCTGGGATGGAAAGGGTACCCGCCTCGCCGTATTGTACAATGATGAAGGAAAAACAAAATTTTTTGTATATGACCTGGTGAACCGGAACAAACTCTGGCAACACGAGATTCAAAAATTTGACCAGATACAGGATATGAAATATATGCTCGATAATAATACTTTATTATTCAGCGGAGTGAGAAGCGGCCAGACAGATATTTATGTTTATAAAATAGATAAGCAAACTTTTGAACAGGTTACCAATGATGTGTATGATGATTTGGATCCATCCTTTGTTGCTTTTCCAAATAAAACGGGCATCCTGTATTCCAGCAACCGGCCGTCGGCCACTGCCGCCACCAGTGATGATTCATTACCCGGTAAACGTTTCAACATTTATCTCGTTGACAACTGGAACAAGTCGGATGTAAAACAAATATCAAAACTCACTGATTTGAAACTGGGCAATGCAAGATTTCCATCTCAGTATAACCAGTCACATTTTACCTTCATCAGTGATGAGAACGGTGTCAACAACCGCTATGCAGGATTCTTCACCACTGAAAGAGCCGGATTGGATACCCTTGTATTTATTGGTGATGAAATGCTCCGCAATCCACCACAAAAAGAAGTGGACAGCCTGTTAAAGGAATGGGGCAAAACAGATATTGATTCGGTTGGCTTTGTTTCCATTACCAACGATTCTTCCTATGTATTTCCATTGACCAATTATCAAAGCAGCACCTTAGAAACAAGAACGGCGGGGGATAACCAGCAGGTAAGTGAAGTAGTAAAGCTGGGCGATATCAAACTATTATACCGCCTTAAGATAGATGAGAATACGCTGCGCCGCCGCAATATTAATGCAAGACCAACAGAGTATATCCGGAAAGTGATTGAAGAAGAAAAAAAGGCCGCCCGGAAAGAATCAACCTACCAGCCCAAAACGGATACACTCACCAAAAAACAGAACGACTTCTTTAACACCGGATTTGATGAAGAAAAAAAAGACAGTAGCAAAACGAAACTGGGTGATGTGGTAAAGTCGGAAGAAATTGTAAAAGAGTCGGTATTAAAAAATGCAAAAGTATATGAATACAGACCACCCAAATTTTTCAACGATTATCTCGTAAGCGGTTTTAATAATAATGTATTAGTAAGCCGTTATCAACCATACCAGGGTGGCAACGGGCCTATCAATTTGAGTAACGGCAATCCTTTTAACGGCATTATAAGAGTGGGCACTTCTGATTTATTTGAAGACTGGAAATTTGCCGGTGGGTTCCGCATCAGTCCTAACCTTGATAACAATGAGTATGTATTAACCACGCAATACCTTAAAAAAAGAATTGATTACGGCTTCACTTATTACCGCAGTACGGAAAAGAATCCGCCATTGTATGATACCTCGGATTTCTTTGCCAAACAATTCAGTAATCTTTACCAAGCCACCATTACTTATCCTTTTAACAGGATTCAAAGCCTTCGTTTTAACCTGGGATACCGCAGGGATAAATATGTAATTCTTGCCCAGGATTTTACTCC
>JANPMI010000245.1:0-6339 GCA_031422725.1 Chitinophagaceae bacterium | reverse complement strand
GTTGACAGATAGTTTTGTCAAGGTTCAAAGATTTATAGTATCTAATAATAGAAGTAGCAAAGTTAAATGCAATCGCTGACTCCTGACTAACGACTCCTGACTCATAACTCACAGCTCTTTCCATGTGAGGTCGGCCCGCAGTCCGGGTACGGCTTGTATTGCTTTCTTTAATTTCTTCTTTAGTTATTGCAAGCAGGATTATCCTATATCTTTATCACCCAGAAATAAAGCAAGCAATGAAAAGCTATTTTGGCTTCTATTATACCTCCCCTGGTGCAGAACCGTTGGAATCCACGGTGTTGGTGTTTGATAAAAGCCTGAACATCGGATTCCGCAATCCCGATGGCAGCAATGCCATGATTAACTGGCTGCTGAAAGATGTAACTGCATCATTTGATTTTCCTTCTCAGCATACAAAGTTGCGGAACAGCCAAAGCCCCGGGATGGAATTGATAATTAAAGGAAACGATGCTGCTGTTTTTATAAAAAAAATGCAGGCGGAGCAGCAAAAAGCCTGGCATAAAAAAAGCAGTGGAAAAGAATGGATACGCAATGGTCTTCTCTTTTTGGGTATTCTTGGGTTACTTTTTTTGCTCTACCTGCTGATTGTTCCCTGGCTATCGCAAAAACTAGCTTCGAAGGTTTCCATTAAAACTGAAAAACAATTAGGCGATGCCGTCTATGATGCAATGGGTTTACCTGCACAGGAGGACACGGCCAGAAGTTTTTTGCTGAATGAATTTTTTACGGCAATGGACGTTCCCACGGCTTACGATATCAGGGCAACAGTGGTTAATGATAATGTAGTGAATGCATTTGCTCTGCCCGGTGGACGCATCGTTGTTTATAGTGCTTTGCTGAAAGAAATCAAATCATATCCGGAGCTGGCCGCATTGCTTAGCCATGAGTTTACTCATGTAAACAATAAACATTCCACCAAATCCATATTCAGGCGATTGGGTTCCAAAGTTTTTCTTGGATTATTATTTGGAAGATTTGGAACGGTTACTTCTGTAGTAGTTGATCATGCGGATAACCTGAAATCATTAAAATACTCAAGAAGCCTGGAAAAAGAAGCAGATATGGACGGACTGGCCATATTGACAAAAAGAGAAATTGACCCGGATGGGTTTGTCAATTTGTTTCATCACCTCGAAGAATCAGCAGCGGCTAACAGTTTACCCGAATTTCTCGGCAGTCATCCTGATGTGGCTAAACGTATTGCTTATATACAAAAAGCCTCGCAGGGAGCTTCCATAAAAGAAGATGAGGAACTAAAAGCTATATTTGAACAATTAAAAAAATAAAAATCATACAACATGTTAATCACAACCACCAGTGCCGTTGATGGCAGACCCGTTCAGGAATATCTTGGCGTTATCAATGCACAAAGTATTATCGGTGCCAATATCTTCAAAGATATTTTTGCCGGCCTCCGGGATGTATTTGGCGGCAGAAGTAAAACGTATGAAAAAGTATTGGAGCAGGCCAAAGAAGATGCTCTCCGTGAATTAGCCGAAAAAGCACAGGCTATTGGTGCCAATGGTATCCTTGGTGTTGACCTGGATTTTGAAACCATTGGAAGCGGCGGTAGTATGCTGATGGTGATAGCTACGGGAACTGCCGTCCGGTTATAAATTAATTATTATAAAGTACCCCAATGAAAACTTTGCTCTTATCATTTTTTATGCTGGCAGTTGTTGCGTCTGTTACAGCACAACCGGCCCCTTCATCCGCCGGCGATATTCTGAAAGAGGCTTCCTTGCAGGCAGCAAAGGAAAACAAAAATGTATTTGTAATGTTTCATGCCTCCTGGTGTGGTTGGTGCCACCGCATGGACAATAGCATGAATGATGAGGTCTGCAAAAATTTTTTTGATGAAAACTATGTCATCCGCCACCTGGTGGTAGATGAATCGAAGGATAAACTGCACCTTGAAAATCCGGGAGCCAAAGAATTAAAAGTAAAATATCATGGCGACGGGCAGGGAATTCCTTTCTGGTTAGTGTTTGATAAGGACGGGAATTTGTTATCTGATTCTAAAATGAGGAAAGAAGGAGACGGCCCGGAAAAAGGAGACAATACCGGTTGCCCTGCCAATGAAAAAGAAGTGACTTATTTCATTGAAGTTTTGAAAAAGACATCTTCACTTAACAAAGAGCAACTGGAAATAATAAGGAAACGTTTCAGGGAAAATGATAAATAGTTTGTGAGCAGGTACCTGCCTCAACTGGGATTTCTGATCTCTTCTTCTATCACCTCACTCAGTTTATTTTCAGTTTGCACTACCCACTGAGGCACCTGCACCTGGCCGGGAACCATTTTCCAGGTATTATCCTTTTTTTGCATATTAAATATAATCCGGTCGCCCCGTTCCGTACAAACATTTACACTAAACAATTCTTCATCGGGCCCTTTTATTTTTCTGAAATTAAATTCCCGGAGGCGGCCTTCTGCCTTAACCAACGAAGTAAATTGTATCATTTTCACAAATAGCATCTGCATTACTTTAGGTTTTGTGGTATGCAGGTATCAATTACTATGCTATATATGCTTTTCTGACAAGAAAAAGTTCTTCACAAAATGGGAAGGCAGGCAGCTGCTTCTGATAGTGAGGAAAGCCGGTACAAAACTTAACGGATAAGAGTTGTCACTCCTTTTTGAAAATACGAAGCACCGGTGTAATCGGTTGCTTTTACCATCCAGACAAATGTACCGGCTGACTGCGGCTGCCCCTTTATTTTTCCATCCCATCCCTTACCATTGATTTTTGTTGAAAACAGCAGTTGGCCCCAGCGGTTGTAAATATTGAAATACTCAATAGCTTTTATGCCTACGGCAATGGGCCGCAGCACATCATTTCTTCCATCGTTATTGGGAGTAAAGCCGGAGGGCACAAAAACACCCGGCAGGGTTTTGAAAACTTTTATAGTGATAAAGGCAGAATCACTGCATCCCTCTTCGCTATAGGCTACTACCTTATATTGAATCCCTGTTGTGGGATCGCTGAACACAGCCAGCGGATTTGGAATATTTGCCGCAGAAAGATAAGCAGCAGGAGACCAGCTATAAGCAATTCCTCCCGTAGCCTTTAATTGCAACGGCTGCCCGGTTACCACCGCCGTATCACTGCCTGCACCAACTCTCATTTTTGGCAGTACGGTAATTCTTACCGTATCCCTTCCGGCTTTGGGACAGCCCTTTGTATCGTATGCACTAAGTATAAAATTCGTTGTTCGTGGAGGATAGGTTACCGGATTTAAAATACCGGCATTGCTGAGCAAATTAGCAGGCGACCAAATCCAGGAGCTTCCGTCAGTGCTGCCATTAAGTTGAATGGAAGTATTATAACAGATATCAGCATCTTCCCCTGCATCAACTATGGGGTAAGGGATTGGCGTTACTCTGATAATATCCGTTGCAGAACATCCACCAATAATAGCTGTTACCCGGTAGTCCGTAAGTGCAGCGGTGAAAACTAAAGGATTTTGAACGGAGGGGTTTATTATCTGCGCCGCAGGTGTCCATGTATATTGTAATCCATCTGATACTATCCGAAGTTGAATAGTATCACCCTTGCAAATAATAGTGTCTGCCATTGCCTGCAGTGTTACAAAATTAACCACTCTTACTTTTACTGAATCCGTGTTACTGCAACCATTATCAACCAGGTCAACAAAATAAGTGGTGGTAGTTGGCGGCGAAACAACAGGTGTGGCGGTATTTGCATTGATAATATTTATTGGTGGCGACCAGCTGAAACTGCCATTGCCGGCGGCCTGCAGCATTAAATTATCGTTTATACAAATCAGTGTATCGGTAAAGGCAAGGGTGAGAGCAGGTTTATCAATTATCGTAACCGTTTTAACCACCGTATCCCGGCATCCTTTAGTATCAGTCACTATCAGTCTTACATTTTTAATACCGGAAAGGGGATAAGCATAGGATGGATGTTGCAAGCCTGAAACATCAAGGGGAGTTGACAGTTCTCCAAAATCCCAGCTCCATGAATTGACGATGCCATAGATGGAGCTTGTCTGGTCAGTAAACAAAGTGGGTTTGGTTACACAAATACCCGTGGAAGAAAAATCCGGAACAAAGCCGGGAAAAACTTTTATCGGTGAAGTGGTGGAATCACTGCAGGGCTGATTACGGTTGATGACAAGCTTCACCGAGTAAATACCAACGGCAGGAAAAGTATAAGAAATGCTGGGTGCAGTTCCCGTAACAATAATGGTATTTGTATTATCCCTGATCTCCCAATCGTAAGAAATTATCAGGGGACTATTGGATAAGTTGGTAATAGTAACGGAAGGGACCTTGCACAACAAATACTCGGGCAACAGGGAAGCGGAGGCTATATTACAATCAGCGATATTAATCTGTACATCTTTTCGCTGGCGGGCTATTACCACTCCATTTCTTATTTCATCAACACAAACTGTAATCACATAGGTTCCCTGCGCCGGGGCAACACCTGTTACCAAACCGCTGACGGGATCTACCTGTATGGCAACTCCGAGCGGAGCCGTGTCTGAAAAATCAGGTAAAGCATAAGGCACAAATGGAAAAGGTGGTGGGGCGGTTGGTGTAGCGCCACCACCGCCGGCAGAGGTACTTGCATAGGCTCCGCAGAAAGAATATTGCAACTGGTCGCCATCAGCATCCTGTGCCGCAAAATTATAAGTAAAGACATTATTTGCACAGACTATTACGAGATCATTGGGATCAAAGGTGGCACTGTTATTCTGAGGCCCTGTAGCAATGCCCGAAGTGCCCGGAATGTCAGCCGTATAAGTAGCGCCTACATTATTATATCCGGGTGAAAGGTTGGTGATGCCTGCAATGCGGTAATTTACCTGGCTGGCCATCACATAGCCGGCAGCAGAGGCGGGTAATGAAACCGTGAAGGTATAATACGCCACATCATAGCAAACCGCCGGAGGATTGGTAATGCAGGGGTCGGGATCGGTGATGCTGATATTTTCTGTACTGGAAATATTAACCAACCGGTCTTCTATTCTTGCATTATTTGTTTTATCAAAAATGGAAATATAAGTGGGGTTGGTAAACTGGCGGCCGCTGCCGCAGCGTTGAAAAAGTTTTAGTGTTACATTGTATTGATAAAGCCCGTTGCTTACACCAATAAAAGTGTAATACATTTCTCCGCCTGTAATATGGCTTGCTCTTGCTGTAGTAAAGAGAATAACAAATAATAAGGGAAGGAATATCCTTTTCATGCAATCCATTTTAGCCCGGCAAAACAGCACCTTTAAAGATACGGATATAAACGGATGCCCGATGTCACCAGTTGCCATCTTAAAGACAGCCTTTTTTTGCAAGGGGCAACCGAAGTACTTTAACAGGCGTCTACGTTTAGTTGAAACAGAAACAGCTAATTTTAGGCATAATCAGCATTTTATGAAACAGATTCTGGCTATCGTATTCTTACTCCCTCTTTTTTTAGCAGCGCAGGATTGCAAACTGACGAGGGAAACAGATCCCTATACCAAAGAAACCAAACTTTCCACGGGGTTTATCTTCCTGGATGGCGGCTCGGTAACCATTGATGCCGGCAGCAGGGAAATAGATGTTCTTTTCTCCATAGAAGGCGCAGATAAATGTTTTGATAATAACTCCACCGCCGCCATTTTTTTTGAAGGCGTTAAAACAAAACTCACCAACCGCAATGGTGGCACTATGAACTGCGAAGGATTGTTTCACTTTGTATTTAAAAACACGGCTTCCACCACTACTACGGTGTTAAAGAAAATGATGACGATGAAAATAAACCGTATCGTTTTTACCGGCAACAACAAAAAGGAAACAACGGTAACGATTGGCCCGGCAGAACAGGAAACGCTGATGACACTTGCCACCTGTTTGGTGAATGAAGCGAAGACACTGATAAAATAATTTTGTAGCCGGATAAACAAAGAACCCGTCTCATTTAAAACGAGACGGGTTTACTATTTTGATTTGATTACTATTAATACCTGTAAAGGTCAGACTTAAACGGTCCTTCTTTACTAATGCCAAGGTATTCAGATTGTGCATCTGTCAATTCTTCCAGCACTACACCAATCTTTTCAAGGTGCAGACGGGCTACTTTCTCATCCAAATGCTTTGGCAGCACATATACTTTGTTCTCGTAGTTTTTGTGGTTGAGCCACAATTCTATCTGTGCCAGTGTTTGGTTAGAGAAGGAGTTACTCATTACAAAGGAAGGGTGACCGGTGGCACAACCCAAATTCACCAGGCGGCCCTCTGCCAGAATGATAACATCATGTCCATCCACATTATAAATATCCACCTGTGGTTTGATGGTATCTTTTGTAT
>JANPMI010000244.1:0-2899 GCA_031422725.1 Chitinophagaceae bacterium | reverse complement strand
TTTACACCCAGTATCAGCATCAGGTGAAGTCCCATCCAGATCATCCACGCCATAAAGCCACCAAAATGCAATTTTGGTTTTGGTATATCCACCACCGCAAGGTTTCTGCCTACAGTAGCCATGGATCCTTTATCCCGGTATTCAAATTCATATTGTGTATCAGGGTTTGATTTTCGTTCTATCAGTTTAAAATTTCCTGCCAATAAATCTGCCTGTTGCATGGCGACCGGCGCCACTTGCGGATGCCCGTTTGGATATTTTGTTGTTTCCATATAGCCAAGGTCACCGATGGCATATATATTATTATAGCCGGTTACCCGGCAATACCTGTCTGTTTTAATTCTGTTTCCCCTGGCTATTAATCCTTTATCAATTCCATTTGGAATATTGCCTTTAATACCGGCAGCCCAAATCACTGTTCCCGCAGCAATCAGCTCACCAGTATTCAGCAGCACATTGTTTCCATCATATTCTTTTACCAATGAATTGGTCAGCACTTTCACTCCCAGACGTTCTAAATATTTCCGTGATTGAACTGATGATTTTTCACTCATGGCTGCCAGTGTTTTTGCGGCTCCTTCCAGCAGATAAATATTCATTTTGGAAAAATCCAGTTCGGGATAATCTTTAGGAAGTACATACTTTTTCATTTCAGCCAATGCACCGGAAACCTCCACTCCTGTTGGTCCGCCACCTACCACAACGATATTCATCAATCGTTGCAGTTCTGTTGAATCAGTAATCGTTAATGCTTTTTCAAAATTCTGCAGCAACCGGTAACGAAGTTGCAAAGCTTCCACTGTTGATTTCATTGGGAAAGCATGGCCCTCAATTTTTGTATTGCCGAAGAAGTTGGTATCGGCACCGGTGGCCAGTACCAATGCATCATACCTTATTTCTTCTGTGTCAGTGATAATTTTATTTTCTCCCGGCACTACCTGTTTTAGTTCGGCCAGCCGTATCCTTACATTCTTACTTTTTTGAAATACTTTCCGCAGCGGGAATGAAATATTACTGGCATCTAATCCGGCCGTGGCTACCTGGTAAAATAGTGGCTGAAACTGGTGATAATTAAAGCGGTCAACGAGAACTACTTCAAATCCGGGTTTATTATTGAGTTTACGGGCCAGCCTGAGTCCGCCAAAGCCGGCCCCAACAATTACGACTTTCATACATTTTATTTACTCCACAAATTTATGATATTTTCAATAATTATTGAAAATATGAAAATAAATCTATCTATTATAAAAAGATGTCAGCATGGTTCTAATACAACATCCTTACCTTAATCGTCGCCTTTACTTCCCTCAACAACCCCAAAGCCTGGGCTGAAAGTTGTTTGTCCACATCCAGCACTACATAACCAATGTCATCATTGGTCTTGAGGTACTGACCAAGAATATTGATTTTGTATTTAGACAGCTGCGTATTTATTTCTGACAAAACACCAGGTACATTATTATGAATATGCAGTATCCGGTGACTGCCTTCCTGGGGAGGCAAAGCCAGTGCGGGAACTGTATGTGACCCAAAAGTGATTCCTTTCTCTAAATAATTAAACAACTTCACACTTACATCCTCGCCAATATTTTGTTGTGCCTCTTCCGTAGAGCCACCAATATGCGGAGTAAGAATTACATTGGGACAATCCTGCAACGGTGTTTGAAAACGGTCACCATTCTTTTCCGGTTCCCAAGGAAATACATCTACTGCAGCACCGCCAATGCTACCCTCCAATATTGCTTTTCGCAAGGCATCCAGATCAACTACTTCTCCCCTTGCATAATTTATAAGTATTGCCCCTTTCTTAAAATATTTAAGATTGTTTTTATTAATAAGATTTTTTGTTTGGGAGGTTTCGGGCACATGCAGGGTCACCACATCTGCCTTGCTCAACAATTCTTTTAATGATTTGGCATCTTCCGCATTACCCAACGGCAATTTCGTTTCCACATCATAAAAAATAACTTTCATACCCAGACCTTCGGCCAGCACACTTACCTGGCTACCAATATTTCCATAGCCTATAATGCCGAGTGTTTTTCCCCGCAGTTCATAACTGCCTTTGGCATCTTTCATCCACACTCCTTCATGTGCAGCTTTATTTTTGTCGGGTATTCTTCTGACAAGCATGATTGATGATCCAATCACCAGCTCTGCTACAGATCTTGTATTGGAATAGGGTGCATTAAAAACGACCACCCCATTTTTTGTGGCCGCATTTAAATCAACCTGGTTTACACCAATGCAAAAACAGCCGATAGCCTGCAATTTTTTAGCAGCATCAAGAATCTTTTTAGTGATTTGCGTTTTAGAACGGATACCCAGTATATGTACATCCCTGATTTCTTCCATCAATTGTTCTTCCGTCAGGGCTTTTGATATTTTATCAACCTGCACATAACCATATTGCTGAAAATTTTTGACTGCCACCTCACTGATATTCTCTAAAAAAAGAATTTTTATTTTTTCTTTTGGATAACTGGTCTTGCCTGTTTTTGCCATATTGCAAATATAATGTGTCCGGTTTACGATAAGGACGCAGTAAATAAGTCATTGTATTAACATTGGCCCGATGATTGGGGAAAACTAACCGGCTGATAGCAAATGACCAGCTTATATTTTTGTAACCAACCCAACTATTTATTATTGAAAACAATTGTTAGCTTTTTACTCCTGTTTGTTCTTATTATTGCCTGCAACTCAACTTCACGGGAAAAAAAACCTGCCGATGATTCCCTGCAATATTATCCCCCTACCCCGGTCAAGCTGAGTAAAGAAGTGTTCCGTAATTATTACCGGCAATTAAGCAGTTTTTTTGACACAACGCTGCTGAATAAAGGCTTTAATGGCGGCATACTCATTGCCATGAACGGTGAAGTGATTTATGAAAAATATG
>JANPMI010000243.1:0-3328 GCA_031422725.1 Chitinophagaceae bacterium | reverse complement strand
AACAGCGAAAGCGGTTATTGTTACTAAAACAAAGGCTGCTGCAAAAGAAACATTGTTTCCCGGTAAGGTAAAAGAAATGAACCTGCTGCTGGCAAAAACAACACTTATGAGCCGGAAAGCTTTACTTTTATTTTATGCAATGTTTGATTATAATTTGCAGGTTTTAATTTACACTCCCAAATTGTAATCACTTTCCAACCTTCTTTCTTCAATGCTTTTACCGCTTTAGCGTCATTGGCTTTGTTCGTATTTATTTTATACAGCCACCAGTCGGTTCTTGTTTTAGGCACTACATAATATTTACAATTGGTATGTCCATGCCAGAAACAGCCGTGAATGAAGATGATGGTTTTGTATTTCGGTAAAACAATATCTGGTTTCCCGGGTAATGTTTTCTTATGTAAGGAATATCGGAATCCATTTTTATGCAGAAACTTCCGCACCAGCATCTCAGGTTTGGTATTGGTCGCTTTTATCTGCGACATGTTGTAGCTTCTTGTTTTTTTATTGTGGACATCGGCCATCATGTAAAAGTAGTCTGCCTGTTTTTACCCACCCCTTCCGGAGTGTCTTTATTATAAATTGCTGCGACCCCTCCGGGGAGGGGATGGACAGGCTGCTATTTTGAAATCAGTATCTTGCCAATCTCAAAAAACGGAATGATGAAAAAATTGCTCAGCGTCTTTACTCTTTTTACGATTGCTATTACTGCGAGTACCCAACCACTTACAAAAACCGAAAAGCAAATCCTTCAACATATAGAAACAGAGTATGCTTCCAGCATTCAGTTACTGAAAGAATCGGTGAACATCAACAGCGGTACGTATAATTTTATTGGTGTAAAAAAAGTGGGAGATCTATATGGTAAAGAACTGGCGGCATTGGGTTTTAAAGTGGAGTGGATTACCCTGCCTGACTCCTTAAAAAGAGCCGGTCACCTGGTGGCTACCCGCAAAGGAAAGAAGGGAAAGAAACTTTTCCTGATCGGTCACCTCGATACTGTATTTGAACCCGACATGCCGGCCAATCCTTTTACGATGCTCAGTGATACCACGGCCACCGGGCAGGGAGTGAACGATATGAAAGGTGGCGATGTGCTGGTGATAGCGGCATTGAAAGCATTGTATAAACAAGGATTGCTGGAGGATGTAAGCATCACCGTTTATTTTACCGGCGATGAAGAAAATGCAGGCCACCCGAGAGCTATCAGCCGTGGTGATTTTATTGAAAGAGCCAAACAACATGATATAGCATTAGGATTTGAAACGGCAGCCGGTTTACGTACCGTAGCCACAGCCCGCCGCGGTGCCAGTGAGTGGCGATTGGAAGTGGAAGGCAAGCAGGCACATTCATCGGGCATGTTTGGTTCGGCCGGCTTTGGTGCTATTTATGAAGCGGCCCGCATCATCAATGCCTTCAGAGAAAAATTAAGCAACGAAAAATACCTCACTTTTAATCCCGGCCTGTTCATTGGGGGGTCAGAAGTAAATTATGATACGGCTGCACAAAAAGGAGACGTGTTGGGAAAGACCAATATCATTTCTCCTAAAACTGTGGTGATTGGTGATCTGCGTTTTTTAACTGAAGAGCAAAAAGAAAAAGCAAGAGCCAGTATGCGGCAGATCGTATCGCAACATCTTAGCGGTACCAATGCCAGCATCCATTTCAAAGATGGTATTCCTTCTATGCCACCCACGGCAGGTAATGATGCCTTGGTAAAAATGGTGAATGATATCAGCATCGCTATCGGCTATGGCGAAGTAAAAGCTGGTGACCCCGGCTCCAGAGGTGCCGGTGATATTTCTTATGTAGCTAACTACTTGGATTGCCTGGATGGATTGGGTGCCTCGGGCCGTGGTGCACATGCCCCCGGAGAAATCATCAACCTGCAGGAATATCCAAAACTCATCAAACGGGCGGCCTTACTTATTTACCGGCTTACCCGGTGAGCAAGGGCTGTTTCCAGTTGCATAAATTTTTCAAACAGTTTTGCAGTAGCTGGTCCCGGCCGGGCATTGCCAACGGGTTGATCATTTATTTTTAGTGCCGGGATTATTTTTTTGGTGGTAGCAGTTAAGAAAACTTCGGAAGCATGGAGCAGTTCTTTCACCGGAATATCTCTTTCTTCCACCGGCATTATTTCAGCAGCCAGTTTGAGTGTTCTTTATGTCTATCAGGGATGGACGCTGCTAAAAAATCTATTAACGTTCTTTTTGTAAACAGTGGTTCCCTGTTTGCATCCTACCCAATATTATTCACTTTTAAAAACGTACATTATGAAAAAGATTTTTACTTTACTGTTTGCGGTGGCCTTATTCTCCGCAGCACAGGCACAGCCTGGTTCCAGAGACAACCGGGATAACCGGGACAACCGGCAAACTGACCGCCGGGATGATGATGACAGGTATGATAATGGAAGAGATGTGGTGGTGAACCATAATCCTTACGACAACAATGATGACCGCTATCGCAATGATGACGACTATGGCAACAGCAGATTCTCCAATGAAAGAAAAATGAAGATGCGCATTGCGCAAATTAACCAGGAGTTTGATTACAAAATCCAGCTGGTAAGAAACAATTATTATATGAGCCGATGGGAGAAACAAAGGCAGATCCGTTTCCTGGAAGATCAGCGTCAGCAGGAAATAAGAAGGGTGTATGCGAAGGTTAAAAATAAAAACCGCTACAACGACCGTGACCATCCTGCCAATTGCCACTATTAAAAAGAAGTAAGTAAGCTGTATAAAACCCCGTCCCGCCTAAGGCCAGACGGGGTTTTTTTATGTCGTGTCTTTCAGCAGTATAGCCTACCCTTCCATTATTAATTCTTTAATCTTCTGCCCAACTTATTCGCTTTATATTTGTTGACATTCAAAATAAAATAATTATTTATGTCAGCTACTAAAGCATACGGTGCACAAAGTGCCACTACCCCGATAGTTCCGTTAACCATTGAAAGAAGAGAGCCGAAGCCACATGATGTGCAGATTGAAATAAAGTATTGTGGCGTTTGACAAAGCGACCTGCACACTGCCCGCAAAGAATGGGGCAATGCGGTGTATCCCTGTGTGCCAGGCCATGAAATAGTGGGAGTAGTAACAGCAGTGGGCAGCCATGTAAAAAAATTCAAAGTGGGTGACAGGGCCGGTGTAGGCTGCCTGGTGGATAGCTGCCGGGAATGTGATAACTGCAAGGATGGGCTGGAACAATATTGCAGTGGCGGTGCGGTGTTCAGCTATGGCAGTACTGAAAAGGATGGCAGCGGCATTACTCACGGTGGCTACAGCAAATCCATTGTGACTCATGAAGATTTTGTATTGCATAT
>JANPMI010000242.1:0-5441 GCA_031422725.1 Chitinophagaceae bacterium | reverse complement strand
TTGGCAGAATCGGCAGAAAGAAAAAGATTGTTTAGTATTTTATAAATAGCAACGCCTCTTTTATTACCTGCCTTTTCATTCCGCTGGTAATTAAGCTGAATATTTTTCAGCATTTCATTGGCCAGTGGTTTGATGGTTTCTACAATGCTGGCATAGGAGTCTGCCACATCTACTCCATCTTCCAGCCGATTGCCCTGTTCTAATTTTCCGACAAAAGCCTTCATCAGTTTTTCCGCATCGCTTTCATCATCTGCCGTTTTTTTCGGAGGAAAAGAACTTAAAAAATCACTCAGCATATTAAACCCAGCCGCCATTTTGATAAACTTCCTGTATTTATCAAACCATAGCAGCTTTAACAACGAATCACCCCGGTTATTTATTTTTTTCATCATCAGCGGATACACCCCTTTTACAAAACTGGAGGTGTAAATAGAGCCGTCCGCTGATACGGCGAGGTAATATAATTCTTCAGCATTCAATGGCTGAATAGACCTGAAACGAAACTCTGTATTTTCATTATGCAGTCCGTTGATGACGTTAACAAAGTTTTCCCTTGCTTTTTTCTCTAATCTTTCTCTCAATCCTGCAAACTCGAAGGCCGTGTCTTTATTGATGGCCCTGCCGCTATATTCCAGCAATGTTTTTACCATTAATTTATAGTACAGTAATGAATCATCTTTCGCCGCATCAACTTCTTCAAATGTCATTTTGCCTTTGACAATGTTATCTAAGAAAGCAAAATACTGCTGACCGCTTTTGCTCCTGGCCATCCTTACCACTGTCGTAATAAAAGTGTCGTTGCTGATATTGCGGATCACATTACCCAGTTTATTGTTGGCCGCAGCATAATCATACAACTGTCTCGGATATTGCTGTGCCACCGTTCTTACGAGGCTATCTGCAAAGGGCATATCCGGGTTCTGGTGCAGTGTCAAAAAAGTTTTTTCGGGATGAAGGAGACAATACTTAAGCACTAAATTATTTCTGGAGGAACTATAGCCCGGATTCTTATCAAAAATAGTTGCATTGATTATATTCATACCCGCATCATAGGACAGGCCGTCAATCACAGCTTCAAAAGATTCATTATTTCTGTCTTTCTTTATACACTCTTCATATGCACTGATGATAGCCGGCAGATTCACCGGGTTTACTTTTTTGTCAGTTTTTATTTTCCAGTTTTGGCGGAAATATTTTAGTACATATTCCAGCCCGGACAGGTAGTTAACCTTTAACCGGTGATCAAATATTTTATCTGTTTCAATTAAATACTGAATAGCATCTACTTTTTTAGTAAGTCTTTGTGTGAGCAGGAAATTAATATCTTCATCAGCAGAGGGAGCAAAAATTTTATCTGCCTTTCCATCTGAAGCCAATATGCTTTTTTGCTGAGCATCTATCGCATCATGGTTTCTTTGCCGGTTAAATGCTGCCTTGTAAGTATTGGGAATCTTTACGGTATCGGCTATGCTTACCCCCTGGGCAACTGAAGAGATGCTCCAAAGAATAAAAAGACATAGGAAAAGGTACCTGTTGGTAGTTGCTGTCATAAGGATTGAGAGGGCAAAGTTAATAACCATAGCCCATATAGGCTGTTTATCCGCTTTATTATTGATACAGACGCCTTTAGGTGGATTAAAGCTGTCTGGAGGAATTAAAAAATCTCAACCCGTAATGTGATCAAGAATAACATATTAAGTTATCATTAAGTCTGTGTAAAGGACAGCTCCTAAATTTTACTCCCCGCTATTTTCCTGTTAGGTTTGCGAAAACTTTCCAAATTATGGAAACCAAAGCCCGAAAGGTGCTAATAGCAGATGACGAACCGGATATCCTTGAAATATTAAAGTATAATCTTTCCAATGAAGGTTACGAGGTAATTACTGCCAAAGACGGTGATGAAGCACTGGAAAAAGCCCGCCGTACCCAACCCGATCTGATTATATTAGATGTAATGATGCCCAAAAAGACCGGCGTGGAAGTTTGCCAGTTGCTGAGAGCACAGGCAGCATTTAAAGAAACCCTTATCATTTTTCTGACAGCGGTAAATGATGAAGGCACACAGATAAAAGGCCTGGAAACCGGCGCCGATGATTATGTGAGCAAACCCATCAGCCCCAAAGTTTTTCTGAGCCGGGTAAATGCTTTGTTCAGGCGTTTAAACAAAACCGATGCAAGGATACTGACTATTGACCATGTTACTATTGACCCGGAACGCTACATCATTAAAGTAAGAGAGAATGAAGTGGTGCTGGCCAAAAAAGAATTTGAACTCCTTTATTTATTGGCATTAAAACCGGGCCGGGTTTTTCTCCGCAATGAAATACTGAACCAGGTCTGGGGCAATGATGTAATTGTTGGTGACCGCACTATTGATGTTCATATCCGTAAAATCCGTCAAAAGCTCGGCGTTGATTGCATTACAACGGTGAAGGGGGTTGGGTATAAATTTGAACTCTGAATGAGAAGGCACAAGGTGCAAGAGACAAGGCACAAGTGTCCTTTAATTTGAAGTCGTTCATCGCTTGCGCCTTGTATTTCTTGTGCCTTGAACCTTGTGCCTTTATCTTCGTACTATGTTCTCCACTAAAAATATTTCTCCCCGTCGGCTATCAGCGTTTACTGCGTTGGTGCTGGCAATTCCGGTTAGTGTGCTGGTTTTTGTAGTAGCCAAAAGCTGGTGGTGGACTATCGGTTCTTTCATAGTCATTTTTGGCGGAGCTTATTTATTAATATCATTTGTGCTGGAGCGGTTTATTTACCGGAAAATAAAACTGATTTACAAATTCATTTACCAGACGAAGGCCACCCGAAAAGAAGAGACCTACTATAAATATGTGCTGCCGCAAAAAAGTATTGACGAGGTGCGGGAAGATGTGGAAGCCTGGGCGGAAGAGAACAAACAGGAAATTGAACTGCTCCGGCAGAATGAACAGTTCCGCAGGGAATTTTTGCAAAACCTTTCTCATGAATTTAAAACACCAGTGTTTGCCATACAGGGCTATGTTGACACTTTATTATCAGGTGCTCTGGAAAATCCTGAAGTAAACAAAAAATTCCTGAAAAAAACGGCGAAGAATGTGGATCGCCTTACCCACCTGCTGAATGACCTGGATGAAATATCCAGCTTAGAAAGGGGCGAACTGGTTTTATACAAACAAAATTTTGTAATCCAGGAATTGATACGAGATGTATTTGAAAGCTTAACGATAAAATCTGAGGCTGTTAATATTGATTGCAGTATTAAGAAAGGCTGCGAATCTCCGCTAACTGTTTTTGCTGATAAAGAAAAGATAAGACAAGTGTTTACCAATCTTATCGAAAACTCCATTAAGTATGGTAAACAGGGCGGCAACATTATCGCCAGCATGTACAAGACCGATGGCAAGCATATTCTGATTGAAATAACCGATGACGGTATCGGGATAAATGAACGGCACCTGCCCCGTTTGTTTGAACGGTTTTACCGAACTGATGAAGGCCGCAGTATTGATGTAAGCGGCAGCGGACTTGGTTTATCCATTTGCAAACATATTATTGAAGCCCACGGACAAACTATTCATGTTCGGAGTACGGAAGCAGTGGGGACTACTGTTGGGTTTACGCTGGATGCAAGGAGGGATTAGTTATTAGCAAATTATCAAAAAAAGGAGATTTCATACATTATTTATTCTTGGGGCATAGCTGAGACTATGAGTTCGTAAGGCTATGATATATGTTGTAGATTCTTCTTTGATTTACCTTAGTTATCAATTAAATTTGAAATCACAAAGGCTTATTAGATTATAAGAGTTTTATAAAAAAAATGGATACAATTGACGACTTCTTTAAAAAGGTAAATGAAACTTTAAACTCAAAAAAGTTTGAGGATTGCAGCTATCCTGTTTTTAGAGGTCATTCAAAATTCGAGTACGAATTACTCCCAACACTTCACAGAGATTATAAGAAAACCAAAAAAGATTTATGGACGTTAGAAAATAATCTATACTGTGACTTCAGATCATTAGTCGGGCCCAGAATAGTTTTTAAATCATCATGGGAGGCTTTGTTTACTATGAGGCATGAAGGTATACCAACAAGGTTGTTGGACTGGACCGAAAATATTGGGACAGCGTTGTTTTTTGCTTTAGAATCTAAAAGTATTGACAACCCACATATTTGGATATTGAACCCATACACTTTAAACGAAAAAGAGCCAAAAGCCAACGGTACTCTTTTAAATCCAGATGAAGATTTGGGACAATACTCAGAAACTTATGCAAACTATTGTAATATACCCATAACCGATTTACATAATTACCCAATTGCGATCTATCCTAATCGCACAAATGAAAGGATTTTTGCTCAAAGAGGAATTTTCACAATTCATGGAAAGAATGAACAAAAAATGGAACAAACTAGTATTGATTTTCTAGAAAAAATAGAAATTCCGTTGAACCTAATTAATGCTTTAAAACTTCTTATCAAACATTTTGGAATAAATACTTACTCTGTCTATCCCGACTTTAAGGGATTGTGTGATTATTTAAAAGAAATTTATAAATACTAAATATCAACAATAATAATTTCTATTTTGATATTTGTCAATACCACCCCTTCCCTTCCGCTAAACTCTTTAAAAAATCAGCCGCTTCATTGCTCATAGTAGTGGGGGCAAGTTCATCATTTACCAGCATAATAAAATGGCGGCAGCCATCACCGGAATAATTAAACGACACATCACCCAGCAATATTCCTTTTTTGTAAAATAGTAGATTGCCATCATAACCGCATTTGTAGGCTTCTGTGGTTTTACTGTCCGCATAGTTCATCAATTTTTTAATGGCTTTGCTTTCTGTGGTGGTCATCGTTTTTTCGATGTTGTTCGTTTGCGGGGTATTAAAATTTATTACCAGGCTATCACTACCCGAGAGCTGTTTACTGACAGCTGAGTTGTCTGAACAGGCAGATAAAAAAATAAGGAGTGCAAGAATGGAAAGAGTTTTCATGTGTTTTTTCGGTAAGATAAATAAAAAGGAGATGATACCGTTTGCAGGGTATCATCTTAAAGATATGGCCGGGGCAATATCATCTGCTTCAAACTTCTCACCCAATAAACCGGCAATTGTTTGTGCAAGCTGCTGCTGGTATAATTGCTGCCCATCTTTTATTTCTCCTGCAGCGCTGATGCCGGGGCCGATAACAGCCAACCATGCCTGAGAAGAGCCCCTGATAAATTCTCCATGAGAAGCCCATTTTGCTATCTTTTTTCCCCGGCCATGATCTGTTGTAATGATAAAAGTAGTATTGTCTTTATAGCCGGGAGTTGTTTGTACAAGGTGCCAGAGTTCGGCAATCATCTTATCAGTTTTATTGGCCTGTTCCAGGTACAGGTCATATCTTTTTTGGTGTGCCAGTTCATCTGTTTCGCCAAGCCCAAGAAAAACTACCCGTGGCCGGTG
>JANPMI010000241.1:0-1710 GCA_031422725.1 Chitinophagaceae bacterium | reverse complement strand
ATTTTTCATTTGGCACTACGGGTGTAGTTATCGGTAGCGGAACCAATAACAAGAAAAAAAATAACTCCGGGTTGGCCATTGCCATTGCCGTTAACCGGACAGCCGCTTTTGGCAGTAATACATTATACCGTGGCGCTAACAATCAAAATTCCTATTCACAAAAATTTTTAGAAGAAATAAACAATAACAATGATAAGGATGCCAACAGTGTAGCATCAAACTATCCCTTTGGCACCAGCCTCGCCTTTAATACCTATTGGATTGACACTATTGCCGGTGGCAGTGCCAATAACTACCAGTTTCAGACAAGAGCACCGGTGGGTGGATTATTACAGGAAAACAGTATCAGGAACAAAGGCGGCATTACTGAACTGGCCCTTGCTTTTGCGGGTAATCAAAAAGATAAATTCTTTTTTGGATGGACACTGGGTGTACCGTTTGTGAATTATGAAAAAGAAGCAACCTTTACTGAAGCAGATGCCGGCACCAACAGCAATAATAAATTTGATTTTGCTTCTATCACTGAAAATCTGACCACCAAAGGCAATGGGGTAAATCTTAAACTCGGGGTTATTTATAAACCTGTAGAATATGTACGTCTTGGCCTCGCCGTTCACACTCCTACTTTTTACCGGCTGACGGATAGCTATAATGCTTCCGTAACCACCAATACTGAAAACTACCAAGGACTGCTGACACAAAACTCCGGCATGTTCACCAACGGGAATGATGGTGAATTTCAATACTGGATGTTCAGCCCTTACCGTATTATGGCCAGTGCATCGTATGTATTGCGGGAAATAGAAGATGTAAGAAAACAAAAAGGATTTTTAACAGCCGATATTGAATATGTAATTTATAAAAATTCTTCTTACACCACAGATCCTGATGGTGATAACACACAGGAAACAAAAGACTACCTGAAGTTGCTGAATAAAACAATTGACAACACTTATAAAGGAGCATTTAATTTTAAAGCCGGTGGCGAATTAAAATTTACTACCATCATGGCAAGATTGGGTGTTGCTTACTATGGCAATCCCTATAAAGATCTTGGGCATAATGAAAAAGGTAACCGTTTCCTGCTTAGCGGCGGGCTGGGTTACCGCAACAAGGGTATGTTCGTTGATCTTACTTATGTGCATACCATGGGCAAGGATGTTCATTTTGCTTTTCGTTTACAGAATACTCCTTATGCCGGGGCCGCTATTAAATCAACTACAGGTAATGCGGTACTGACTGTCGGCTTTAAAATTTAGTCGCAATCAATCTAACAATTGAGAAAAGGGCATCAGCGATGGTGCCTTTTTTATTTCTTACCTGAGATAGTGTATAGAGAATAAAGACTGTAAAAAAATATTGACCCATAGCTAAGTCTAATACGCTGATTATAAAAGAACAAAACCAAAATCCGCAAGTTATGAGAGGTCAAAACTTTCGCCTATTTTTGAGTATGTCACCCTATTTGGACACAGCGTTCCAGTTTGACAAGTGCTGATTGCATAGAAATGAAACAGGCGTTATTTCTTTAATATTCTTTGTAATTGCCTTGCGGTTTTAAATCCACATTTAGAGGCGATATACTCAATGGTATATTCAGGATTATTAAGCATGGTATTCGCATATTCTTTTCTTAACAGGGTCAGGTATTCCAAAACCGTGGATCCGGTCTTTTCTTTAAACACCCTGCTCAAATTCCTCGGACTCATC
>JANPMI010000240.1:0-4317 GCA_031422725.1 Chitinophagaceae bacterium | reverse complement strand
ATTAACACCGTTTACTATATTGTCAAGATTAGTATGGATGGCATAAACAGCAATATCATTCTTTATCGCCTTGATGATTGTTTTTTCGACATAGTCTTTTCCGTTAATTTTTTTCAGCCCGCCAAAAATGATGGGATGATGCGCTACGATAAGATTACATTTTTTTGAAACAGCTTCTTTTACTACTTCTTCCGTAGCATCAAGTGAACAAATAATGCCACTGCATTCCCAATCATCCTGCCCGGTTATCAATCCGGCATTGTCATATTGTTCCTGCAGAGAAGGATGGGCCAGTAACTCAAGAAAGGAAATAATATCGCTGATTTTCATCTGACCAAGATAAGTATTTGGAGGCAGCAGCAGCATTTGTTCCGGTGCCTTTTTATTATCTTTAGAATATGGCGTTAAACCCGCAGCAACATAGCATCATCATTCATGAAATCAAAAAATCGCTAGGGAAAAAAGATGATGATAACCTGAGCCGTTATGAAATGGCCAAGGGTGTTTGGCGGGTCCGCAAGACAATCCGGCGTGAAATCAAATATGTATTAATGATGCTGCTCGGCATTATCTCTGCCGGGTTTGGCCTGAAAGGTTTTCTTATTCATAATGGTCTTATAGATGGTGGGGTGATGGGCCTTTCATTACTGGCCAATAAAGAGTGGGGTATTTCCTTATCGCTTCTCATCATTGTTTTCAATCTTCCTTTTATATTATTGGGCTGGCGGCAAATCAGTAAAATTTTCAGCCTGAAAAGTATTATTGCTATTGCGTTACTGGCCCTGGCAGTAGAAGTATTTCCTTATCCGCATGTTACCAATGACAAACTATTAGTATCTGTTTTTGGAGGATTTTTTATCGGCGCCGGTATTGGTCTTTGTATCCGGGGTGGCGGGGTTATTGATGGTACAGAAGTGCTGGCCATTTTCCTGAGCCGGAAAAGAAGTTTATCCGTAGGAGATTTTATCCTGCTTTTTAATATTGCCATTTTTTCTTTGGCAGCTTACCTGCTTTCTGTAGAAGTAGCATTGTATTCAATTCTTACCTACCTCACCGCTTCCAAAACTGTGGATTTTATACTGGAGGGTATTGAAGAATTCACCGGTGTTACGATTATTTCTCCCCATACAAATGAAATAGCGGATTTTATTAAACAAAAAATGGGAAGGGGGCTCACCATTTATTCGGGCAAAAGAGGTTATGGCAAGCGGGGCGAAACCTATATCAATACGGACATCATCTTTACGGTTGTTACCCGTCTTGAAATAAACCGGTTGACCAATGAAGTAGAAAAAATTGATCCTAATGCGTTTATGGTCATGCAAAGTATAAAGGATACCCGGGGAGGCATGGTGAAAAAAAGACCGCTTAAATAATAAGGTATCTGTGTGCTAAAAACTTTGTTGGCCAGGTCCGGAACTTTCGTATCTTTTCTGCCTTTCCCACCCCTCTGGATAGCTTATTATCCAACATTTTTAAAAACATTTGTCATGCTAAAAAGAACGATAGGTCGTCTGCTGCTTACATCGCTTGTTATTACAGGTCTGGCAGGCACAATCAATGACAATTCGATTTCAAAGAAAGAAAGAAAATATGCCATTGGTCTGATGAAGGATACCAGGGATGAGGCTATAAACAGCACTAAAAATTTGTCAGAAGCCCAGCTTAATTATAAAACAGCCCCGGAAAGATGGTCGGTAAAAGATTGTATGTACCACATTGCTGCTACCGAAAAAGGGCTTTGGGGAATGTTTGAAGGTGCCATGAAAGGTGCCGCCAACCCGGAAAAACGTTCAGAAATAAAAGTAACCGATGAGCAGTTTGTAAAAATGATACTGGACCGTTCACAAAAGGCACAGGCACCGGAACCATTCCGACCGGAGAATATTAAATATACCTCTCTGGATGAGGCGGTAGCCGATTTTAAGATGAACCGCTTGAACCATATCAAGTATATGAAAGCCTCTACCGAGGATTTACGTAACCATGTGGTGCAAATGCCTTTCGGCTGGATAGACTGTTACCAGTTGTACTTGCTGATAGGAGCCCACAGCAACAGGCATACACAACAAATTAATGAAGTGAAAGCCAATTCAGGCTTTCCTGCCAAATAGTTTCCGATGGTTGAAAAACCTATGCCCCTTGTTCCCGTAAGAACAGGGGTTTTTATTAAAACCCTTTTTGTACCGGGGAAATTATTTTTTCAATAAAAACCATCTTACCCTCCGAAGTCATCCCTTCCACAATTACCTTAAAGCTCCGGGATCTGTCATTGTTGTAAAATATGACAGGCACTTTTGCATTCACCCCGTCCACAAAAATATCAGGCTGCCAATGCAGTGTAATACGATGATCTTTTGCAGGAGATGGTTGGGTGGCATCTGCACCTGCAATATAATCTGGTGAATAAAACTCTTTGATAACAGAATATCCCCTGTACTGAAAGATGTCTGCTGAAGTAGAAAGCGAATTGGTGAGGTCAACCCCATCTTTTGTATAAACAGCCAGTATACCTCCGGCCCCATTTCCTTCAGCCCCAAAAAAAGAACTGAAGACTTTGATCATCGCAATCTGGCTCGCCGGTATGGTTGCAATCAGCCGGGCATTTGTTTGCATCTCATTCAGATACAAGACCATTGGGATGTGGTTACCGCTCAGCGAAAAACGCTGCAGGTAAAACAAAGAATAGATTAAACCATTCCTTTCAACTTTAATTCCCGGTACCCGACCCTGTATATAATCGAAAATATTATTTTGATAAATCTTTTCTGTTGTGTTGACCAGGTCAATTGTTTTCTCTGTAAGCCCTGCAAATTTGCCACTCGCATACCGCTCTTCCAATTCCTGAACAGGTGATTTCTTTTTTACTTTAACAGTTATCCCCTCAAGCATCTGGCCATTCGCTTTTAAGATATTCTCATAATCATAAGCAAGCTTTGGGGAAATATCATTGAGCCTGCCATTTCCTGAGAATAATTGTTTTGAATTGATTCCCCGCAAAAGGAAAGATGTGGCAATAGAATCAGCATCGGGATAAATATCCAGCCATTTATTTTTTTTTCCCAATACATCACTTACAAAAAATCTTGTTTTGCCAAAAAAGATCAGTGAATCCAGGCGGAATTTTCCATTTCCATCTGTTTGCAAGAACTGCATACTTGAGTTGATGGAGTCTTCCACTGAAGAAACCAATAAAAACAATTCTTTATTAGATAATGGTTTTTTTGTACCCCGTATATTCACTTTGCCTGTTATGGTTATATACCCGGGATCATGGTACCGGAGAGGTGCTTCTGAAATACCAGCTAGTTCCGTCCATTTAAAACGCCGCCAGCCATTCACCATCATCAATATATCAAGGGCATTGTTAACTGAGTCATCAGCCGCAGAAAAATAATAAGCCGGATTATGTACATATCCTTTCAGATCAGCAGTCAGCAACAGGTTTGAAATAATATTTTCTTTTCTCATTGATTCCGTGGAGTAGTCAGGATCTGTTACCGCTACAGAAAAACTACCACCCACGGTATCGGGAAAAGAAAGTGTAAAATGATTCCTTGTTTTTTCAGAAAACTTCACTGTGTCTGCAATCAGTTCAGCTTTTTGCCGGTATTCGTTATTATCTATAAAGCTTAGCCTTTCTGCCAATGGCATACCCTCTTTGTTGAAAATGGTGGCTTGTAAAATACCCGAGTTTAATTTTTGAGTATTAATGAAACCGTTAATATCGTTTTTATCAGCATTCAGTTCCATTCTGAATACGACACGATGCTGCATCTGGCCGATAATATATGCCGCCTTCAGAGATGGGTCAACAGGTTGCTGATATATTTCAAAATACCTTCCCTTCGGGTCAGGCATTAACCTGAACACAATTCCTGAAGCTGATGCAACCGGTAAATAATATTTTCTAAAAGAGGAATCATCATTCAACTGTACATAATATTTTGCATCTTTTGAAGGGTTTATATCAAACATCCCCATCCCGTCATGATAACTGTTGAATGCTGCTATACTATCTCCCGTTTCATTTTTGACTATCCCGGATAAGTTAAGTGGCTGACCGTTTCGGTCAATGATCTTAAAAGCAATGGTATTAGGCAGACCGGTCACGAAATTTCCACTTTCGGGGAAATACTCAACCCTTATTTGTTTTTCACTGGACTGGGTTATTGCCGGATTCTTTTTCCCGTATATGTAAATGCTTCTTTGAAACAAAAATTCATCCGGATGGTTCAGCATAGTGGGGGAATAAGCCCTGATATAATAGTTGCCGGTTGGCAAGGTATCCGGTAGTTCAAACTGTCCTTTTGAATT
>JANPMI010000239.1:0-2172 GCA_031422725.1 Chitinophagaceae bacterium | reverse complement strand
GCTGCCATGACGCAAAGTGATATTACTATCAAAGGAGCCGGTATTGAACATCTCGGTATCATTCCTGAAAAATTTCAGCAGTTAGGCATTCAACTAAATTTTAATGGCGATGATATTCATATTCCTGCACAGGAAAGTTATGAGATACAAACTTTCCTCGATGGTTCAGTGATGACGATCTACGATCATCCGTGGCCTGGTTTCACTCCTGACTTATTAAGTATTGTGTTAGTGACGGCGATACAGGCCAAAGGTTCTGTACTCATTCACCAGAAAATGTTTGAAAGCCGTTTGTTCTTTGTTGACAAGTTGATTGATATGGGAGCAAGAATTGTTCTTTGCGATCCGCACCGTGCCGTGGTAATTGGGCTTGACAGAGAGCAACCGCTTCGTGGCATCACCATGAGTTCGCCGGACATTCGTGCCGGTGTGGCATTGCTGATTGCGGCCCTTAGTGCGGATGGAAAAAGTATTATTCAAAACATAGAACAAATAGACAGGGGCTACCAGGATATTGACGGACGGTTGAAGGAATTAGGAGCGGATATAAAAAGGATTGAAGGATGATAAAAGATATTTTTCAGCAGCAACCTGTTCTTGAAAATGAAAGAGTGTTGCTGCGCCCCATACAGGAAAATGATTTTGAAACCCTGCTTCCTTTTTCATTGAATGAACCGGAGATTTGGAAATTTGGATTAGTAACTGCTGCCGGTGAAGAAAACCTCCGGAACTATCTTGCTAACGCAGTAAAGAACCTAAACGATAAAAAAGAATATCCCTTTATTGTTTTTGATAAGAAAGAAAATAAGTATGCAGGCAGTACAAGATTTTATGATATACAACAGCCGTGGCTTACCGCACAACTTGGCTACACCTGGTATGGTTCAGCTTTTCAGCGGACAGGATTGAACAGGCATTGCAAATTGCTGCTGCTTACTTATGTATTTGAAGAATGGGGAATGGAAAGATTGGAATTCCGGGCGGATGCAAACAATGCAAGAAGTATTGCTTCCATGAAAGCTATCGGTTGCGTGGAAGAAGGAATACTCCGGAATCATATGCCAACAGCCAGTGGTAGCAGAAGAGACAGCATTATCATGAGCATTTTAAAAACAGAATGG
This sequence comes from Chitinophagaceae bacterium, assembly GCA_031422725.1. Classification (GTDB taxonomy): domain Bacteria; phylum Bacteroidota; class Bacteroidia; order Chitinophagales; family Chitinophagaceae; genus JJ008. The sequence continues at coordinate 1,051 of JANPMI010000239.1, read as the reverse complement.
TTTGGCGGGGTGAAGGTATTATTGCAGAAAAGTATCTACTGATATTATTAAAAGGGCAACAGTTCTTCTTTTATGAAAACTCGTTTTTTCACCAATCCCCTTTTTAGTTGCTGGTAGCTGATGCGGCGGGAAGAACCCCTGAGCCGGTAGTAAAGAGTGCCCCTGTAAACTTCTTTCAGCATCTTTTCTTCCTGCGGAAACTGGTAAACATTTTGCCAGTCAGCCAGAGCAATTTGATATTTCGAGTTCCAATATTTCAAGACAATCATCTTGCACAGTTTTGTATTGAAAATTAGCACTTTTCTGTACAAGGAGTGTCGTATATTTATGAGTTAGCGGCAATGCCCCCAACCGGGCAGACCGTAATTCTGATGAGCTGACCGGAATGAGGCAGCATAATTAACACGGATGAGCGACATAACTATTTTAAAACTAAAAATTAAAACTATGACTTTTGATGAAGCAGAAAAATACAGAGACGAAAATATAAACGTAACCGGCGAGTATATTCACGATGGTTTATCATTCAAAATTGAATCTCTTTTGATTGCTCCGAAAGAACGGTCATTTGAAGACAGGATGAAAGTATTAGCTGAAAGCTATACCGATATTGGCAATAAGAATTGCCTTGATTAAACTTGGATTTATAAACGACAATCTTGATGTGTATATTATTTCATCTGACGAAAAAGTAAAGAGAGAATATTTGTTACAAAACTATTTGTCGGGGAAAAATACTAAAGACTGAGGCATAATTTTAAACCGGCAGCATCCATTGGAGAATCGGGAAACCATTTTACAACGGTATTTTTTTCTGGTTCTACCACGAATGATTTTAAATGATTTTCCAATTCAGTAACAAGAATATTTGTTTTATCTATAAATGGCTGTAACTCTGACACAGGAACTTTTATATTATCAAGCATATCTAACCGTCTGCCGAGACCCCGTGATAGCATCCACCGTAAAGGCACTTGACGCTAACAGCGAGGTTTTCTAATATGCTGGCTGACGGAATAATCATCAGCTTCATAACATCGGTAAACTTCAG
>JANPMI010000238.1:0-4991 GCA_031422725.1 Chitinophagaceae bacterium | reverse complement strand
TTGGCCTGTTCCAGGTACAGGTCATATCTTTTTTGGTGTGCCAGTTCATCTGTTTCGCCAAGCCCAAGAAAAACTACCCGTGGCCGGTGTTCACGGATATATTCTTTTGCTGTTAAAAAAGTAAGTTCATCATACCAGGTAGCCGTTTTCTCATACACCGCCTCCTCCTGCACTTTATTTATCATTTGCTGTTGCAAAGAAGTTGTTGTTTCCTCCATAGCAGCATACCCGCTATTAATAATCACATCATTCCTGTCTTGATTCAGTATATAGGGAAATACATTCCAGGAAGTGAATGCCGCCACCTTTCCTTTAAAAGCAGGTTTGCTATCTAAGTATTCAAGCACATTGATATTTGGATTTTTAATTTTGCTGTTAGAAGAAATAGTGACATCGGCATTGCCGGTCAATATTTCATTATAACCGGGGTAAGAAATAGAATAAAGGTTGGCAGTGTTTACTTTGTTATTAAAGGTGCGGTTCCCGTACAATTGCCCCTGGCGGCGATGATATTCCAGAAAAAGGGCATCAGTTTTTTTCTTCTTTCACTGACAGTGTTTCCCCAATAAAGCATTTTACTATATCCCCCATCAGGAGTAAATCTTTCATCAGCCATAAGAGCAGAATCGGCCCCCATAAAAACCTCCTGCCAGCGAAAGCCATCTATGGTGATGATAAAAATATTACCAGCCGCCGGTAGTGATGAGGGAGATGCAGTTGTTTCCTTTTTTTGAAGATGTGAAAAAGGAATGGAAGTCAACAGAAAAAAACTAACTAAGATGTTTTTCATGTGTAACGGTTTTGCAAAGCAATAAAACAAGTGTGACCCGGCTGTTAAGCACAGATTACTTTCTTATTACTTCAACCGACCGTACCCTAAAAAGAAAAAAGCTCTTTAGGAGCTTTGCTTTTGAATTTCTTTCACCTTTCCTTTTTTCTTTTTGGGTGTTGCCTTTACAACATCCTGGCCCAATATCCTTGCTGTTTTACGGATACGGCTATCAAATTTTTTTTCGCCAACTACACTTCTGTAATCTGCCAGGGAAAGGGATAACTTTTCCCGGATAGCTTTCCGGATATCTTTTTTAGATGTTTTTGTAGGAGAAGGCACAACTGCAATTTCTGACATGTGTTATTTTTAAGGTTTAAAATTGATTTACTTAAAAGTAACAAAAACTTAATGTTGTCAATGTTAAGTTTTACAAGTCGTTGCGGCTCAGCAGTGTATTTATTCATTTTCTTCCATTAACTGTTCGTACAGCCATTAATAACGATAACCCCTTCCTCAACATACAATACCGGCCAATCCTGAACCTGCCGGCTGTGCTGCCATCTGCATCATCTGTTGTTTGCCTTAAAAAATCAGCATGATTTTGAAGAATCGTTTATAAAATGGAGAAATCCCTTCAAAATGCAATTCAAATAAGCACATAAAAAAACCACCCCTAGCCTGTCCTGCTGCGGGGTGGCAACTGCATGAGAATCTACCAAGACGGTAATTACTAACATTGGAAATGCAATTCCGGGCCAGAGGATAAGAACTAGTGTAAATATCTGAGCTGTTTGTTATGCAGTTGTTAGAACAAGGTTAAGTTAGAATTACTAAAATGCAGACAGCAAAGACCAGTAATAAGAAGAAATACTGAGGCGCTGAAAATTTAATATTACTTTATTGTTAAGTTTTTGTAGCTTTAAACAGGTCGCATACCATGAAAATCAGGTATTCCATAGTATTCTTGCTGCTTTTTATAAGCTTTTTGCCAAAAATTTCAATTGGACAAGGCCATAGCATCCAAATTTCTTTTGATTTTTTTGGTGACCCTGTAGAATTGAAGCTGGACAATTCCTGTATCATCAGCTACGACACTCCGCTGAGTGAGCAGTCTGTTCAGTCTTTTCAAACATCAATAGCTGCAGGCAATGACGGGCCTTTGATGAATGCTTTGCTGGCTTACAAAAAGCAATATCAATTGGACGATTGGCTGTATTACCAGCTTATCCGTAAAACAGCACAGCAAATAAGTCCTAAGGCAGAAAATTATTACCGTTATACACTGTATAAATGGTTTTTGATGACCCGGTCCGGGTATGATGCAACACTAAAAACCAACGGGGAGAAATTGCTCTTTTATGTGCAAACGAATGAAAACATTTACAATATTCCTTCCTACCTGAAAGATGGCAAACAATATGTCTGCCTGAATTATCATGATTATGGTGGCAATATTGACTTTGAAAAAGAAAAATTCGCAGAAGTACAGCTTCCTGTTATGGGAACACAAAAAGGATTTTCGTATAAAATAACCCGTTTACCCGGTTTCAAACCGGCTGATTATGAGGATAAAGATTTACAGTTTAACTACCGGGAGAATAACTATCATTTCAAAGTAAAGCTGAACCCACAGATAAAAACCATTTTTGCCAACTACCCGGTGGTAGATTATGAATCGTACTTTAATATACCCCTCAGTAAAGAAACCTATAGCTCATTGATTCCTTTGCTGAAGAAGAATATAAAGGGAATGAATACAAAAAATGGTGTTGATTACCTGATGCGGTTTACCCGGTATGCTTTTTTGTTTGAGACAGATGCAGCAGTATTTGGAAAAGAAAAACGTTTGTCCCCGGAGCAAACTTTATTATATGAACAAAGTGATTGCGAAGACCGGGCTGCTTTGTTTTTTTGTTTGGTAAAAGAAATTTACAACCTGCCGGTAATAGTACTGGCTTATCCTGAACATGTAACCATTGCTGTAAAGTTCAATAAACCAGTAGGAACTCCTATCATTTATAATGGCATGAAGTACTCTGTATGTGAGCCTACTCCGCAAAAGCAAGACCTGGCCGTTGGTCAATTACTACCCAACCTCCGTAAAGAAACATACGAGGTTGTTTATGCTTATACCCCAGCACATCATTAATATATTATTCCTGCCGGCCGGGCAGCACTGTTACATTTTTCTCCAGGCTGTCTAATAGCTCCTTTGCCTCCTTACTCATTTGTGTAAAATATTTTTCCCCTGTTTTGATAAAAGAAAGTGTCATACAATCTTTGTTCCGGGAAAAATAAACTGTTTCTACTGCATCAGCTTTACCATAGAAATAGATTTTGCCCTGTGTAACGCAACTATCTTTCGCTGTAATAACCCGATCATTCACATCTGTAGTAATAACCGGTAAAGGATGCTTACCCCTTACTTTTATCATATTAAAAAACCGGGGATCGCCGGGGCTATGATAATACATTACCACAGCACTGTCACTATCAGCCAGAGACGGAAGCAATTTTATTTTCACCGTTTTTTGTTTACAACCGATAACCATCAGGCCTATGCAAAGAATAAACAAGTTTGCTATTTTCATAATGGCTTCATTTCATGTATTAAATCAAAAAACGTCCTGAAAAATATCAGGACGTTTAAATATAAAATTATCAAATAAAATTAATAAGCTGCATTCTGCGGATCCCAATTAGTCCAGCCGGTTGTCCAGTTGGTAGTACCAAATGCACCACGGTAAGTTGTGCTGGTAAAGAAAGCATTCATACCTGAGAAACTTGTTCCTGATAAAGCAGGTGATCCTGCCGCTGGTAAAAAGTTTGGTGAAGTGGAATAAAATGGGCTGGTCAACATAATAAGATTTGCATCTGCATAAGTAATGGAGCCTTCGCTTTCAGCCTTTGTCTGTATCTGAGCAGCACTTGCGATAGCTGCATTTCCGGATTTATATGTAGTGCTATTTGCATGCACCAGGTTATTCTTAAACTCAGAATTGTTATTTATATAATAATCATTCAAAGTAGCATCTGATTCCATAGAAAATCCTGCATCGGGATGACCCATCAGGATTGAATTACGCAAAATAAACTGCGTTGCTCTTCTCCACCTGTTAGAAAAATTATGATTGGCGGCTGTACCTGAAGCATTATTGGGACCAATAATTGTAAAATTACTCAACTGAGGTTTTGTACGTGGAGTAGCTAAAGAAGAAGCGGCATCATTATCACACTCAATACCATTGCCAGCATCACCGGCATCCACAAAATCAGGCTTTCGGCAGGAAACACCAAACTGGATTTTACCTGTGTAACCAAAGTCAAAATCAAAATCATCATCAGCAGTGGCAAATGCTATTAAATTTTTTGCATTTACTGTACCACCGAAAAATTCATACGCATCGTCATTACCAAATGACACCTGTATATTTTCAATGATAGTACCAGAACCCACACCACCCATGGTAAGACCATTGATTTCAGAACCGGGTTCAGCAGCAATACCTGCATACTCAATACGAACGTAGCGGAGAATACCACTTTCATCCAACGGGTCGGTGCCACCATACTGACGACCTACACCACCTTCGATAGTTGGGGCAGGGTCAAGCGGACGGTTAGTAGGCGCTTTACCCAACAGGATAATTCCACCCCAATCGCCGGGTGCTCTTGAACCAATAGACTTACCACTGGTAAATACGATGGGGTTGGCGGCTGTACCAGATGCAATCAGCTTGGCGCCTCTTTCAATGATCAAAGCACCTTTTTCAGTCACATCACTCTGGATAACACTACCTGCTTCAAAAGTAATGGTAGCCCCATCGGTCACATACACATATCCTTTCAGTATCCATTTGCCTTTAGCATAAAACTTACTGGAAGAAATAACTCCGGTAATAATATTACTGGTAGGATCAGGCGGAGGTGTTATCCCTCCACCGTTGTCATCAAAATTCACCTTTACACAAGAGGTAGCGCCGAAGATTGTTAGCAGCGTCAGCGTACCAAAAAGGATCTTTTTCATATCAATTTTTATTTTTTGTTGTTTTTAAATATTTATAGTCAGTTGCAGTATTTATTTTTTTCCCAGATCAAAATCATAGGTAAAACCCAATGTTATAGTTGAGCCGGGTTTGTAAGAATTAAACAATCTGTCGCTGCTGCTGAAAGATTTTTTGCTGTCCACATTTTCATAGAAATAATAGGCGTTGTTCAG
>JANPMI010000237.1:0-1946 GCA_031422725.1 Chitinophagaceae bacterium | reverse complement strand
CGATTTTCTGGCGTTGTTCGATATGGACGTGTACGCCTCCCTCATCGGCGCTTGTGAGTTTTTGGAAGCGGTTTCCCTGTTTCTCCGGGTGCCTTTGAAACAATTTACCAGGGCGGCGGCTGGGATATCGGTATTATCAGGCTTTCACCCGATGGTTCGCAACGTATTTATGCAACATATATTGGTGGAAACGGTAACGATCAGCCCCATAGTCTCGTAGTTGATGGTCAGGGCAATCTTATACTGGCCGGAAGAACTAATTCGCCCAGCACTGGTCCCGACTCATATCCCGTAACAGGCGGGGCTGCGGGACTGATTGGCCTCCGCGGAGGTTATGATATTGTGGTGACTAAACTTAATGCAAGTGGTACTGCTATTTTAGGATCAAAAAGAATAGGAGGCACTGCTGCTGATGGTGTAAATATTTCTGCAACAAGGTCCTTGTCATCTTTACAAAGAAATTATGGCGATGACGGAAGAAGTGAAGTGATACTCGATGGCGGAGGGAATGTGTATGTTGCTTCCTGTACTCAATCCACAGCCGGCACTCCTGCTGATAATTTTCCTATACGGGGAACACCTTTTCAAAATACGCCGGGAGGTAACCAGGACGGAGTGGTGATAAAATTAACTCCTGATCTTGGTACAGTACTTTTTTCTTCTTATCTCGGCGGTTCTGCCAATGATGCCGCCTATGTACTTGCCCTCAGCCCCGGTGGAGATATTTATGTAGGTGGCGGAACAGAAAGCACTAATTTTTTTGGCGATCATTCAGGTACCATCGGGCCAATTAATAATATAAATGGCGGTAGTGCTATTGATGGCTTTGTTGCAAGAATAAATAATACGGGAACCACACTCATTAAATCAACTTATATCGGCACCAGCGGTATTGACCAGGTGTTTGGTGTTCAGTTTGATAATAATGGCTTTCCTTATATTATGGGGCAAACAACCGGTACCTGGCCGGTAACTCCCGGCACACCTACTTTTGGAAGCAGCACGGGAAAACAATTCATCGCAAAGCTGCAGCCCAATCTCTCTGCTTATGTGTATTCCACTGTTTTTGGAACAGCATCTGCTACACCCAATATATCACCCACCGCTTTTTTAGTGGACCGCTGCGAAAATGTTTATGTATCCGGCTGGGGTGGTTTTTATGATAATCGAAATCCCTTTGCTAGTGCCGGCACTACAGGTTTGCCAGTAACGGCCAATGCTATCAAGAGTAATACCGATGGTAAAGATTTTTATTTTTTTGTATTAAAAAAAGATGCTGTCAGTCAGCTGTTCGGTAGTTTTTTTGGGGAGAATAACAGCAATGTTGCCGGTGGCGATCATGTGGATGGAGGCACCAGCCGCTTTGATAAAAACGGAGTTATTTACCAGGCTATCTGCGCCAATTGTAATTTGGATGCGGTAAACGGCCGGCCGGTATTTCCTACCACTTCAGGTGCATGGGCCACGGTTAATAATGCCAGTGGTCCGGGCTGCAACCTCGCTATGGCAAAAATTGATCTGGATCTCTCCGGTGTAAAAGGAGGTGTTCAATCAGCGATAGATGGGGCAAGAGATACTGCAGGATGTCTTCCGTTACCTGTAATTTTTACCGATACAATCGGTAATGCACAGAGTTATGAATGGCATTTTAATTATGTTCCGGGAAATCCGCCGGACCTTATAACAACAGTTCCTACTGCTAATTTTACCTATAATTCAGTTGGTGTTTTCAGGGTGATGCTGGTAGCGGTTGACCCTACCACCTGCAACCAGAGAGATACATCTTATATAAATATCCGGGTGGGTGATTTAAGAGCAGACCTGCGTCCTTTCTGGCAGCCGGTGGGTCCGGGTTGTCCTAAATTTACTTATGAGTTTATCAATAACTCTGTGACAGATATTTCCCGGCCTTTCCAGGATACTTCCTTTGTATGGGATTTTGGAGA
>JANPMI010000236.1:0-4737 GCA_031422725.1 Chitinophagaceae bacterium | reverse complement strand
ATTTCAAACACCCGGCAATGCACTGTGGCTGCATGCTATTTGGATTTCTGTTCTTATTATTTCCGGGTCGTTTGATATGCTGGCGGATATGATGGTATTTATTTCATGGATAGTTTATGGTATGGGAGCGGTGGGAATTTTTATGCTGCGTAAAAAAATGCCGGATCTGGAAAGGCCCTATAAGATCTGGATGCATCCCTTCGTGACGTTACTCTTTATTGGTTTTACTGCATTGTTTCTTGTCATTACGGTTTATAATGACATCACTAATTATATACATCACCGGCAACCGGTAGTAAATTCTTTGCTGGGAATAGTCATTACTGCATTGGGCATTCCACTATATTTTTATTTTCGCCGGAAAAAAGCAGCCAGTGAAAGAGTAAGGTAAAACCTGGCGAACAATCCGCTGATCATTTAACTCAGCAGCATTCAAAATTTTCTTTCTGTACTTTCGTAGTACAAAAAAAGAATATGAAAACAGCTATTGTAACAGGGGCCTCCGGCAATATGGGGCAGGCCGTAGTAAAAAAATTTTTGGCAGAAGGTTATTATGTAACCGGCACTCTTATTCCCAACGATGCAGTGGCAATAGATATTAACGGAAAGAACTTTGAAACCGCCGTTGTTGACCTGGTGAATGAAGAAGCGGCGCAGCAGTTTGTAGAACTGATGGCAATAAAACATGGACGTATTGATGTGGCTGTATTAACCGTTGGTGGTTTTGCCATGGGAAGAATAACAGAAACAAAAACAGCTGACATTACAAAACAATACAAACTGAATTTTGAAACTGCTTATAATACAGCAAGACCGGTATTTATCCAGATGATGCAGCAGGGTAGTGGCCACATTTTTTTGATTGGTTCCAAACCAGGGTCAGACATGAAGAACAGTAGTGGGATGGTGGCGTATGGCCTTGCCAAGTCCCTCATCTTCCGGCTGGCCGAACTTATGAATGAAGAAGCAAAAGGAAAAAATGTGATTACCAGTGTGGTTGTTCCATCTACGATTGATACCCCGTCCAACAGGGCCTCTATGCCCGATGCTGATTTCAATAAATGGGTAACTCCGGAAGCTATTGCAGATGTTATTTATTTTTATTGCAGTGCAGAAGGGGCAGCCTTGCGGGAGCCGATGATAAAAGTGTATAATAATGCCTGATCTCCTCCCTGGCTCTTCTCCAGGGGTAGAGAAGGGATTATAAAAATCAACAGTTGTGTACACTGCGCCCCGTGGTGATAATTTTCCGGCAGTTTTGAAACAGACCCGTCTTTTGGCAAGACTTTTGCAAAAACGGGGTAAATCAAACTGTACAAACATGAAAACGAAGTTGTTAATCGCAGCAATCCTGTTCGGGTCATTCACCATGCAGGCCCAGATACTTAAATTCGGTGTAAATCTTGCTAATATCAGCGTTACGTATGACGGGGATGTTGATGAAGCAAAAATGCTCACCAGTTTCCAGGTGGGATTTACAGGTAACATAAAAATTGCCCCGACGATATCTTTTCAACCCGGTATTTTAATTACGGGCAAAGGTTCAAAGACTCAATCGGGCAATACTACCGATGCTAATTACTACCGGGCTACTACGAATCCTTTTTATGCAGAAATTCCGGCCAACTTTGTATTTACTACTCCCACAGGACCCATTAAGTTTTTTATTGGAGCAGGTCCCTACATCGCCATTGGGCTGGCGGGAAAAAATAAAGTGGATGGAAAATTTTTTGGCACTTCTTTTCACAGCGAAAAAGCTATTGAGTGGTCCAATGATGATCCTTCCACACTGGATTATGAAGAAGGTTCGGGTTATGGTATCCTGAAACGTTTTGATTATGGTCTCAATGGACTGGCAGGAATAGAAATGAAATCAGCGATATTATCTGTGGGTTATGGTTTTGGGTTGGCCAAACTGCAAAGCGGCAGCAACAGCAGTGCAGATGATCAGAACAAACATAGAGTGCTGAGTTTTACGGTGGGAATTAAGTTATAAAGTTTTTGCCTCACCCCGGCCTTCTTCACCATGTGGAGAGGGTTGGGGTGAGGCAATTCATTATCTTGCAGCCCAACATTAACTTCCTTTATGCGCCATATGAAATGGATTGGTTTGGCTGCTGCTGTCCTCCTTATAGTTTCCTGTTTTACTCCCTGGGTGGTGATTGAATCAAAGAACATTACTATCAGTGGTGTGGATGCGACAGGGACTAATTTTGGCAAGCCCGGTTATTTTCACCTGGTACTGACAGTTTTTTTTCTGCTTAATCTTTTTGTGCAAAGGGTTTGGGCCAAGCGACTCAATCTTCTTGTTACCGCTTTAAACCTTGCCTGGGCGGTGCGGAATTTTTTTATTATTTCTGCCTGCCATGCCGGCGATTGTCCCGAAAAGAAAACCGGAATTTATTTGATGTTCCTTGCATCGGCGCTGATGCTGGTATCGGCCCTTTTCCCGGATATGAAATTGCCGGCGAAAAAAGAAAATAAGCCGGGTTAATCTTTTCAGGCGACGGGCTGTCTATCTGTTTTCCAATCTTCTCTCTCTCCATTTATGGAGAGGGTTGGGGTGAGGTAAAATGAGGATAAATAGTTTGCACTCCTTTTTTTCATAATTTAATAATGCCATAGATTCGTTTCAGCAAATACCTTTAGTGGTAATCCTTCCCGCCCCTTAGAAAAAATATTTCTGTTATCTGCTGACCAGACTATTTTTTATATCCTAAAATGGGAGCTATGAGGAAGGTTTACGTTTTTGTCGTATCGATCTTTGTAAGTGTTGGAGTATTAGCACAATTTCCTTTAGCCGGTCCGTATTCACAAAATTTTGATTTGTTGGGTATAACAAATTCATCACCAGCTAATGGTGATTTGAGTATTGTAAATGCTTCTTTAAATGGTTGGTACTTTTCTGAATTGCTTGCAAATAATAACACAACTATTACAGCAGGGGATGGCTCAATCAGTACCGGAGATACTTATAATTTTGGTACCACATCTGCACCAGACAGAGCTTTAGGCGGTTTGCAATCGGGCAGCTTAAATCCAACTATCGGGTTTTATTTTACTAATAATACAGGAAGTACAATCACAAGCCTAACAATAAGTTATATAGGGGAGCAATGGCGTTTAGGGACCACAGGAAGAGTTGATCGTTTGGATTTTGAATATAGTTCTGACGCCACTTCCTTAATTACCGGTAGCTGGGCTAATGCTGATCCGTTGGATTTTACTGCCCCTGTAACAACTGGAGCGACAGGTCCCTTAAATGGAAATTTATCAGCGAATAGAACAGCTATCAGTAGTACAATAACAGGGTTAAGTTTAGCAAACGGGGCAAACTTCTTTATCCGATGGACTGATTTTAATGCATCAGGCTTTGAAGATGGATTGGGAGTTGATGATCTTTCTTTATTAGCGAGTTCGACTCCACCCAGCACTGATTATTACCGTTCTGTTACATCTGGTTTTTGGAGTACTTTATCTACCTGGGAATCATCTTCAGATAATTCTTCGTGGGTTGCAGCAACATCAATACCCACTTCATCTGCTAACACCATTACTATAAGAAATGGACATACAGTAACCGTAGCTGCTGCATCTTCTGCTGATCAATTGATAATAGAAAATGGAGGCATTCTGGAACATTTCAGCGGTGTTTTTACAATTGAAAATGGTTTAGGTGCTGATATAGATATTCAAAATGGAGGTGTATTTCTTCTTTCATCTGCTGCAACCAGCCCGACTTTCGGAGCAGGCACCCCCACTATCAATAATGGAACAGGGGGAACAATAAGAGTTTCAGCAACTGGCTTAACGGCTAATAACTCAGGCATAAATGTTGCAAATTATATTTACAACCATCAATCTGTACTTGAATATACACTGACTTCTCCTTTCTCGACAAGCGGTGTTATCTTTTTTCCAAATGTAAATGCAACCACTATTCCTATTTTCAGGGTAACTGCTTCTATTGGTTTAGGTCTTGGAGGAGTAAGCAGTACAATTTTCAATGGTGTTTTTGAATGTAATGGAGCAACGATCTGGGAAAGTAGTGGAACAAAAACCTTTCGAAATGGTATCAGGGGAACAGGCAGTGTAACAGCTTTGGCAACCTCTGGTAAATTTATCATTAATGGACTCACAGCCGAATTAGGAGGTAGTGGTTCACTAACTGTTCCCTCATCAGGTGGTTTGGAAATAGGCAATCCAACAACCGTTACTATGATTTCTGATAAAACAATAACAGGTAATGTTACTCTTCTCAATACTAACAGCCTAATAGAACTCGGTAATAATAATTTAACAGTAACCGGAACTATCAGCATTACTCAAGTAAGCAGTTATGTGAAAACAAATGGTACTGGTAAGTTAACGTTAAACAATGTTGGTGGATTTCCGGGTAAATTATTTCCTATAGGCCTTACTACTATTAATCCACTTAATATAATCAGTACTTCTACTGCCAATTATTCAGCGAGAATTGTAGAGCCAATTACACCACCTATATACAATGATCTCCAGGCTGTATTGCGAACATGGTATATCACAAGTTCTGTCACATCTCCCAATGCTACAATAAGTTTCGGCTATTCCTATCCCGGAGATTGTGGGGCATCTTACAATAATAGCGGACCAGTGCAGGTTGGACAATATGTTGGGGGGGTATGGAACATACATGAATCAAGTCTCACTCCTGCGAATTTTCCAATAGTACCCGGAACCTTTATAGTCACACCAACC
>JANPMI010000235.1:0-3820 GCA_031422725.1 Chitinophagaceae bacterium | reverse complement strand
CGGTACTTCCGGCACTCGGACCCAATGAAAAATTTGCCGCCTCATCAACTGAAGGTGGTTTTGGTGTTGAGTTTGCAGTTCCCTGGAGATATCTCCGCAAATGGTTGACGCCGCTTACTTCTACACCTTTAGCCCCCGGTGATGTTTTTACTTACCATGTGTTAACACAAAATGGTACGGGAGCTACTGTTACTTATGGTGCATCTGATAATGCGGGTGGTTGTTGCTCTGGTCTTGCCACAGTTGGAGATGCTAAATACCAGATACAGTCTCCTATTCCTGTTTCTACAATAATACCTAATCTTCAGTACAGTGGCAGTATCAGAATTAACAACACAGGTAATGCTCCTACAAAAGTTAGTTTGGACAATGTTGAATTAAGTGCCATTGTTCAAAATGCCGGCCGTCCGATTAATGAATTAGATTTCGTTGTTAAAGGTTATATAGATGCCAATGGAAATGGAATTGTAGATGGAACAGATGCAGCGACACTGAAGCTATTTACTTATGTCTCGGGCACCTTTGTTTCACAACCTATATTCTACACATCTCCATCTCCAAGAGATACAGTAGCCCTGGTGCCTTCTGGTTCTGCCTATTTTATCTTAGATATCAGGTTCCCGTTAAACTATTCGGTGAAGTCACTCTCAGTTAATATTAACACTAACGGTGTCCTGGATCTTCCAATTGGCCCTTGTCAGCAAGCTGGTGTAGCACAGAACGCTTCTGTACCTTTCCCGATTCTGACTACCCTTCCTGTAGTATTCAAATCATTTACTGCTATAAGAAATAAAGCCAACGTAATGGTGAAGTGGGAAACTGCTTCTGAGCAGAACAGCAGTGGTTTTGCAGTAGAACGTAATATCAATGGCTCATGGGAGCAGGTTGCTTTTGTTGCTTCCCAGGCAGTTAATGGTAACAGCGATGCTACACTGAGCTACCAGTATATTGATCTGAATAATACAAAAGGCATTACCCAATACCGTATCAAGCAGGTGGATATGGATGCTAAATCAAAATACAGTGAAATACGTTCCGTTCGTGGCGAAGGTCAATTAGGTAAAACAGTTGTTTATCCAAACCCAACCAACGATGGTAAAGTGAACATTGTGTTTGAAGATGGTAATGTAAGCCGTGACATATCTGTATCGGATATGAGTGGCAGAACGATTAAACAATTAAGAGGCATTACTAATAACAATATTACAATAGAGAACCTGACACCGGGTATGTACAGTCTGCGGATTGTAATTCCTTCCACCGGTGAACAGTCAGTGGAAAAGATTGTGGTGAATAAACGATAAATGCTCAGGGTTTTTAATTAAACCTCCGGGGATGGCTTTGTGGCCGTCCCCTTTTTTTATTTGGAGCAACGATAAACAACAGGTAATGCCTCAGTTTAACATTCTCAGGGTTTTGTCATGCCGAGGTACGAGGCATCTGAATATAATTGTATTGCAGACTCTTCCGCAGCCTGTGCTGAGGAACGAAGTATCGGAGTGACAAAACTCCGATTGATTGAACGTAAAGCTCAATTAAAAGGCAAAGCATTTTCTGGTATCCGGTTCATTTTTTATTTTTATGCTAAACCCGTTATTGTGAGCAAGTCCACGTTCAGGCTTCTTCAACCATTTATAATTCTGCAGGTCATTATTCTTGTTGGCATCCTGGGGTATATGATAATCGAGAATGCTTCTTTTCTCGATTCTTTATTTATGACCACCATATCCATAACTACTGTTGGCTATGGAGAAGTAGTGCCTTTAAGCGAAGCCGGAAAATGGTTTACCATCATTATGCTCATTACCAGCTGGGGCACATTTGCATTTGCCATTACCCGCATCACCCAGTTTGTTGTCAGCGGGGAAATCAATCAGTATTTTAAAACAAGGCGACTTATGAAAGATATTGCACAATTAAATAATCATGTCATCCTTTGTGGCTATGGCCGCAACGGGCACCAGGCTGCGCAAATACTCAGGGTACACGGTGTTCCATTTATTGTAATAGAAAAAAATGAAAGCCTGATGAAGAAAATGGAAGCGGAAGGAGAAAAGCTGCTTCACCTCGAAGGCGATAGTACCGATGACGATATGCTCCGTTTGGCGGGTGTGGAAAGAGCCAGGGCACTTATAACCACACTACCTGTTGATGCACAAAATGTTTTTATTATTCTTTCTGCCCGGGCACTAAATCCACGGATGCAGATCATCAGCCGTGCCTCCGAAGCCAGTTCTGTACCCAAAATGAAAAAAGCTGGCGCTGATAATGTTATTATGCCCGATAGGATTGGCGGCACCCACATGGCAACCTTAGTTTCAAAACCGGAAGTGGTGGAATTTATTGATATTATATCCGGCGAGCAGGGCCAGTCCATACACATGGAATCACTGGCATATGAAGATCTGCCGGAAAATTTAAAAGGAAAATCAATCGGCGACATAGAAAACTGGAACAGAACAGGTGTTAATTGTATTGGTATAAAAGACCCCGATGGCCGTTTTCATATTAACCCGTCTGATGATACCATTATCATTGCCGGTATGAAGGTAATAATGCTGGGCACCCGTCACCAGATTATGCAGATGAAAGGAAGCCTGGCTTAAAGGTCATGTATGAGTTTCAATTTTGTTTCCCACGACTTGTCCCGGCCTTTCGGGAAAGACATAAAGGCACGGAGATTATTTTCCAAAAGCAATTCAGGATCTTCCTTTTGCGATTCTTAGCGTTTTTCTTTGGTTTTCTCTTTGCGGTTAATTTTTACCGCAAAGAATGCAAACCTGCCTGCCGGGGTTTCGAAAAGAAAACGGAAAGTATTGTACACCAACGAAGCATCATATTATAAAAAATAATTAACCCCGTGAACGGGGTTGCAGTAAAAAAGAGCCTGGGTTTGACCGGGGCAGGGTAAATCGCAATTAGCTCAGCCACATCCTGTTTATTCAATACCCGATTTATTTCATTGTTTTATTATCTTTACAAGCCTAAAGAAATATACCGGAATATGCCTGTTACTACAAATATATACCTGCCCCTGCAGTTCAGCCAGCTGATTGACCTGCTTAAAGCCTTACCTGAAAAAGAGAAAAAGAAAATAATTAATGTTCTTAAACAGGAGGATGAAGAACCTTCCAAAGAAAAAATCCTGGAAGGCATTAGCCAGGCGGTTAAAGAAATTAATTTAGTAAAGGCCGGAAAGTTAAAGGCAAGAGATGCAAGGGCACTTATCAATGAGCTATAAAATTAAAACCATACCTCATTTTGATAAGGCGCTGAAAAGATTGAGCAAAAAGTACTCCTCGTTAAAAAAAGAATACATAGCATTACTTGACAGCCTGGAAGAAAACCCTGAACAAGGAATAGCTATTGGCAACAATTGTTATAAAATCCGAATTGCCATCGCCTCAAAAGGTAAAGGCAAAAGTGGCGGGGCAAGAGTTATTACACATTTACTAATTGAGCATACGACTGTTTTTCTCCTTGATATTTATGATAAGTCTGAACAAAGCAGCATTAGCGATAGAGAACTGGAACTACTGATTAAAAAAATCCGGTAAAAAAAGTACAACCACAATTATCCTGTAATTCTTGTCTGCCGGTCGGCAAGTTACTGGTGTAGTGAGCTTGTCGAACTATGCCAGCCGATAAAGCCATCTCTCAGCAGTCAAAAGAATTGGTGTTATTGCTTTTTCTTTACTTCTAATAATTCCAATTCAAATTTAAGCATGGCGCCTCCGGGAATTTGTCCATTCCCGTTAAGCCCATAACCAAGATTGTAAGGAATATAAAACTTGTACTTCGACCCTACTGCCATCAGTTG
>JANPMI010000234.1:0-4689 GCA_031422725.1 Chitinophagaceae bacterium | reverse complement strand
AATACCTGCATTGCGATAGCGGGTAATGGTGTTTTCCGGAACTTCGAACGCCACATGGTAGGCTTTCATAATTTTCAATCCTTCATCATATAATATAGAGTAAGTCGCTTTCGTCTTCTCAGCAGTTTTAGAAATATTCTCCGGTTTTTCAGGGGAAACGGCTACCAGGGTAGCTCCTTTATCCAGTATCATCTGCAATGAATCCTGCAATCTTGAAAGTTCTTTATTGCAATAAGGGCACCATTGACCCCGGTAAAATACCAGCACCACTTTTCCTTCTTTCAGCAAATCTTTTAATCTCACATCTTTGCCATACTGATCTTTAGCTTTAAAGTCCGGAGCTTTTGATGCAATAAACAATCCTTCAGGGGTCTGCTGTGCATTTACAATACAAACAGATAACAATACCCCCATTACTACTATCAATTTTTTCATACCAACAATTTAGAATAACAAAAATAGACACTTAAAAAAATATACAGCGTCATGCAGATGACGATTAACATAAGGTTATTTTTTCCTTACTTTTGATCTGTTCCCATGAAAAGCCGGAGCATTAACCCATACCAAAATAACTACCTATGTCCAGCAGTCATTCTGAAAAATACCTGACCAAATTACTTTTTGGTTTAGGGGCCGTCATTGCCGCCATCTTTGCTATCGTTTACGCCGCTTTTGAAAGAACAAAGACGGGAGACTGGTATTTCTGGGGAGTCGTTGCATCAGTCCTGATGTGTACAGGACTCTATTTATTAGTGAGTGCCTCTGTACATAAAGTAAAATCAGAACTTAGCCGGCGGCAAAAAGGACGGGAGCTGCAAAAAACATCGCCGACGGATGATAATTGATACCACCTCATTTTCTACTGAACAAATACAAAATAAAAAAAATTCTGCTGTACAGAGTTTGCAAATCAATATAGTTTTAGTTTATGAGATTCCTCTCATAAACTATCAACCATAAACTATGAACTCTTAATTAGTCTTCTCCAAATTCCTGAAATCCACCGGCACCAAACGGCTCACCCCCGGCTCCTGCATCGTCACTCCATAGATCACATCCACCGTACTCATTGTCATTTTATTATGGGTAACAATGATGAACTGAGAGTTCTCACTGAACTGGCGGATCATATTGGTGAACTTGCCTACGTTAGCATCATCAAGCGGTGCATCTACCTCATCCAGAATACAGAATGGTGCAGGCTTTATTAAATAGATAGCGAACAATAAAGCCGTTGCTGTCAATGTTCTCTCACCACCACTTAACTGTGATAAAGATGCCGGACGTTTCCCTTTAGGTTTTGCAATTACATCAATACCTGTTTCAGCAATATCATCAGGATTCTCCAGCACAAGGTCACACTGGTCATCTTCTGTAAACAATGTCTGGAATACTTTATGGAAATTTTCTCTTACCAAATGGAATGTATCAAGAAATTTTTTATTAGCTGTTACTTCAACTTCTTCAATTGTTTTTAACAAACTCTCTTTTGCACTTACCAGGTCATTTTTTTGCTCTACAATAAAATCATACCGCTTCTTCATCTCGGTAAATGTTTCAATAGCTGTTGGATTTACTTCACCAAGATTTTCTAACCGCTTCTTCATCCTGTCCACTTTCTCCTGCAGCTCTTCCACCGGCACTTCACCTGTTCTTGATTCACCGAGTATGTCTTCCAGGTTAATCCTGAACTCTACATCAAGCCTTTCCTTCATACCGGCTAACTGGAGTTTTAGTTCATTCAATTTGTCCTTGATGGCAGCCAGCATATGCTCCACCTGCTCTTTGTCTTTTACTGTATGACGGATCTCACTTTCTTTTTCAGCTAACTGGTTCCGGAAATTATAATAAGCCTGGTCAGCTTCATTCAGTTTCTTCTCTTCTTCTTCTTTGCTGTGCATCAACTGCAGCAAACCTTCCTCTATTTCTTTCAGCGATTGTGCGGATTGCTCAATGCTGTTTGCTGTTTCGTCCAACTGCACAGTATTGCTTGCTATCTGTCCTTTAAGATCATTCAGCTGATTGCTCTTGAATTCCAGTTCCTGCTTCAATGCATGTATCTTGCTCTGCTGCTTCGTTACGTTCAGGTTGAACTCGTTGTACTGGCCGGTAGCTCCGCTGTAGCTGGCCTCTGTTACTTTATAAGCTTCTTCTGCCTCTGCTAATTTAGCAGCATGTACCTGCAACTGCTCATTGTAGCCCGTTAGTTGATTCCTCACTCCTTCTACCGAACTGATTGTTTGTTGTGTTTGCAGATTCAGTTCTTCCAGGCGGTGCTGGCTGCTGTTCTGCATGGAGTGCAGGTTCTCTAATTTATTATGAAGGGAGAATACTTCATTCGTCAGTTGCTGTATTTCTCTTTCCGTATCACGGATGGTTGTTTCTCTAAGGTCTTCATTGAAAGCAATCACTTCATTATGCCTTGCCTGAATATCAGAACGCAGTAATTCAACAACGGTGGATTGCACAGCAATTTCTTCCTGTAACTTTTCGAGGTTCTTTACCCGGCCTATTTTCTTTCCTTCAATCAATCCTACACTGCCGCCGGTCAGTGAATATTTTCCTTTTACATATTTCCCGTTCTTTTCAATCACTACAAATCCATTGCTGTGGTGAGCGGAGTCGAACCATGCAGCATCGTCAACTGTCAGGATAAATACATTCGCCAGCAAATATTCAGCGAGTTTTTTATATTTCTCTTCCACTTCTACCACACTTAATGCAGGTATAGCTCCTTCTAATTGATGAGATGAATTATCAGGTTGCTCTTCAGTAAATTTATTCAACAAAAAGAAATTCGCCTTCCCTTTTTTGTTCTCATCCAGCAAACGAACCGCCTGCAAACCTTCTTGCAGATCAGTCACCACATAATAACTCAGGTAAGGCTCCAGCACATTTTCCAGGGCTGTTCTGTATTCCTCATTCACATATAACACATCAGAAAGAATCGGTGAGTGATGATTCCAGTTCGTATTGTTATGCAAAAATTTTACGGAGTCAGGATATCCTTCCATCGAATCAATCATGCTCTTCAGCAGGTCATGTTCATTCTTTTTGGCATCTGATTTCCTGTTTTCTTCCGCCAGTTTATTACGAAGACTATCCAGCACTTCCTGGGTTTGCAATATCTGGTCTTTCGTATTTTCCTGGTGATGTTGTAATTGTTCCAGGTCCACTTTTTTAATACCCAGTTCCTTCTCTTTTAGTATCCTGTCATTATCGAGGTGATGACGCTGTGCCTCTCTTTGTTTTCTTTCTTCATCAATCTGGGCCGTCACCCTTTGCAGGTTCTGCACCGATGTATCAGCCACGGCCACTTTCTTCTCTGCATCAAACTGGCTGCGTTGTATCTGCTGGTATTCGCTGCGCAGGCTGTCTAAGTTGCGGCGTTTTTCGTCCAGTACATTTCTTTTCGCATCCACATCGTGGCGCAGTTGCTCCAATTGCTCACTCAATCCTACCAATGCTTTTTCTTCTTCCTCTACCTGCATATTGGTAAAGCCAATGCTTTCTTCAATCCCTTTCAGGTTACCTTCTGCTTTTTGTAAAAAATCTTTCAGGCTTGTTTCTTTTTCTTTCAGGTGTTCTAAACGTTGTGCAGAAAGATTTTTATCATTCTCTTTACTGCGAACGGTTTGCAGCATATCATTGAAAGCATGCTGCATCACCTGCAATGCTTTTTCTTTTTCAATGAAAGCTAACTTTTGCTGTTCCAATGCCGCTTCCTCAGTAGCAATGGTTGCTTCTAATTTTATTTTCTTATCAGTTTCTGTTTCCTGCTGTTCGTTCAGTTCTTTGTAGGTAAGGTTGAAACCTTCCAGTGATGCTTTTGCCAGCTCAATACTTATCTCCCTGTAATCTTTTTTAATCTCATGGTATTTCTCCGCTTTCTTCGCCTGGCTTTCCAATGTTTTCAGCTGGTTGTTGATCTCAAAAATCAAATCTTCGATACGGGCAAGATCCTGCTCCGTGGCATCTAATTTCAGCTTCGCTTCTTTTTTGCGGGTTTTATAAATGGAAATACCGGCGGCCTGCTCCAGCATCCGGCGGCGGCTATTGTCTTTGTCTTTAATGAGATCATCCACCATACCCAACTCAATGATGGCATAACTATCGGTGGAAATACCTGTATCCATAAACAGGTTTTGAATATCCTTTAGCCGGCACTGCACATCATTCAGGCGGTATTCACTTTCGCCGCTTTTATAAAATTTCCTGGTAATGGTAACGGTGCTGAATTCCGTTGGCAGCAGGTTTTTGGTATTTTCAAAAGTCAGGTTTACCTCGGCAAGTCCGCTGGCACTGCGGGTCTTGGAGCCATTGAACACTAAACTGTCGAGGTTCTCACTCCGCAGGTGGCTGATCTTTTGCTCACCAATCACCCAGCGGATACTGTCCACAATATTGGATTTACCACAACCATTGGGGCCTACGATGCCCGTAATGTTGTCGTCAAAATTTACAATCGTTTTATCAGCAAAACTTTTGAATCCCTTGATTTCTAAGCTCTTTAATCTCACTGTTTCTTATTTTATATGGGGCGAATTTACGGGAATAAAGGGCTTAACGATACTGGCTTTCAGGGTTTTCCACAAATTTTAAGAGAATGTGGAGAAGATGGTTTAATGTCATGCTGAGCTTGTCGAAGCATGTCGAAGGGTGTTGGCCGGGCCATAGTGCTTCTAT
>JANPMI010000233.1:0-9357 GCA_031422725.1 Chitinophagaceae bacterium | reverse complement strand
TTACCAATACAAACGGCTTCGTCTGCAAACTTTACATGTAAACTATCTCTGTCTGCCGTGGAATAAACTGCAATAGTTTTTATACCCATCTCCCGGGCGGTGCGGATTATGCGGAGAGCAATTTCGCCTCTGTTGGCTATCAGTATTTTCTTAAACATGCAGTTAATTTGAAAATGAATGAAAGAAGAAGTTTTTAGTTTATAGACTTTTACCATAAACTACCAGCCATGAACAATTAACTGCTAAGCTGGTTCAACAAGGAATAAAGGCTGATCGTATTCAACCGGTGAAGAATCTTCTACCAGCACTTTTACAATCTTACCTTTTACTTCACTTTCAATTTCATTAAAAAGTTTCATGGCTTCGATAATACAAACCACTTTTCCGGGAGTTATCTCACTTCCTACATCTGCAAGGTTTGGTTTATCAGGGGAAGATTTCCGGTAAAACGTACCGATCATCGGGCTTTTAATTGTTATGGTGTTGGCGACAGGCGGTTCCTCTGCTTTTAATTTGTCTGCCGCAGGTGCAATGGCCGGTTGGGAACCTGGCGTTAATAATTGCGGGGCATTAGCATAGACAGGAGCTTGTTGTGCAGCACCAGCTACTACCTGGGTTATATGTTCTTCTTTCTGCCTGATGGTAACTCTGAAGTCTTTTTGTTCCACCGTTAATTCCCCAATATTGGATTTGTTGATCATCTTGATCAACTCCTGAATTTGTTTAAAGTCCATGTTTTTCAATTTAATAGACAGTTTTGGTTTAGAAAGTCAGTTTACAGGCAGGTAAGGGCGGCTAAGGTAATGAAATCAACAGCAGAAATTCAATGATTTTTGCCGGTTTATAGCAATAATGGGTCGAAATAATATAAAAATGGCCCAAAATCGGGTGATTTCAGGCCATTTTTAGTATAAATGAATTTATTGTTTTACTCTTTCTAAATATTCCCCGGTTTTTGTATTTACCCGGATCAGTTCTCCTTCATTTACAAATAAAGGGACACCTATTGTAGCACCAGTTTCAACGGTAGCTTGTTTCAGTGTACGGGTAGCTGTATCACCCCTCATACCCGGTTCAGTATATGTAACTTTCAAAACAATTTTATCGGGCAGTTCTGCGCCTAGTATCTGGTCATTTTCTGTGTTTATCAGCACACCTACCTCCTGACCTTCTTTCAGGTATTGTGGTGCATCAATGGTGGTCTCCTGCAAGGCAACCTGCTCAAAGGTCTCGTTATCCATGAAATTGTAACCGGTATCATCTTTATACAAAAACTGGTAGGTACGCCGTTCTACCCTTACCGGGTAAATATTATCACCTGAATTCCAGGTTTTTTCAATGGAGCGGTTATTATCCACCCCTTTTAGTTTTGCCCACACTTTGGCGGCGGCACGGGCCGTTTTATTCTCGCCAAATTCCACCACACTATAAAGACTGTTATCAAGGTTGATTATCAAACCACGGCTGATGTCTGATGTATTTGCCATTTAAAAAGCTTTGAGCTGTTACCCGCCAGTTGGCGGATGCGGGCTGTAAAGAAATTATTTTGAGGCGGCAAAGATAAGGCGGGGATGGTTGCTGGCAAAGCGAAAGAAAACATGTGTGTTGTGCCGCCGATACCTATGGGTTTGAACACACCGGCATAGAAAACACAATAGCAAACACACAGAAAAATAGATTTTCATTCATGTGTAAGTAACTATAGCAGTTGGCAGGGTTTTATCTATCTATTAAAGATTACCTGCATATTTTAATACAATGTATATGACTTTTAAGGCTGCCACAGCAAAATCAAAACGTTTTACCCATTTTTTGTTTTTAGGGATAGCCCTTATTTTTTTTATTGTCCCTGTATTTCCCCAAATGGGGGATTCAGTGGTTCCTACAGGCTATAAAATTGTAGTGGCCGGTGAACAATATAAAAAAAGTTCCTTTCACCAATTGTTATGGGGGAAACATTATCGTAAAGATTGGGCGACACCGGTAAAAGTTATAACACTGAATCTTGATACGGTGAATGGCGGGCTAACGGCCTATGAAAAAGGCGGCGGACGTCAAAGCAAAACGCTGCGTCTGCGTAATGCGGCAGGTAAAGAATATGTATTACGGAGTATTGATAAATCTTTTGGAAAGGCATTGCCGGATATGTACAGGGGTATGTTCATTGAAGATATTATTGATGACCAGGTTTCCATTGCCCAACCTTATTCAGCCGTTACTATTCCCAGTATGGCGGAAGCGGCCAGCATCTATCATACCAACCCGCAAATAGTATATGTGCCTTCGCAGAAAGCATTAGGAGAATTTGATAAAGACTTTGGCAACGATCTTTATCTTTTTGAACAACGGCCTGATGAAAATTGGGAAGAGGCGGATAATTTCGGTAATTCTAAAAAAATAGTCAGCACAGAAAAGATGCTGGAAAAAATTTTTGAGGATAATGATAACCGGGCTGATCAGCTGGGTTTTGTTCGGGCAAGATTATTCGATATGTTCATTGGCGACTGGGGCCGCCATGAAGACCAGTGGCGATGGGGTACTTTTGAAGACGGCGATAAAAAAATATATAAAGCCATCCCCCGTGACCGTGACCAGGCTTATACAAAATTTGACGGGGCTTTACTTTCGTTAGGGCTTTCTGCGGCGGGTGCCGGTCATTTACAAACTTTTGGTTCTGATATAAAAAATGTTGCCACTTATAATTTCCCTGCAAGAAATCTTGACCGGCAAATTGCTAATGAGCCATCAAAAGAGCAATGGATAACTATAGCCAAAGATTTGCAGCAACTACTCACTGATAAAATAATTGAAGAATCAGTAGCGCAGCTGCCACCTGAAACATTTGTATTATCCGGCAAGGATATAATTACTAAATTAAAATCAAGAAGAGACAAGCTGGTTGAATTTGCCACGGAGTATTACACTTTCCTGGCCAGGGAAGTAGACGTAGTCGGCACTCATGATAATGAATTTTTCGAAATCAAATCTATTTCAAATACTGAGACCGAAATAAATGTTTATGACCTGGACAAAGAAGGAAAGCCAAAGAAAACTCCTTTCTATTCCAGGAAATTTTTTAATACTGAAACGAATGAAATAAGAATATATGGTTTAACCGGCAATGACCAGTACAATATAAATACGGCTGCGGGAAATGCTATTAAAATCCGCATCATCGGGGGTCGGGAAAAAGATAGTTACACCACCACATCAGCAGGATCGGGCCGGGTTCATATTTATGATAACAGCGATAATGATTTTACAAATCTTACCGGATCAAAAAAACACCTGTCGGACAATCCTTTTATTCATTTATATACATACAATGCTTTCAAGTACAATAAAAAAGGCCCGGGCATTATCCTTTCTTACAACAACGAAGACCATATCCATGTTGGTTTAAAATATGAAATCGAAAAACAACAGTGGCGCAAATATCCATTCGGCCATCGCCAGGAACTGGCTGCCCGGTATTCCATCAGCGAGGGGGCTTTTAGCTTTGGTTACACAGGTGTATTCACAAAATTTATTGGCAACTGGAATTTAAGGCTGAATGCTAATTATGATTTCGTCCGCTGGAATAATTTTTTTGGTATCGGTAATGAAACCGTAATTGGAACGGAGAAAAGGGACTATAACAGGGTTCGTACAAAAGAATTTTATGCAGGAGCAGGCCTTGAAAGAACTTTTGCCAGTTATCATCATGCCGGTTTAACGGGTTTCTATCAAACTATAGAGATACTTAATGATAAAGAACGTTTTCTGAGCAAACAAATACCTGCTTATTTTTCTTTTCATTCAAAACAGTTTGCCGGTGCCAACCTGGATTATTATTATCAAAAAGTTGATAATGCTGCGGTACCCACGAAAGGTATCCGCTTTGGTGCGGGTATCAACTTTATGCAAAATTTAAAACAGAGTGACAGTGCTGTCACTAATTTCTCCTCGGTATTGAATATATATCTTCCTCTTTCAAAATCATTTGTGCTTGCTTTAAAAACCGGCGGTGCCAAACTTATTGGCAAGCCTGAATTTTATCAACTGAATAAACTGACCGGAAGTAAAACACTCCGGGGTTTTCGTAAATATCGTTTTTATGGCGAAACAATGTTTTACAACCAGGCCGAACTCCAATTTATCCGTGATGTAAAAAGCTATCTCTTCAGCGGCAAAGCCGGTCTTATTGCTTTGTATGATATTGGAAGAGTATGGCAACCCGGCGAATCTTCCAGCACCTGGCATTACGGATATGGCGGCGGCATCATGCTGGCACCATTTAATAAAATATCCATTGCAGTTTTTTATGCTTTTTCCCGCAACGAAAAAGATTTCAGTGTGCGGCTCTTGAAAGCTCTTTGATTTTTTATTTTTTCAAAAAAACAATCAGCCGCAATCCTTAATTTATCGCTGCAACCCTACCTTTGGGCCTGTCCCGTCATTTGCGGGGCCAAATATATTTATTTATATGAAAGTAACTGTTGTAGGAGCAGGTGCAGTAGGTGCTACCTGTGCTGATAATATTGCCCGTAAAGAATTGTGTACTGAATTAGTTTTACTTGATATTAAAGAAGGTATTGCCGAAGGCAAAGCACAGGACATGATGCAGACGGCTACCCTGCTGGGCTTTGATACAAAAATTACCGGCAGCACTAACGACTATTTAAAAACTGCCAACAGTGATGTAGTTGTAATTACTTCCGGGATTCCCCGCAAACCCGGCATGACCCGTGAAGAACTGATCGGTGTTAATGCAGGTATAGTAAAGGGTGTTTGTGAAAATATTTTAAAACATTCTCCCAATGCCATCCTTATTGTTATCAGTAACCCGATGGATACAATGACCTACCTGGCGTTGCAATCAACAGGCCTGGCAAAAAATAAAATTATTGGTATGGGCGGCACATTGGACAGCAGCCGTTTTAAATACCAGTTGAGCCAGCATCTTGGTTGCAGCCCATCTGACTTAAACGCTGTAGTGGTAGGTGGTCATGGAGACACTACGATGATTCCTTTGATGCGTCTGGCCACCTGGAACAGTGCTCCCGTTACTGATTTCTTATCTGCTGAGCAACAGGATAAAATTGTAAAAGATACGATGGTGGGTGGAGCCACACTTACAGCATTGATCGGCACATCTGCCTGGTATGCACCCGGTGCTGCCGGAGCGGCATTGGTAGAAGCAATTGTAAGAGATGAGAAAAAATTATTTACCTGCTGTGTGGCATTGGAGGGAGAATACGGACAGAAAGATATTTGCCTTGGTGTTCCTGTAATTATAGGTAAAAATGGCTGGGAAAAGATTCTTGATTTCAAATTGAATGAAACTGAACAGGCGGCCTTTAATAAAAGTGCAGATGCGGTGAGAAGTATGAATGACGTTTTAAAAACTTTGTAATAAAATACCAACTAACTGACAGGCCGGTCGCTTTTAAAAAGTGACCGGCTTTTTTATTATGCAATAATACCAATCAGACATTAAAACAACACTGTCACCCTGAGTTTATCGAAGGGTGATTCAAAAGGCTTCGATAAACTCAGCCTGACATTTATCGATAGGTGTACGTTTAATGTCTGATTGGTATAACATTACAAAAACAATAGAGTTTCTGACTCTCAATAGCTTACAAAAAATTATAGAAAAATTTTAAACCTAAAGACAAATGTCGTACATTAGCAGGACAAATGACCCCAAATGAAAAAGAAAGCAACCCCCGCTAAATATCTTTCAAAAAAAGACGAGAATGTTTTGAATGAACCAATGCCGGTGTATCGTTCTGTAAAAAAAATACCGGCAGTTCTTGATTATCCTTACCGAAAATTTGATAAAATTGCCCGGCAAATAGCTTTTACTCAAAAAGAATGGGCTGCTATTTTGCATCTTTCTGAAAAAACACTGCAACGGTATGCCAAAGACAATAAAAATTTTGAAGGCATTTATGTGGATCGTATCCTGCAAATGCAGGAATTAATTGAGCTTGGATTAAAAACCTTTGCCAGCCCGGAAGCACTCTGCCGCTGGCTAAAGAGAGATAAGCCGGTATTAGGGAAGCTGCTTACATTTGATTCCCTTAAAACCAGTGAAGGCATTGGACTAGTGACAGATGAAATCGGAAGAATAATGTATGGTGTATATATATGATCTTATACCGGTTTGTCAATAAAAATTATGGCGTTGATATCAGTGGCGAAGGCGCAAGGCTAAATGGCGGGCGGTGGAACAGTAAAGGGTTTCCTGTCGTTTATACCAGCACTACGATTTCTCTTTCATTGCTTGAATTAGTCATTCACAGTAGTTCTTATGAAGAGATTCAAAGCAATTGGCTGATGAAGATAGATATGCCGGATAGTTTTACTGCATCACTTACTGATTTATCACTTAAACCCAACTGGATGGACGACCCGGATTATTCCCGTTTCATTGGTAATTCCTTTTTAAAGTCAAAAAAAGCAATGCTGTTGCAGGTGCCCTCTGCCATTATTCCTGAAGAATACAATGTTTTAATAAACCCTCTTCACCCGGATATAAAAAAAGTAAAAATCATTAAAGCATCTCTTTTTCAATTTGACACACGGCTTTTTAAATAAATAATCCGAAATTCGGTGTCCAATTTCTTTTACTGATGTATGCCATTGTAGATATTGAAACAACCGGGAGTTATGCTGCTGCCAATGGCATCACCGAAATTTCCATTCAACTATTTGATGGTAATGCTGTCACTGAAAAATTTGAAACCCTCATCAATCCCGGCCAGCCCATCCCCTATTTTATCACCACTATGACGGGTATTTCTGATAAAATGGTAGCCAATGCCCCGGCATTTGAGGAAGTAGCTGAAAAAATTTTTACTCTTCTGCAGGATAAAATTTTTATTGCTCATAATGTTAATTTCGATTACTCGTTTATAAAAAACCATTTGAAAGGAGCAGGATTTGAGCTGAACAGCCCAAAACTTTGCACTGTAAGGTTAAGCAGAAAAATACTTCCGGGTTACCCGTCTTATAATCTCGGAAAACTCTGCCAGTCACTGGGCATTAAAATCAATGACCGGCACCGTGCAGGCGGCGATGCGGCAGCAACGGTAAAAATTTTTCAGATGCTGTTGCAAAATGATAAAGAACAGCATATACAAACAAGCCTCCGGCGAAATTCTAAAGAATCCATATTGCCCCCCAATGTTCCGAAAGAACATTTTACCCAATTACCTTATACGCCGGGTGTTTATTATTTTCATAATGGAAAAGGGAAAGTAATCTATGTGGGCAAAGCCAATAATATCCGCTACCGGGTGAACAGTCATTTCAGCAACAATTCTGAAAGCAGGCAGAAACAAAATTTTATGCAGCATGTGCATGCTATCAGTTTTCAAAGTTGCGGCACAGAAATGATGGCCTGCATACTGGAATCCACCGAAATAAAAAAACGGTGGCCTGTATTCAACTCCTCACAAAAAAGATGGGAAGACACTTATGGCCTTTTTCTGTATGAAGACCAGAACGGCTACCTGCGGCTGACCATTGATAAAAACAGGAAACGGCTGAACCCTGTTTATACTTTTCATTACCTCGTGGATGGCCATTCCATCATCCG
Source organism: Chitinophagaceae bacterium (assembly GCA_031422725.1). Classification (GTDB taxonomy): domain Bacteria; phylum Bacteroidota; class Bacteroidia; order Chitinophagales; family Chitinophagaceae; genus JJ008. The sequence continues at coordinate 1,769 of JANPMI010000233.1, read as the reverse complement.
CAAACTCATTAAAGATTTTAATCTCTGCCCGAAGCTTTGCTTTATGCAAAAAGATAACAGCCAGTGTGAAGGCATCAATGAAGGATATTGCAACGCAGCCTGCGAACAAAAAGAAACGACTGAAAAGTATAATCAACGAGTAAAAAAAGCCTGTGCTTCGCTTCGTTCGCAACCTTCCTTTGCCATTATTGATAAAGGAATAAATGGGGATGACCAATCCTGCATATTAATGTGGGAAGGTACTTTCTATGGCATGGGGTATATTCCTGCGGATGTTCAAATTACAAATCCTGATTCGTTAAAAAAATACCTTACTATCTATAAAGAGAATAGTTTTATCCGCAACCTGGTAAACGGATATGCAGCCCGGTTCCCGGAAAAAGTAGTAGTGTTTGAAAATTCAATTGCTTATACTAATTAACCCGTTGGCGGAGTTAATTTCTTAGCCTCGTAGAGGCGAAATATTGGTAGAAATAACGAATTATAATTCGTTTGCAGAGCCCCAGCGGGGCGACATATAAAATATTTCGCCCCGCTGGGGCTCTAATACATCAAATAAATATTTTTCTACCAAAATTTTGCCCCTCTGGGGCAAGGAATTCTCATTTCTAAAAATTAACTCCGCCAACGGGTTAATTAGACATTAATCAGTCCATTGAAAATTTTCGTCCACCGGCATTTGCTGAAAAACATTCGTCACTTCTGAAGGCGGCATAAACAATTTTCGTTCTACCACCTGTAGCCAGGCGCCATCAATAGTCAGCACCGCACAGAGTGTATCCTCATTTTTCTTTATTTCATGTACAATGGTCCAACGGGAATAATCCCTGCGGCTTTTCATCAATTTCAGGTTTACAGTTATGGAGTCTCCATATTTTATTTCCTTTCTGAATACCGCTTCCTCCCGGAAGATGATGGGGCCAAAATGTAATTGCTGCATCACCGCCTGTGTAAGGCCTTTGCTGTTCAGGTAATCAATACGGCACAGGGCTCCCCAGTCGTAATACACTGAATGACGGAGATGAAAATTAGGGTCAAGGTCAGACCAGCGGATCTGCACCGGGATTACAAAAGTTTCCATATTAATGCTGATTTAACTGCATACTGAAGCTGTTTCAAAAGCTATTATTTTCACGCAGAGGTCGCTGAGGTCGCAGAGATAGCTATTCCAATCAACTCAGCGTACCCTGTGTTCTCTGCGTGATGATTTCTAAAAGACAGCCCCGGTAAGCTTAACGAAATTAATTGATTACAGGTGACTGAAATATCATTGCAACCTGTATTTTTGCCAACTTAATCAAAAAACTCATGAAAAAATCTATCCTGTTTGCCATTTTGTTAATCAGTATTCATTCAGCAAATGCGCAGCCCGTAAAAAAACCAGTTGCCAAACCGGTGCCGGTATTAAAAACTTCCAATGATTCGCTGAGTTATGTGCTGGGAGAAGTAGCCGCTTTTAATCTTATACAACAGGGATTGGGAGATGTCAAAATAAATTCTACTCATTTTACAAGGGCTCTGAATGATATACTGGGGAAAAAGAAAACTCTGCTGGATGATGTAACAGCCAATACATTGCTGACTAACTATATGACAAAAATCCAGGAAAAAAAATCAAAAACAGTTATTGAAGAAGGGGAAAAATTTCTGGCACAGAATAAACTGAAGCCGGGTGTAATAACAACTGCCTCTGGTTTGCAATACGAAGTAATAACAGAAGGAACAGGTATTAAACCAACAGCGATTGACACATTTGTAGCCCATTACAG
>JANPMI010000232.1:0-1704 GCA_031422725.1 Chitinophagaceae bacterium | reverse complement strand
CAGTTCATGGCTCCCTTTGTACGAACATGAGCCACCAATGCCCTTGTGTCCACCCCTTCAATTGAAACAATTTTATTAGTTTTCAGGTATTCATTCAGCGAACCATTTGCCATCTTCCTGGAATACTGGTCTTCGAGGTTTCTTCCTATCAACCCGTTTATTTTCACACTGTCCGATTCTACATCAGCTTCCTTCACTCCATAGTTACCAATGTGGGCACTGTTCATAATGAGTATCTGACCAAAATAACTCGGGTCGGTAAACACTTCCTGGTAGCCGGTCATCCCGGTATTGAAACAAATTTCTCCGGTAGTGGTGCCGATGGCGCCAAAAGCTTGTCCGTGAGCAACAGTTCCATCTGCTAATAATAAAACGGCGGGAATAGATTTGTCGGGCATTTTTTATTTTTTAATCCCCTCCCCGAGGGATGAGGTTGGTTAAAATCAAATTGCGCAAATGTAGGAAGGAATGAAGGATTTTGGGAGAGGAATTTTGCAGCGGTTATGCACAAGGAAAAACAAGTCTCCTGTGTTTACAATCACCTGTTATTCCTTTTTCACAAAAACCATATAAGCCTCTTTGCTATAGAAAATATTGATTTTTAAAAGGCTGTCCGATAATTCAATAATAGAAAAATTATCATCTGCCCGGCCTGTGTTTTTTAATATCAGCGATTTTTTATCTGCTGATAGTTCATACGGTTGCTCCGCTATAAAATCCTCAGGATTATTTGCTTTTGTATTTGTCACTTTAAAAACATTTTTACGGGTAAAAGAAAAAGTCCAGCCTTTTTGTTGCTGATGCAGGCTGTTAATCAGAGAATCTTCCAGGTTCATTGGCTCACCGCTGTACATTTCCATTCTTTCATATTCCCATTTTCCCACAATAGAATTTTGTTTTCCCTTTTGTTTGCATGAAACAAGAATAAATAAAAGGTAGATAAGGTATTTCATTTTTTCTTTTAAAGTTATACCAATTAAACATTAAACGTACACCTATTGATAGATGTCAGGCTGAGTTTATCGAAGCCTTTTGAATCACCCTTCGATAAACTCAGGGTGACAGTGTTATTTTAATTTTTAATTGGTATCAGTCAATGAAAGGGAAAGGAACTTCTGGTAGTACGATAACAACAAACTATTATCGTAATAAAAAAGGGCTGCCTCCCGGCAACCCTGTAATAAAGTAAGATTCGCTATTTATGCTTCTCTGCCACCAATAAGTTTATCCTGCCACTCTTTCAATTCATCCCACTTTCCTGCAACAGCCATAGCTGCCTGCTCAGGCCAGGTTGTTGTGTCAACTGCGTTGAACTGGCCTTTTGTCATATCAAGCAAGGTTTTGAGTTCTTCGGGTGAGGATTTAGCAATATCCGCATAGGTGCTGATACCTGAAGCATGTAATGCCTTCTCTGCTTTTTCTCCTATTCCTTCAATCTTCTTAAAGTCATCTTTTGTCTTTCCTGTAGCAGCCTGGGGTTTGGCTTCGCCATCATCTTTCTTCTTTGTACCACCGGCACGACGGGTTCTCTTACTGGCTGTTTTTTCTTCGCCTTTACCTTTACCGTAAATGTCATTAAAGTCCACCAGCTCAATCATCGCTGTTTCAGCATTATCACCAACCCTTGCACCCAATTTAATAACTCTGGTATATCCACCGGGGCGACCAGCTACTTTCTCAGCAACAGCACCAAATAATTCTTTG
>JANPMI010000231.1:0-17187 GCA_031422725.1 Chitinophagaceae bacterium | reverse complement strand
TTTACCATCGCTTGCATCACATACATAAACAACCGCATTCTCCAAACCTGCAAGAAATTTTTTTACAATTTCTATGATTGTACGACCTACCCTTTCATCGGAAGAAATACCTGTTTTTCTTCCCTTGATGACTTCCACGTTATAGGAGAAAAAGTTTCCGGCTATTTCTTTATACTCTTTAAAGTATTCAGTATAGGACAAAAAATAGCAGGCATATACAATGCCTGCTGAAGTAGTAAATTCAAAATAATCATTTCGAACAACAATAATTTTATACGGTTGCAAAGCGATAACCTTTTTTCTTTAATTCATTGAATGTGCCGCCTTTTCGCAAATGTTCACTGATAGCCTTTTTATCTTCCAGCATTTTTTTGAAAACCGCTATCCCTTTCGGTGCTGCCTTTTTCTTTCCTTTTTTCACTGTTGTCTCCATATAACCTAGTTATTTACTGCAATTTAAAAATAATTTCTGACAATCCCGACTGCGGCTTTTTTACGGTTCTTGGGTGGTAATGGTTAGAGTTCCCTATAGTTCTTGCTGTTGGTCTATTGCCTGCCCACTTTGCCCACACAAGACACAACCAGCAGCATACTCCTTTTTGCAGAACACCTGCAAGGGCAAAAAGATCAACAACTGCAAAAAATGATTATGATTGAAAACCCGGCTGGCAAGAAGGCTTTACTAAAGTGTTATTGCCACTAAATTAAGTTCAGCTATTTTTTTAAAATCTTTATCAGCTGTAATAATTGGCAACCCAATATGAATAGCTGAAGCTGCTACAATAGCATCGGGTAATTTTATTTGTACTTTTTGTTTTATTTCAACTGCTATTTTCTTTATCTCACTATTGAAATTATTAAGATAACAGTTATCAAGAAGGGCACGACGAATTTTTAATGTAGCTGCTGATATTTTCTTCACCCCAAGCATTTCCATTTCGGTAATTTCTAAAATGAAATAGTTGTTTCCCAGGTATGGGTTTACCACAGGATTGCCATTCAGTAAATAAATCAGGAAATTGTATCAACAAAGAAATTATTTCCATTCATTTCTCGCCTTTTTTTGATAAGCTAATCCATCTATACCATCTTTTATCTTACCGAAAAATTTAGACGCATCTTTCTTTGTTTTGGCAGTAATCTTTTTTACGGCTTCTTTTATCTTTTCTTCTTTTGCATTCTTTGCAACTTCTACTATCATACAATCATTTTTAGGTACTCATTAAAATTAGTCAAATTTTTGCGAATTGCCGAAATGCAGGTAAATTTCTGCGGTTGCTTTTTACAGTTCTTGCGAGGCAATGATTAAGGTTCCCTATAGCTCTTGCTGTTGGTGTTTTACCAGCCCACAAAGCCATGGCTCAACACTCAACAACGGCGTGATACTTTTTGAGGAACACCAGCAAGGGCAAACGGAATTTTTTTTTAAGGAATACCTGCAACGGCAAGAAAACGACAAAATTTAATTACTACCCCGACCAGCAAAAAAATAGAGTTCTGAGAATATTGCCTGTTGTTGGTGAGAACAGCAACAACGGCGTGAAACAATAAGGAGCCCAGATAATAAGCTAAAACTGTATCTTCACGATATGATTTTTAAATTTACAATTATCGTTTTATTGGTGACCAGCGCAATGGCAAGCTGTCGAAAGAATCAGACTGTATCCGCAAATACAGGATTTTATAGTTTAAAAGAAAGTTATTATTCCCGTAACATAAACAACTCTCTCTTTTACTGGACATTTGATTCTGCAGAAGTGTACGAACCTATTGCCAACACACTGGCTATACGTTACATATTCGATGGGTTGGTATTGGATTCTGTTAAGATTAATAATCCTTTTCCTTTTCCTGTCCAGACCGGATTTGGTGCATTCTTCCCGCATTTCATTATTAACCCAAGCACCAATATTATTACGGATGTGCAAAACATCATTCCTGATGATGGAAGAGGACGAAAAGCTTTTTTAGATACAGGTTTTATAAGCAGATACGACGCAGCAGCAAAAATCTATTATTTGCATTACTTCATGACTCAAAATGGTCGTCCTGATGTAATTTTTCATGATACGCTTACCGCTTTACCTTGAAAGATTTAGAGAGCAATTTTTTAGCATTCACAGGATGTAATTCTACAATGACTGAACGAAACAAATAAAACCCACAACTTTCGTTATGGGTTCTAATTCGTGTCATTCAAGATACAAAATTATTTATCTTTTTTGGCTCTTACAGGGCGATGGTTAGGGTTGCCTATAGTTCCCCGAAAAAACAGGGCAGGCTTTGCTGTTGGTCTTTTGCCTGCCTACTTTGCCCACACACTACTTGTCCCGTCTATGCGGGAAGACACAACAGCGGCGTACTCCTTTTTGTAGAACACCAGCAAGGGCAAAAAAAGGAACCCGGCTGTTAACCGGGCTCTTTGCATTTTCGTCTTAACGTAATTTGTTCTTTGGATTCGCTTTCTTCTGTGCTGAGCTTTTCTTTTTTGTAGGCTTATTCTTCCTGGGTTCAGCGTTCTTTTTTGGCATACAATTAAATTTAAGGTTAGTGAATTATATTATGGCTGCAGGAAATTTCTTCCCATCTTTGTTTCCCATAAGTAAACAAAGATATGCCTATAATGGTACTGTTTCCTGTATTCTTGCTCATGCGGTAAAAGTATAAACAGCACTATATCATAATACTTTTTTATTTTATTTCAGCTTCCGCAGAACTAAACTTTAATATCGCCGAGTCGGGTCGCAAAATTTGTTTTAATAATAACTACTGCTGACCCAGACATCGGCTCGAAAGCTATACGAAAGGAGACTCGGCGGGGAAGAAACTTACCTACACACAGGCAGACATGGGCGGAAAAGGATAAGTGAGGGGACACCGGGCGGAAAAAAAAGTATATAAAGTGTGTTGTTATTTTAACTTGGGAATAAGAGCTAATGTAAAATCAATTGGAATAATTACAGAATATCCCGAGTTTGATATTTGAGTATTATAAATTGGGTATTTATCATTATACCAGTGTTCTTCAAGTGGTATAAATGCTGTAACAAAACCAATTAGTTTCATTCGACTATCATTTATAAAAATCGAAAAAACTGGACCGCCGCTATTACCCGGATAGGTTGGACAATCTATAATAATTTTTTTTGTTTTATAATCTCTACCCGCAACAATGCCTTTTCTTAATAACGGTCTATTATAATCAAAAGTAAACTGGAGATTTAAGGATTTTGGATAACCGATAACAAATACATCATTTCCAATTTTTAAATCGTTAAAACTTTTTATATCCTTTATGTCCCAAGGATTCAACTTTGTCCCTCTGCCAATTCTAACTGCATGTGATAAATATTTTATTGGTGCCCATGAGGAATCTTTATTTCTAGTTGATTGACCAAGTTTTATGATTGCAGCATCATTTAAAGTGTCAATTACCAAATACCCACTTTTATATGCTTCACATAACGAAACAAATAATGTATCCGGCCTATCTACCTCAGAATTTTCTCTATATGAAATCAAGAAAGTTGAATCACAAAAGAGTTTAGATTTTCTAATATCAGAAATAACATGTGCTGCAGTTGCAAAATAAAGACTACTTGAATCTCTTAAATATATTCCTGAACCACTTCCCAATCCTTTTATTTCAATTAGGACTGACTGAATTCCTATATTTTGGTCTATTTCATATTGCGAAAACGAAATTTGACTAATTAGAAATAGCGAAATTAATAAATGAAACTTTTTCATATTTTTTTATCCAGATGGAAAAAAGAATGGAAATACATAAAAAGCTACTCCAATTAGGTAGCTTTATATTTCTACTTCACCTCTTCATACGGCACATCCGTCACATTATCTCCACCTGCCGTTGCATCTGCAGTTTGTTGTCCTGCTCCATCAGCACCAGGTTGTTGTGCACCACCATCCTGTGTATTCTTATACATATCCTCACTCGCCGCTGTCCATGCAGCATTCAGTTCCGCCATCGCCGTATCAATAGCAGGTATGTCCTGTGCCTTATGTGCTTCTTTTAATTTCTCTGCGGCTACTTCAATAGCTGTTTTCTTTTCTGCCGGTATTTTATCACCGTATTCTTTTAATTGCTTTTCCGTCTGGAACACTAAGCTATCAGCCTGGTTCAGCTTCTCCACTTTTTCTTTCTCTGCTTTATCACTTACTTCATTTGCTTTTGCTTCGGCTTTCATTTTTTCCACTTCTTCTTTGCTTAAGCCGCTGCCTGCTTCAATATGTATCTTTTGTTCCTTACCCGTTCCTTTATCTTTTGCAGTAACGTGTAAGATACCGTTGGCATCTATATCAAATATCACTTCAATCTGCGGGACACCTCTTGGCGCCGGTGGTATGTTGTCAAGATTAAATGTACCAAGGCTCTTGTTGTCTTTACTCATGCTGCGTTCACCCTGCAACACATGTATCTGCACACCGGGCTGGTTGTCGCTGGCAGTAGAAAATATTTCTGACTTTTTAGTAGGTATGGTTGTATTAGAAGGTATCAACGGCGTCATTACCCCACCCATTGTTTCTATACCAAGAGAAAGCGGCGTTACATCGAGTAGTAACACATCTTTTATATCACCGGTCATTACCGCACCTTGTATAGCTGCGCCTACTGCTACTACTTCATCCGGGTTTACACCACGGTTTGGTTTTCTACCAAAGAATTTTTCTACTAGTTCCAAAATTTTTGGAATACGGCTGCTACCGCCTACCATTATCACTTCATCAATAGCTGATGCAGCAAGACCGGCATCTTTCAATGCGGCTTCGCAAGGTTTCAAACAACGGGCAAATAAATTATCAGCCAGTGATTCAAATTTTGCACGGGTCAGTTTTTTTACTAAGTGCTTCGGCACACCATCTACTGCTGTTACATAAGGCAGGTTAATCTCTGTCTCTGTTGAAGATGATAATTCTACTTTTGCTTTTTCAGACGCTTCTTTCAAACGCTGCAAGGCCATCGGGTCTTTGCGCAAATCAATGGCTTCATCTTTTTTAAATTCATCCGCCAGCCAATCCATTATCACTTTATCAAAATCATCACCACCGAGGTGGGTATCACCGTTTGTTGATTTTACTTCAAATACACCGTCGCCCAATTCCAGCACAGAAATATCAAACGTACCGCCACCGAGGTCAAACACGGCTATCTTCTGGTCATGCTTGCCTTTATCCAAACCATAAGCTAATGCGGCTGCGGTAGGTTCGTTTACAATCCTGCGAACATTGAGACCGGCAATTTCACCGGCTTCTTTGGTAGCCTGACGTTGTGCATCGTTGAAGTAAGCAGGCACGGTAATAACCGCCTCTGTCACTTCATGCCCAAGGTAATCTTCAGCGGTTTTCTTCATTTTCTGAAGCACCATTGCTGATATTTCCTGTGGCGTATAAAGTCTGCCATCTATGTCAATCCGGACGGTATTATTGTCACCTTTTGCCACCTTATAACTCCAGTGGCTTATTTCTTCCGTGACTTCATCAAACTGGCGGCCCATAAAACGCTTCACCGAGCTGATGGTATTATGCGGGTTGGTGATGGCCTGGCGTTTGGCCGGGTCACCTACTTTACGTTCGCCATTTTTCAGGAAAGCCACTACAGACGGGGTTGTGCGGCGACCCTCGTCATTGGCAATTACCACTGGTTCACCGTTTTCCATTACAGAAACACAACTGTTGGTGGTTCCCAGGTCTATTCCAATTATTTTAGCCATGTCTTTAAATTTTAATGAGCTTGTCTGCCGACAGGCAGATTTGCTAATAGTTGTCAATCATTGTGCCGTGAGGGAGAAATGTGAAAAATTGTCAGTACGCCTTTTCGTAAAGACCTCACCCCGACCCTCTCCTTCAGAGAGGGCCATCTGAGCACAGCCCATGCCTGTCAGAAATTTTTTATTGAGAGCAGATTCTTTGAAAAGTGGGGATCCCGAATAGGGCGGTACAAATTGTGCCCGGTTCCTCTTAATGTGGAGAGAATCTGTCCCAATGTAAATCGGGATCAAGTGAGACCTTTGGTATTTATTTGTCTTAACTTCAAAATAATTAAGGAATTTTCATGGAATGGTTATGGATTATACTGGGAATACTATTAATACTTGTGGGTATAGCCGGCAGCCTTCTTCCCCTGATTCCCGGTCCCCCTATTGCTTATGCAGGATTATTGATGCAATTGTTCAGAGACCCTGATCCTTTCACCAGCAAATTTCTCTGGATTTGGGCGGGTATCGTTGTTGTTTCATTAGTTCTTGATTTTATGATCCCCATCTGGGGCACCAAAAAATTCGGTGGAACCAAATATGGGGTTTGGGGATGTACTATCGGTTTTTTATTGGCTTTCTGGATGGGGCCGTGGGGTATTATCATCGGTCCTTTTCTCGGCGCTTTTGCAGGTGAAATGATCTACGGTCAGAGTACCAAAAAATCATTCAAAGCGGCTCTTGGTTCCTTTGTAGGTTTTCTGTTGGGTTCATTTTTAAAGTTGGTAATTTGTTTTATGATGATGTATTATCTTATTGCCAGTATTTAAAAAGCAAGTTTCGATAAAGGAAGTTTTACAGCATAAGATTAATTTAGAGTCATAACTATTTATTCATGGCAACCTCCATTTCTGATAAGCTAAAAATTAAACCCAAATTTTCCCTGCTGACACTAAATGCACCAGCCAATTTTAAAAAAGGATTACAGGGCTTACCGGCAGGAGTAAAAATTACTGATGCTGGAAAAGATTACGACCAGGTGCATTGGTTTGTGATGAACAAAGCTCAAATGGAAAGGGAAATGAGCAAAGTGATGAAGCTGGTGAAGCCGGAAGTAATTGTATGGGTGTATTATCCAAAAGTCTCATCTAAAATACAAACAGACCTGACAAGAGATAAAGGCTGGGATTGTTTATTGGCCGAAGGTGATAAACTAACCTGGATCAGTTTGATTTCATTTGATGATACCTGGTCGGTGTTTGGCTTCCGGGCAAAGAATGATGCCGATAGGAAAAATGAAGCCAAACCGAAAGTGGAAAGAGAAATTTTTAATTGGGTGAATCCACAAACCAAAGAAGTCAGGCTGCCGGATGAACTTACCACAGCGTTAAAAAAGAATAAAAAACTGGAACTGTATTTTCATGCACTTGCCTTCAGCCACAAGAAAGAATACATCGAATGGATAGTAACAGCTAAAAGAGAGGAGACAAAAGCCGAAAGAGTAAAAGGAACGATAGAAAGATTAACCAAAGGCTGGAAGAATCCCAGAAACCAGTAAGCATGATAATTATTAAAAGAACAGACAGTAACGACAAAGACTTTCATTTACTGGTTAAAAAACTTGACAAGGATTTACAGGACAGGTATGGGGCCTTGCAGACTTTTTACAACCGGTTCAATGCGATTCAAAACCTTCCAACTGTGGTGGTAGCGTACTATGATGAACAGCCTGTTGGTTGTGGCTGTTTCAAGAAATTTGATGACGAATCTGTGGAGATTAAAAGAATGTATGTATCTAATGAACAGAGAGGGAAAGGAATTGGCACCGCCATACTCAGTGAGTTGGAAAAATGGGCTGTTGAATTAAAGGTTGGGTCAATGGTGCTTGAAACTGGTAACAACCAACCGGAGGCGGTACACCTATATGGAAAGCTGGGTTATGCTGTTATTCCAAACTACGGTCAATATATTAGCATGGAGGAAACAAGCATCTGCATGAAAAAAGAATTAAATTGATAGCCAATTGCAATTAACCACCGACATATATCAACGGATTGTTGCCGCCAAAGTTTACATTGATGCAAACTATCCGGAGGCGATTGATCTGGAACAGATTTCAAAGCAGGCTTTCTTATCCCGGTTTCATTTTCATCGGATATTTACGAAGGTGTATAAAAAAACCCCGCACCAATACCTTACACAAATAAGACTGGAAGCCGCCAAAGAGATGCTGGCTAAAGAAGGTATCAGCATCACCGATGTATGTAACAGTATCGGTTTTGAAAGCCTGGGTTCGTTCAGCAGTTTGTTTCGTAAACAAAGCGGCTATTCACCCCAGTATTACCGCAATATTGCCTGGCTAAAAAAGAAATTGGAAAAGGAACAACCAAAGCGGTTTGTTCCCCATTGTTTTATTGAGCAGTATAAGTTTTGTGAATAGTGATTGGTGAATAGTCAATCCTGCGGACGGTAGCAAATTCACCATTCACTATTGACCCTTCACCAGAAAAGCAAGATTGAAGAAGTCATTTTCTTTTTTCAATACTACTTTTATCTTCTAAAATTATTTTATGATAACAAAATTCTCCCACACTACACTTTTTGTCCTTGACCAGAATAAAGCCTATGATTTTTATGTAAACATTCTCGGGTTTAAAGTACATACAGATGCCACAATGGAAAGTGGTTATCGCTGGCTTACCGTCAATGCACCTGAACAGCCCGACCTGGAAGTAGTACTGATGCCAGTACTGCATGAAAGCATGGTGAAATCAGCCGACTGCCCCGAAGGATTTGATGAAGAAAGCAGGAATGCCTTTAAGGTATTGCTTGAAAAAGGAATAATGGGTGCCGGTGTGCTATACACCAATGATTGCCGTGCGGCGTATGAAGAATTAAAATCAAAAGGCGTTACCATCACCGAACCCAAAGAGCAATTCTATGGAACAGAATGTGTGGTAAAAGATGGTTGCGGCAACTGGTTTAGTATGACACAGCCAAAGGAAATGCCGAAATAGAATGAGTAAGATGAGCAACGTTCGTAACATACATCCCGACTTTCTTTTCCACTTGGAATTTAAAGAGCAGTCACTAATTGAACTGTTTAAGGATTTGAGAGAATACATACTCGAAATTTATCCCGATAGCAACGAATTGTTGTATCATACCCATGCCTTAACATCAGTATTTTCCATTTCAGATAAATTGGGCGATGCCTTTTGTATGATACCCATCTACTCCAATCACCTGAACTTAGGATTCAATAAAGGGACATTGATAAAAGACCCGCATAAATTATTGACGGGAACCGGAAACCTGATAAGACATATTCCTATTGCTGCCCTGGCTGATTACAGAAACAAAAAAGTAAAAGACCTGGTAAAATCAGCAGTTGATTTTGCAATTAAAGACATGGATAACCCGGCTAAATCAATTGGAAAAACGATTTCGAAAATTAAAAAAATATAAAGCCCCCCTGATTCCGGGCTTTTATATCCCAAAATATCTTCACAATTCCTTTTCTATTCTTTAGCTATTTTTGATTATCAATCATCCGCATGAAAAGAAAAGGAATACTTTTTTTAGTAAGTTTATTTACTGTTTTTACTTCTTATTCTCAAAAAATTAATCCGGCTAATCCTGATTTATCTCCCGGTAATTTTAAATTAGACTCACTTCCTGATTCAGAAATAAATATCCCTATCCAGGTTAACCTGAAACCCATGTATGCCATGGCAGAAAAAAGTGTGGACACTGTTTTCAGTTCTCCCGGCTACCCGGATGGTTGGGTGCAGGACGGATGCGACACAAGATTTAAGTATGTATTCCGTCGAAGTCTATTACAAATGAAAGGATCGGGCAACTCATTAAATATCGGCTTTACCGGGTATTATAAAATTGTAGGTTCTACCAGGGTATGTGTAAATGGCACTGTCATTTCTCCGTGGACACCCCCCTGCCGCTGTGGTTTCAGTGAACCCGAAAGAAGAGTAAATGTTTCATTTGCCAGTTCAGTAACGGTGCAACCTGACTTTAAAGTAAAATTAGAAGTAAAAAGAAATGACCCGCAGCCGTTAGATAAATGCGAAGTCTGTTTCTGGGGACAGGACATCACCAAACAGGTAATGAAAGGATTGACAGCTGAACTGGATATTTCTAAAAAGGATATGGAGAAAACATACGGCTCTGTTGATTTAAAACCCCGTTTTCAGCAGATATGGGACCAACTTAACAAAACTTACAACCTCTACGGTTTGGGATGGCTGCAAATCAGTCCGCAAAAAATCCGCATCAACAATCTTTTTATAAATAAAGATTCATTAAATATTTATCTTGGTTTGTCTGCAAAACCTGCCATCAGTTTTGAAAAACCGGCAGAGAAAAAAACGAACATCCCCAATATGGGTTCTTTCAGCAGGCAACAGGGTTTCTCCATCTTCCTGGATGCAGTACTTAGTTATGATTCCCTCAGCACTCTTATGAACATGAATATAAAAGGGAAAGAATTTAATTTTAAGAAAGGGTTTGTCAAAAAGAAGTTTATCATTGATTCCTGCCGGGTGTATGGCGGTGGCTTTGAAAAGCTTGTCATCAGAATAAATTTTTCAGGTACCAACAATGGTGTCGTTTATCTTGTTGGAAAACCTGTGTATGATAAAGATAAACGCAGCATTGAAGTAACGGATATTGACTTTGATATCAAATCAAAAAATGTACTGCTGGGTTCAGCCGACTGGTTGTTTGATAAAAAAATAACCAAAGAGATAAGTAAGAATGCCCGGTTTGAGCTTGGGGCATATATAGATACTGCCAAAGTCAACATCAATAAACAACTGAACCAGGAATGGATAAAAGGCATACGCAGCTATGGTGAAATTAAAGACATTAAATTGATTGGCATTTACCCGATGCAGCAGCATTTAATAATAAGAAGCAATTGCTCGGGTGATTTATCGGTGAAAGTTGAGTCAATTAATCTCAGCCTGTAATATCATCTTCCGCTGTCCCGGCTTTAAAAGAAAAATTCCGCTGGGCGATATAACTGAATAAAACAACGATAGCAATAGTAAGAACCTGGGCTATCACCGGGTAGATATGAAATCTTTCTACAAAAATTTTCAGTAAAATGTAATTCAAGGCCAGGTTAAAAAGGCAAATCATAAAATAACGGAACAACTGTATCCTTCCTTTCATGTTGGAATCGCTGAACACCACATACTTTGACATAAAGAACCCAATAGGGAAAGTGATACAGAAAGAAATAAACAGGGCGGCTATATGGCCTTTAAAGGCGTAAAAGCCAAAATGAAATTCCTTCTCATAAAATATATATTTATAACTGATAAAATAAAGGGTAAGACCCAATAACGTATTGCCGCCACCCGAGGCTGCATAGCGGAAGGTCTGCAGATTCATCAACCGGCGGAAAGGCGGATAAAAAAAATCAATGATGGGCAGCATAAAATCCCGGGCATTATGTATATGTCTTCGCATGGATGAACGCAAAGGTAATAGCTAAGAGGTGATTTGAGAAACCCACGCAGAGGCCGCTGGGTTCGCAGAAGGATTATTATAAATAGTGTAATATTCTTTGTGTTCTCTGTGTTCTCTGCGTGAAACTGTTATTAGGGATTAGGAACATCCTTTTGTAAATTTGCCAACTAAATACAGAAAGAATGAGCATTGTCAGCGAAATGAAACCACTTATAGTAAAGGAATTAATGAATCTTTATGGGCAGGATTTTCAGGAAACAGATTTAACCATAAGCAGCACCAAATCCGAATTTGAAGGCGATTACACATTGGTGCTGTTCTCCTTTGTAAAGCAGTTAAAGAAATCACCGGAACAATTGGGCAATGAAATAGGTGAGGCAATTCTAAAAGCCAGGCCGGATATTTTTACAGCTTATAATGTTATCAAAGGATTTTTAAACCTGACAGTTGCGGATAGTTACTGGATTAATTTTCTTCAAACCAATTTTGGAAATGTAAAATTTGGTTCAGGGATGGCTAATGGGCAAAAAGTAATGGTGGAGTACTCCTCTCCCAACACTAACAAGCCAATACATCTTGGCCACTTAAGAAATAATTTTTTGGGCTGGAGTGTAGCGCAAATATTAAAAGAAAGTGGTTATGAAACAATTAAAAGTTGTATTGTCAATGACCGGGGCGTTCATATTTGTAAAAGCATGATTTCCTGGCAACTGTTTGCCAATGGCGCCACACCACAATCAACCAATACCAAGGGTGACCATTTTGTAGGTGAATACTATGTAAAGTTTAATGATGAATATAAAAAGCAGGTGGAAGAACTGATTGCCGGGGGAATGAAAAAAGAGGAAGCTGAAAAAGAAGCCCCGATTATGAAAGGCACACAACAAATGCTTTTTGATTGGGAAGCCGGTAAACCAGATGTGATCGAACTCTGGAAAAAAATGAACGGATGGGTGTATGAAGGCTTTGATGTGACTTACAAAAGAATCGGTTCAGACTTTGCTAAAATGTATTATGAAAGTGAAACTTATCTGCCCGGAAAGAAATTTGTGGAAGAAGGCTTGAAGCAAGGTGTTTTCTTTAAAAAGGAAGATGGTAGTGTATGGATTGATTTAACAGATGAAGGCCTGGATGAAAAATTAGTACTGAGAAAAGATGGTACTTCTGTTTACATCACCCAGGATTTAGGATTGGCTCAGGAGAAATATGAAGATTTTAAGTATGATGAAAGTATTTATGTAATAGCTGATGAGCAGAACTATCACATGAAAGTACTAAAACTTATTTTGAAAAAATTGGGTAAGCCTTATGCAGATGGTATCTATCATTTAAGTTATGGCATGGTGGAGTTGCCAAGTGGCAGAATGAAAAGCCGGGAAGGAACGGTGGTAGATGCCGATGACATGATAGAAGAAATGGTGAAAGTGGCAAAGAACAAAACGGAAGAACTCGGAAAAGTGAAAGACTTTACCGAAGCAGAATTAATAGAATTATATGATACGATTGCACTTGGTGCTTTAAAATTTTTCCTGTTAAGAGTTGACCCGAAGAAAAGGATGATTTTTAATCCCGAAGAGTCCATAGATTTTCATGGTTTCACCGGACCGTTTGTGCAATACACTCATGCAAGGATTAAGTCCATACTGAGGAAGCAGTCAGCAGCCGGCAGTCAGCAGTTGACAGTCAGTAGCCTCCTGAAACTCGAAAAAGAACTTATTATTTCGCTGGAGCAATATCCCGCTATTATTGAACAGGCCGTAGCGGAGCATAATCCATCGGTGATTGCTATTTATGTTTTTAACCTCGCTAAATCATTCAATACTTTTTATACCGAACACTCAGTAATGAATGCTGAATCAGAAGAAAAGAAACAACTGCGGCTTCAGCTTTCTGCAATGACGGCGAATGTAATTGCTTCGGGAATGGGTTTGTTGGGAATAAAAGTTCCGGAGAGAATGTAAGTTGAGTCAGTAGTCCTGAGTCGTTAGTCAGGAGTAAAGAAAAAGCAATCATAAATAAATTCATGATTGCTCTAATTATTTTGATACGACTCAAGACTCCGGAACTAACGACTCCCGGCTCATTACAGTCCCGCCATCATCTTCTTTTGCTTATAAGAAGCGAGGCTTGGATCCATCTCGATTGCTTTGTCACAGAGGGCCACTCCTTTTTCATTGTTTTCTTTTCCACCTTTCTTCTGGTAGCACATTCCTATCATATATAGGGAAGTAGCACTTGTTTTGTCATATTCCAGCACCTTATCCCAATATCCTATTGCTTCATTGTATTTTCCTTTATAATAGTAAGCCTCGGCTACCATGTTAAGAATGTTCATATCGCTGGGCTTTCTTTTCAGTATTTCATTCAGCATTTCTACCCCTTTATCCAGTTCACCCACATTCAGGTATGCAATACCTAAATTTTCCAGGTAGTCATTATCTTTTTTCAAACCCTTTTCGCCTGCTTCCAGCATATACTTTAATGCATCCTTATCATTATGCATAGCATAACAAATAAGGCTTAATTCATAAATCCAATAGCTTTCGGTGGGCTTTAATTCGATTGCCCGTTTGAAATAAGGAATTGCCAGTTTATAGTTCATCATATCCGAATAGCTGTGGGCTATCAGGTAAGGTATTTCAGCATTCTCGGGATCTTCCTTTTGTGCACCATTGAGGTATTTAATGGCTTCACCATAATTATCCATATCATAATGCACCCTGCCTACATAATAAAGCACTTTTTCGGATGGGTCAGCTGTTTTTAATTTATCAGCATACAGCAACACATCTTCATTTTGCTTTAGCTGAAAAGAAAGTGTCATCAGTTGTTTATAAGTAGCTGCTGAATTATCTCCCAGCTCTACCATCTTTTTAAACGATTCTCTTGCCTGGTTGTAACGCCGCAGGTCGAAATAGGCCGATGCCAGCTCAGCTGTAATCGCTTTGCTGTTGCCATCATACCTTGCCGCTTTTTCAAAATTTTTAAGTGATTCAAGGCGACGGCCATTTTGTTTTTCGGTCAGCCCTTTTTGCAGAAAATAATCAGCACTGTCGGTGCCAACATTTGTTATGGAAGTAATGGAAGTTTGAGACCAGGTTAAGGTGCTGGTCAGCACAATGCAGATAAATAAAATGAAGCGGATCATAGGGGTGAATTTTGGATTGGTACTCAATAGGAATTTCATCACCAAGATAGATTTTACAAATGACTAATCAAACTTAACCGGCTGCATATAAGCTAATACCGTTCCAAAATAGTATTATTTCAGAACGATTCCCCCTAGTGGTGGTAAATTTACTGTTACCCTGTACTTTTTTTGATCTTTATCAACCAATTCAGACCTTATTTCAGGGTTAAACACATTTCCGGTACCCCAGTATATTTTTTTATCGCTGTTAAATATTTCCTCTTTATATAGTTTACCACTGGTATATACTTCCCAGTCATTCCTGACAACCGGTGTCATATTCAGAATAATCAGCAGATCATCTGCTTGTTTCTTTCCTTTTCTTTTAAATACTATCACCGATTCTGCCCGGTTGTTAAGATCCACCCATTCAAAACTATCCTTGTTAAACTGATTCTGGTATAATGCCGGTTCAGATTTTAACAGGTTGTTTAATTCACTGACACAGTTTTTAAGTAACCGGTGACTGTCAAATTGTAACAATTCCCATTGCAATTCTGATTTATAATTCCACTCATTAGTCTGGCCAAATTCATTTCCCATAAATAATAACTTGGCACCAGGGTGCATCCACATATAAGTGTAAAGCAAACGAAGGTTGGCAAATTGTTGCCATTCATCTCCCGGCACTTTATAAATCATGGGGCTTTTGCCATGCACCACTTCATCATGGCTGAGGGGCAGCATAAAATTTTCATCATAATAATACATCATGCTGAAAGAAAATTTATCCTGCTGAAACTGCCGGAGCAACGGGTCAATCTTGAAATAATCCAATGTATCATGCATCCAGCCCATCATCCATTTCATGCCGAAGCCAAGTCCATCCTGCCGGGTTGATTTAGAAACTCCAGGCCAGTCGGTGGCTTCTTCAGCAATAGTTTGTACGTCCGGGAAATCCCGGTAAATAGTTTCATTCAGGTCTTTAATGAAAGCTATCGCTTCTAAATTTCCATTACCTCCAAATTCATTAGGCTCCCACTCCCCTTCTTTTCTTGAGTAATTTAATTTGAGCATGGAGCTAACTGCATCTACTCTTATTGCATCAATATGAAACAAATCAAACCAGTACCTCGCACTGCTGATAAGAAATGATTTTACTTCTCCTCTTTTATAATTAAAAATGTAGCTGTTCCAGTCAGGATGAAAACCTTTCCGCATGTCAGCATACTCGTAGGTGTGTGTGCCATCAAACATAAACAGGCCATGTGCATCGTAGGGGAAATGCGAAGGCACCCAATCCAATATCACGCCGATACCTTCCTGGTGAAAAGTATCGATCAACCGCATCAATCCCTGGGGATCTCCAAACCGTGAAGTAGCCGCAAAAAAACCAGTGCATTGATAACCCCAGCTTCCGTCAAACGGATGTTCCATCACCGGCATAAACTCCACATGGGTGAATCCCATTTCTTTTACATAAGGAACCAACCTTTCCTGTATCGCCTCATAACTATTATAGCTTTCTTCATCATCCTTATCAGGCCGCTGCCAACTGGCGAGGTGAACTTCATATACACTCCAGGGAACATCTAATGAATTCTTTTTTTTCCTGCTCTTCATCCATTCCTCATCCTTCCAGTCGTAATACATATCCCAGGTAATGGATGCTGTGTTGGGTCTCTTTTCCCAGAAATTAGCAAACGGGTCGCCTTTATCAATTTTTCTTTTAGCATAACCAATAATGTGATACTTATAGGCTTCGCCCAATTTGAAGTGCGGAATAAATCCTTCCCAAATGCCGCTTTTATCCCAACGTGGATTTAGTTCGTATTGATTATTCATCCAGTCGTTAAAATTTCCTTTTACTGAAACTGAAGTGGCATTAGGTGCCCACACACAGAAGTACATGCCCCATACATCTTTTACCTGTATAGAATGTGAACCGAATTTTTTATAGAGCTGATAATTGGTGCCGTTCTGGTAGTTAGTTACATCTTCATCAGTCAGCAATGAATAATTCCAGACGGGTTTAGAAGTATCAATAAAATTGGTTTCTTCATAAAGTTTTGGCAAATCAATGGCCTGTTTTTTTACAACAACTTTTTCTGCCGTTGTCTTTTTTGAAGCAGCAGGTTTATTTGTTTTTGCCATCCTGTAAATTAAGAAGAAAGTATATAGAAAAGAGAAACTACTTACTTTAATAACTCAAATACAAAACTCTCTTTTGATTCTATCTCCAATCCATTCAATGTTTTTATTTTGCCGGAGGCCACATTTCTTACCTGTGTAAACCCTTTTGTCCGTTCTGCATACACAGACCAATCTGGTTTTGCATCTTTATCACCAGTGTTGGTTATTACCATTACCGTTTGTTTGTTATCATACCTGAAATAGACATACAGCCCGTCTTTAGGTATGAATTGCATCGTTTTGCCACTGGTAATCGCTGAAGAATTTTTCCTGAAATTAGCCAGGCCGCTTATATATTCAAATGCCTCCTGCTGTTTATCACTTCTCCCCTGCTTTATAAACCGGTTATCTTTTTCGTTATCATCAGGCCAGCCACCGGGAAAATCTTCCCGCACCGTAGCATCTGTATTTACTTTTTTATTTTTCATCAATACTTCTGTACCGTAATAAATTTGTGGAATGCCTCTTAAAGTAAGCAACCAGTTAAAACCCATTTTCATTTTCTTCCAGTCTTCATCTATTACGGAGAACACCCTGTCCATATCATGGTTGTCAAGGAAGATGCAATTATTCATCGGATCTTTATACAATACATCCTGTGCAAGGGTGGTATAAATTTTATTCACCCCGTTCATCCATTCTAACTTTTCGTTCATA